>CAYZPW010000089.1:0-14849 GCA_964480475.1 uncultured bacterium | reverse complement strand
GGTATCCCCTGCGGAGATTTGCACTCATGTCAAATGGTCGCGATATGCAACGTTATCGCGCGATGAGTTGCATACTTGCAACCATCGCGACTGAATTGCAGCCCATTTTCTCATCCAGACAGCCCCCATAGACGGCCTAATAGATGTGGATTGTGGGCATACAGCGACGATTGGGGCGAGTTTGGCACAGAAGATGCTTAAATAGGGACAGGAGATGACGATGAAAGTTGGCATTTCAGTCTGGGAAGACAGGATTTCGCCGGTGCTCGACGGGTGCAAGCGGCTTCTGGTTCTGGACATTGAGGACGGGAAGGAGGTCGATCGGGATGAGGTCGAGCTTCCGGAGACATACTTGCCGTTTCGGGCGAGGAGGATAGCCGGACTTGGCCTCGACGTCTTGATCTGTGGGGCGGTTTCCAGGCCGCTTGCGGTGATGCTGACGAATTCTGGGATTTCTCTTGCCGGATGGGCCAACGGATGCGTTAATGACGTTGTGGAGGCTTTTCTCAACGGAGAGATTGAGACCAGCGATTTTGCGGCGCTTATAGGAATTGGTGGACGCCGGGGTGGCAAGCGTTTTCGTCACGGTCGTTGTGGTGGATTATTCAATAAACGAGGAAACAGAAGGTGAAAGTTGCAATCAGTGCCGAGGGAAAGACGCTCGATAGCAAGATTGACCAGCGTTTTGCGCGGGCGCCATTTTTTATCTTTGTTGATAGCGAAACCGGCAAGTTTGAGGCGCATGATAACAGTGGGCCGATGAGCGCGGCGCACGGCGCGGGTCCCCAGGCATCCAGTCTGATAGCGGACAAGGGAGTTGAGGTGCTAATCACCGGGCACATCGGCCCCAACGCGTTCAGGGCGTTGAGTGCAGCTGGAATCAAGGTGGTAACCGCTGCGAGCGGGACCGTAGCCGAGGCGCTCGAGAAGTTCAAGAGTGGCGACCTCAAGCCAGCCTCAGGCTCGGACGTGCGGGGACACTGGTAGAGGTGTTTCCCCACAAGGGGAAACGGGAGAAAAGGAAAAAAGCGGAAAAGGAAAAAGGGAGAGGAGGTTTATCCTTAATGCCCATATATGAGTATGAATGCCGGGAGTGCAAAGAGCGCTTCGAGCTCCTCCAGGGGATGAACGAGGGTAGCGAATCGGTTTCCTGCCCTAAGTGCAATGCCAAGGAGCCGCGCCGGTTGCCTTCAATGTTTGGCTCATCGACAAGTAGCAGCTCGGAAGGCATGAGCTGTCCAACTGGCGTGTGTAACTTAGAATGAGGAGGCAGTTGGCCTACTGTTTCCACTAGCAGTCCATAACGGACAGGAGCAGCACACTGAGATTGAACGTAGGAAAGGAGTTAAATGATGCCAGGTTTTGACGGAACGGGCCCGATGGGTCTTGGGCCTTTGACAGGCCGAGGGATGGGCTACTGCGCTGTGCCGGTTGGCCAGTCTCCTACGGGTCTCGCCACTGGCGCTACTGGGTGGGGATATCCTGTCGCAGGGACGCCGGTGCCGGGCTCTAGCTTTCGCCCTGGGCCGTATCCTGCTTTGCGAGGAACCTTCTTTGGCCGAGGAGGCAGAGCTTTCAGAGGTTTTGGCGCGCGAGGCCGAGGAGCTGGGCGCGGCAGGCGGTTCTAGCAAGCGCAGTTTTCGTGGTCAGGAATGAACAGAACGATTCAACGACAAGAGAAAGGAGACAGATATGCCTAGAGGAGACGGAACTGGGCCAGCAGGAATGGGCCCGATGACCGGCAGAGCGGCCGGATACTGCGCCGGATACAATGTGCCGGGCTACATGAATCCCGTTGGCGGACGAGGCATGGGCTTTGGAGGCGGCTTCGGGAGAGGCCGGGGTTGGCGGAACCAGTATTATGCGACCGGCTTGACGGGTTGGCAGCGCGCCGCGACGGGTATGCCCGCGTGGGGTGCTCCTGGTTACGGTTATGCGCCTCCACCGGGTTATGCACCAACCCCTGAGCAGGAGACCAGTGCGCTCAAGACCCAGGCTGAATACCTCGAGAACAGCCTGACCGAGATTCGGAAGCGCATGGAAGAGCTGGAGAAGAGCAAGGCCGAGTAATCTGCATGAACTAAGGGCGCTCGGGCAGGACACATCTTTCTTGACCGGGCGCCCGTCTTTGTTTTGTATGATAGTCTGTGTTGTGGATATTGCGGGGCCATTGGGCGAATCACGTTGGATAGGTGGCCTCGAGAGATGATACTGGGAAGGAGTAGATAATATGCCAAGAGGGGACGGAACAGGACCAACGGGACAGGGTCCGGGAACGGGTCGTGGAATGGGTGGACGCGGGACGGGTGCAGGCCGTGGGAGCGGAGCTGGACGCGGAATGGGCGGAGGCGCTGGCGGAGGTAGAGGTCGCGGCGGCGGCTTCGCAGCGGGCCCCGGAGGCAACTGCGTTTGCCCTAGTTGCGGAGAGACGATGCCGCACCAGTTGCAGATGCCCTGCACACAGGTCAAATGCCCCAAATGTGGCGCGCTGATGACGCGGCAATGACGGACAGTTGCGGTTATTCCGGGCTGGCTCGCCTTGTCTCCTCCCGGTGCGTTCCGGGCAGGGCGGCAGCATACGCCGCTGGCCTTGGGCAGATTGTCCGGTGAATCCTGCCAGTCATACCGGATACATCATTCGGCCGATTGGTTTTGTGTCTTGCAGCCACGTCAATAAAGACAAGACGCCAATCCAGCCGGTTTACGGTGAAGGCTCTCAAGCAAGAGTGGTTATCTTGCCCGAATATGAAGAGGGCCTGGATGATCTGGATGGATTCTCGCACATCTTCATCCTATATATTTTCCATAAAGCGGGACCTTGGGCCTTGAAGGTCAAGCCTTATCTCGAAAGTGTCAAAAAGGGCGTATTTGCTGCAAGATCGCCTAGAAGGCCCAACCCCATCGGCCTAAGTCTGGTTCGACTGGTCAAGCGAGAGAAGAATGTGCTATTCATCGAGGATGAGGATATTCTCGACGGTAGTCCCGTCGTGGACATCAAACCTTTCATTCCTCGATTTGATACCAGATCGGACGCGCGCTCAGGATGGCAGGACGATATCTCAGAGGCAGAGGCAAGAGAGATTGGCACCAGAAGTAGGAAGGAACCAGGCAAGTAACTAGATGGGAATGACGATTCTTGCTCCGCTGGTCGTCTTCTGCATCGCATTCGTGTTTTCGATGCTTGGCATGGGCGGGTCACAGCTTTACGTCCCGGTGTTGTTCTGGATGGGAATGGATTTCAAGACCGAAGCGATACCGCTTGGCCTGCTGCTGAATGTCCTGAACAGTTCCTCGGCGGCTTTGACATACGGACGTAAGAAGCTGATCGACTGGCGAACTGGTGTGCCTTTTGCGATTGCCTCAGTGGGCCTTGCCCCGGTCGGTGCTTGGCTTAATGTAAAGCTCCCAACCAACCTCTTGATAGCTGTATTTGCGGCATTCACGGCGACGGCAGCGACCCTAATGCTTTCTGGTTGGAGGCCGAAGCGTGGTGGACTGACCGCGCGTGGTCGGCTGATTCTGGGGATATGTGGTGGCGGAGCGCTTGGCTTTCTGGCGGGGCTAATCGGCCGCGGTGGTGGCTCCTTTGTTGTGCCGATGCTGTTCATCGCGGGACTTGAAGCCAAGATGGCCGCCGCCACCTCGGCATTTGTTATCACGTGGTCGGCGGGGTCGAGCTTCTTTTCGCACATTGCGCTAGCTGCAGCGCCCGACTGGTCAATATGGGCGCCGTGCATTGTTGGGGTGCTGATCGCCAGTCAGTGTGGTTCGCGGGTCATGGCTGCAAAACTTAAATCCCGCGGTGTGAGGTTCATGTTTGGGCTAGTCCTTTTCGCTGTTGCAGGTACTCTACTCATAAAGGATGTAATATTGCACTGATGAGCATGGTGGAAGTATGAAAATAGCAATAGCGAGCGGCAAGGGCGGAACCGGAAAGACGACGGTCGCAACGTGCCTTTCTGTTTTGCTCTCGAGGGCCGGCTGCCATGTCGCCTATCTCGACTGCGACGTCGAGGAGCCCAACGGTCATATCTTCCTGAAGCCTGAGATAACGGGCCAGGAGCGCGTCTATCTGCCGGTACCGGTTGTCGATCAGGATAAATGCACGTTATGCCGCAAGTGCGAGGAGATATGTCAATACAACGCGATTGTCTGCATGGGCAAAAAGACGCTCGTCTTCCAGGAGCTCTGTCACGCCTGCGGTGGATGCGTGCTCGTGTGTCCTGCGAACGCCATAAGCGAAATCGATAGGGAGATCGGGCTGGTGGAGGATGGCCGGGCCGGGGACGTGGCCTTTGCTCAAGGGAAGCTGAAGATCGGTGAGGCGCTTTCGCCGCCGCTGGTGAAGGCAGTTAAGCGGCGCGCATTGGCGGATGGTATTTCGGTTCTGGACGCTCCTCCGGGTACCACGTGCCCGGTTGTCGAGACGGTCAGGGATGCCGACCTAGTCATCCTGGTAACGGAACCCACGCCGTTTGGCCTCAACGATCTCAAGCTCGCAATCGACATGACGAGGCAGATCGGCATTCCCATCGCAGTCGTGATCAACCGGTGCGACGTTGGGGACGACAAGACGCTGAGATACTGCAAGCAGCACAAAATCGACGTGCTGGCAGAGATTCCGGACGACCGGGACGTCGCCGTCGCCTATTCAACGGGCAAGCTGCCGATCGACGCCGTGAAGGGATACTCCGACCGCCTTCAGCCGCTAGTCCAGAGGCTCTGGGGAGGGACCCGATGAAAGAACTCGTCGTCATCAGCGGCAAGGGAGGGACAGGCAAGACCAGCATCGTTGCGTCGTTCGCGTCGCTTGCGCAGAATAAGGCCCTTGCGGATTGCGACGTTGACGCCGCCGACCTTCATCTCGTCCTTGCGCCTCGCATACTCTCTCGCGAGAGATTCGTAGGCGGAAGGGACGTTCGCATTCTCCCCGGCCACTGCACGGCCTGCGGCAAGTGCGAGGAGATATGCAGGTTTGACGCGATATACTTCGATGGGCCCGGCAACGGGATGGTCCCGAAGACGTTCCGTATCGACCCCCTCGCCTGCGAGGGCTGCGGCGTCTGCGCACATTTCTGCGCCGAGAACGCTATCGAATCTAAGGACGCCCAAAGCGGCGAGTGGTTCATCTCCGAGACGAGGCACGGGCCGATGGTTCACGCAAGGCTCTTTGCCGCTCAGGAGAACAGCGGTAAGCTGGTCTCGCTTGTCCGCAAGCAGGCAAAGCAATTGGCACAGGAGCGCGGCCTCGAACTGCTGCTGGTCGATGGCTCTCCGGGCATCGGCTGTCCTGTTATCGCCTCGGTTACGGGCACCGATTTCGTGCTTATCGTCACAGAACCAACGCTTTCCGGCAAGCACGACCTCGGGCGGGTGCTGGAGCTGACCAAGCATTTTGGCGTCAAATCCGCGGTGTGCGTCAACAAGTTCGACCTTAACGTCGAGATGACCGAGGCAATTGAGGCGTTTGCACAGGAGAGCGGCGCAAAGGCACTCAACAGAATTAGATACGATGTGGCAGTCACAAAGGCACAAGTCATGGGCACGACAGTCGTTGATTACACCACCGGGGCCGTAGCGCAGGAGATCAAGGCGCTGTGGCAACAGGTCGTATCTGAAATGCGTTAATAGGAGCCCGCTGTGCTGGACGATGCGCCTGGCGGCAAACTGGATTTCGACAACGTTGCGGACCGATACGACAGCTGGTATGAAGGCCCGGTGGGGCAGATGTACGACCGCATACAGAAGAGGGAGATTGCCCACGCGCTCGGCTCGCCGTCCGATAGAAGACGAATGCTCGAGGTCGGCTGCGGCACTGGACACTGGGCGGCGTTCTTCGTAAGCGCAGGATTTGACGTTATCGGCGTTGATGCGTCCATGAGAATGCTTCAAGTCGCGTCTTCAAAGGGTATCCCGTCCGCAAGATACTCGCTTGCCGACGCGCAAAACCTGCCGTTTGACAGGGACACATTCGATCTGGCGTGCGCCATCACAGCGCTCGAGTTCATGTCCGATGCGCAAGCGGCGCTAGCGGAGATCGCGCGCTGCGTAAAGCCTGGCGGCAAGGTAGTCGTGGGCGTGCTAAACCGTGTGTCTTTGCTCGCGTGGCTCAGACGGCGCCGAGGCTCCGCCACCTTTGTCGGGGCGCGTTTGATGTCCAAGAAGGAGGTCAATGCGCTCCTGAAAACGGTCGGGGATGCAGCGGTTCATTCAACTGCGTTTGTCTTGCCGTGGCGAGGCCTTTTGTGGCTTTCAGGGGTTCTTAATGCAGTTGGTCGCTTCCTGCGGCTGCCGGTTGGCGACTTCATAGTTGGAATTGTGAAGTTTTAACCTTATAGAGGGCGAGAATGAGAGATAACAAGCAGTTCAAGCGTCAAGCGCGCGCCGACCGCCCCGAAAGGAACGACTCGGGGATGAGAAAACAGGCTGAGGACCGTCAGGAGATTGCGAACCGCCTTTCAAACATAGAGCACAAGATACTGGTCCTGTCCGGCAAGGGCGGCGTCGGCAAGAGCACAGTCGCGGCCAACCTCGCCATCTTCCTGTCACAACAAGGCAAGAAAGTCGGCCTGTTGGACATAGACATTCATGGCCCGAGCATCCCGAAGCTGCTCGGTCTCGAGGACTCAAGGGCACAGGGCTTTGAGAAAACGATCATGCCCATTGCCTTCAGCGACAATCTGAAGGTGATGTCCATCGGATTTCTGCTTCAAAGTCCCGACGACGCCGTCATCTGGCGCGGGCCGATGAAATACGGCGTCATCAAGCAATTCCTAAAAGACGTCCAGTGGGGCGATCTCGACTACCTCATCGTCGATTCGCCGCCCGGCACCGGCGATGAGCCGCTGTCGATAGCGCAGCTGATTGAGAGGCCAGATGGCGCAATCATACTAACAACGCCTCAGGATTTGTCAGTGATTGACGTCCGCAAGTGCGTTGGTTTCTGCAAGAAGCTCCATATCCCCGTGTTGGGTGTTGTGGAGAACATGAGTGGCTTCGTGTGTCCGAGCTGCGGCGAGCGAGTGGACATCTTCAAGGCCGGTGGCGGAGCTAGGATGGCACAAGACCTTCACGTGCCTTACTTGGGCAGCATACCAATAGAACCTGCCATAGTGGCCGCATCCGACGCCGGCAAGTCGTTCGCGGACGAGGCAAAAAACTCAGGCGCAGCGGCCGCGTTCGGGCAGATAGCGGGAGAGATTCTCGATCATGTAGAAGGAGCGATGACCAAAGTGCCGGAGTTTCTCGCCCACGCCAAAGGACTGAAGCCTGAAATGCCAAGAGAGACAGCAGTACAAATGAATAAAGAAAATCGAATGAGAGTAGCAATACCCACATCAGGGGGCAGGCTTGCCGGTCATTTCGGCCGTTGCGAGCAGTTTACCATCTTCGACATCGATGTCGCCAAGAAACAAATAATGAACACCGAGAGTGCCCCCTCGCCGCCACACCAGCCTGGCTTGTTGCCCCGTTGGCTGCGCGAGCGCGACGTCAATGTCATCATCGCAGGTGGGATGGGTTCTCGGGCCAAGAGGCTCTTTGATGAGCAGAACATAGAGGTGATCGTCGGTGCCCCGACGGACCATCCGGCTGCCCTCGCTGATGCCTATACACAAGGCAGTCTTGTGAGCGGCGACAACGTCTGCGATCATTGACGATGGGCCGGCGCTTCTGCGTCCGGCGCTCACTGTACGTGGAAAAGGAACGCCTCAGCTCTGGCGCCGGAACACCGGGTTTTTTTGTGGAGGAGGCAGCCGATCCGCGAGCCGGAGGCTGAATACATGGCAACTTCCGATAAGCTCCGCCACTTGATGGGCATTCTTGCGGCGATGCGAAGCGTTCTTGTTGCATTTTCGGGAGGCGCGGACAGCGCCCTTCTGCTGAAAGTAGCGGCTGACGTTCTCGGCGGTGCGGTAACTGCGGCGACGGCGACGGGTGAGATATACGCTCGCCGCGAGCTTGAGCAGGTGAGATTGCTGGCGAAGGAGCTCGGGGTGCGACATGTAACTTTTGCTGGGGGGCAGATGAAGGAGGCTATGTTCGCGGCAAACACGATGGACCGTTGCTACTGCTGTGCCAGGCTCGTCTGTGGCCGATTACTTGAGGAGGCTGCGAAGGTGGGCGCAGCTGTGGTGGTGAACGGGACTAACTACGACGACGTGAGCGATTATCGTCCAGGGATGAGGGCCGCCAGGGAGCTTGGCATCCGAAGCCCGCTTCGGGAAGTGAGGCTTGGCAAGGAGGAGGTCAGGGAGGTGTCGAAGGAGCTCGGCCTTCCTACCTGGGACAAGCCGTCTGATTCTTGCCTCGCGACGAGAGTGCCGTTTGGGGTGGAGATAACGGTGGAACGGCTCGCGAGGATAGAGAGGTGCGAGGAGTTCTTGAGGGAGTTGGGATTTGGTCAAGTTAGGGTGCGGGATAACGGCGACACAGCGAGGATCGAGGTGCCCAGGGGGGACATCGCGCTGGTAGCTGAGAAGGAGATCTCGGCCAGCGTCGTTCGTCGTTTCAAGGCGCTGGGTTATACATACGTGAGCTTGGACCTCGAGGGATATAGGACAGGCAGCATGAGCGAGGTGCTTGGGCAAAGGAGGAAGGTTGGACAGAGAGAAGATTAGGGAGCTTCTTATGGATGTCTCCGCCGAGAAAGTTACGCCGGACGAGGCGTTTGAGCGGTTGAAGCACCTTCCTTATGAGGACCTAGGCTGGGCGAAGGTCGATACTCATAGGGCATTGCGTAAGGGGTTTCCCGAGGTCGTGCTCTGCACAGGCAAGACGAACCAACAAGTAGCGAAGATCGTGCAGACCCTCTCATTGTCTGGCGCTCCCGTTCTGGCCACAAAGGCCAGTAAGTCGGCGTTCGAGGCTGTCAGAGAGGTTAGAAACGACGCTGTCTATCACGAGGTGGCGAGAGTGGTGGTCGTCGGGAAACCGGACAGCGCGAGGAGTGATAAGCCCATTCTGGTTGTCAGCGCAGGGACGTCGGACGTGCCGGTTGCCGAAGAGGCGGCCGTTACGGCTGAGACAATGGGCAACCGAGTTGATCGGCTATATGACGTGGGCGTCGCGGGCATCCACCGGCTTCTAGCCAACAGGGAGCAATTGATGCAAGGCAACGTCATCGTGGTTGTGGCTGGCATGGAGGGTGCGCTGCCGAGCATTGTTGGCGGCATTGTAGATAGGCCCGTCATCGCGGTCCCCACCAGCGTGGGATATGGTGCAAGTTTTGGTGGCCTTTCGGCTCTGCTGGGGATGTTGAACTCCTGCGCGCCGGGCGTCTTGGTCGTAAACATCGACAACGGTTTTGGAGCTGGATACGCGGCAAGCATGATAAATCGGGTGGGAGAATGAAATGAGAATCGCGTACTTCGACTGCTTCTCAGGGGCCAGCGGAGACATGCTTATTGGCTCTCTGCTAGATGCTGGCCTTGCCTTGAGGCGCCTCGAGCAGGAGCTCGGTAGGCTTGGTGTCTCTGGGTTTGAGCTGAGCGCCACAAAAGGTATGAAGGGGGAGTTATCGGGCACGAAGTTCAACGTTGATGCCAAGGAGGAACACGTGCATCGCCACCTGCATGACATAGTCAAGATCATCGATGGGAGTGAGCTGAGCGGCGGAGTCAAGACCAATAGCAAGAGGGTCTTCGAGCATATAGCGACAGTTGAGGCGGGCATTCACCAAAAGGCCATTGAAGAGGTCCATTTCCACGAGGTCGGGGGGCTTGATTCCATAGTTGACATCGTTGGTTCTGTGACGGCGCTTGAGCTGCTCGGCATCGAGAGGGCCTACTGCTCCAAGATTCACGTTGGAACTGGTTTCGTCAAGTGCCAGCATGGAGAGATTCCAGTCCCAGCACCCGCGACGCTCGAGCTCCTCAAGGGACTGCCGATCTACTCGCGCGGCATCGAGGCCGAGCTCGTGACGCCCACCGGCGCTGCCCTTCTGAAGAACCTGTGCGGTAGTTTCGGCGCGATGCCCGCCATGAGAATCGACAGCATAGGTTACGGCCTCGGCAGCAGAGACCTTAAAATACCCAACATGCTAAGGGTCCTCATCGGTGAGACGGAAACCTATAGCTACGATCATGACCAAGTTGTGCTGCTCGAGACGAACCTGGACGATATGAGCCCGGAGGTTCTGGATTATGCTTGCGAGGAACTGCTCAGGCAGGGTGCTTTGGACGTGTTCATGACGCCAATTGTTATGAAGAAAGGGAGATTAGGGACCTTACTCAGCGTTTTGGCGCGGCAAGAGAATCAGAGCGCCTGTTTGGCAACGGTCTTCTCAGAGACAACATCCCTTGGGGTCCGAATCGCGCATTTAGACAGGCAAAAGCTATTTAGAAAAACCATTTCTCTCGATACAAGATTCGGCCAGGTAGATGCGAAGGTAGCTAGCTCCGCCAAGGAGGTCAAGAACATTGCGCCGGAATACGAATCATGTAGGAAAGTTGCTGTTGACCAGAGGGTGCCTTTGAAACAGGTCTATGATGAGGCAAAATCTGCTGCTCGAAAGCAAATACTCAACGAGTGATGAGCCGAGCTTCTTGGACAGTGAAACAACAATGACGATAGAACGGTTCTCAAATGCCAACTTATGAGTATAGGTGCACACAGTGTGGCACGCATTTTGATGTGCTGCAAGACATGAGCGATGAACCGGTCCAGCAGTGTCCGAAATGTGGCGGCAGGGTACGTCGGGTCTTAGGCGCCGGTGCTGGGATCATCTTCAAGGGTCACGGCTTCTACGCCACGGACTACAAGCACATCCATGCCTCTGGGTCCACTGGCCCCGGCAGTGGCAAAGATCGCTCCACATGCGACAGGTCAGCTCCATGCTGTGGGCGAAGCGAGCCTTGCGACAAAAGGCCCTGCGAGGGCGAATGACCGCCTCGCCGGCATCCGAAAAGCGACGCTCGTGGATTTCCAGGAGGAGCATTCCGGGCTTCGCGCCTATTCGTCCGAGTAGTTGCTGACGATATAGTCATAAAGGATGCTCGCAACCAACTCATTGCCATCGGGTGTCCAGTGGTCATCGAGAACGAAATACAACCGCTTGCCGTGGGCCCTCAAAGCCTCTGCACGCTTTCGGAACCGGTCCAGAGGGTCTATGAGCGGTATCGACAGACGGCGGCACACAGCGGCCAGGTCCTTGCGCGGTCTGTCCACGTCGCACAGCTCCGCGGGAATCCTGTAACGCCGCCTGAGCGCCTCAAACTCATCGAGATGAACAGTAGCCTTAAAGGGGACGTGAAAGACCACCAGCCTAGAGCCAATGGCATTGACCTCTTTCTTGAGCTGGCCCAGCAGCGCCAGGGTTACTTTCCAGGCACGCTGCGTCTCCAGAGACGGCGAGCTCTGAAAGACGATGAACTCCTTATAGGACGGCGGCATAACAGGCTGCTTTGCACCGAACAGCCACCTCCAGGACAATTCTCCAAGCTCATCAGCGAAAAAGGAATAGACTCGAGAATTTGCGCAGAGCCACTCCCCGAGCGATAGCTCTTCGCTCTTCTCGCGTCTCTTGGGCATCGGCACTGGCACGTTCATCAAACGCAGCTTGTCCCCCTCGAGCCTGAAAAGCGGCTTTGGCGCGTCCCAATACGTGTCCTGAGTGTTGACGACCACGTCGTTGTAGTAGAAGAATAGGACCACGAGGTCGGGCTCATACTTGTAGCCCTCTGTCCGAAAGAAGAGTAGCTCCTGATCGGTGCTGTATCCCCCGGTGCCGCCGTTTATGACCTGAAAGCGGCCGCTATCCCAACTGTCCAGCCGCCTCTGAAGCTTCTCAGTGAACAGGTCTTGTAGCTCTGCCGCATAGCCCTCGCAATATGAATCCCCCAAACACAGAATCCTTGAAAGGCGGAGGGCCGGCTTCTGGTAGGGCCATTCTGGTCCTCGGAGGCCCTTTGCGTTGATCTTCTTGAAGACCGCGTATTCCGGCTGGACCAGAACGCCTTCCTCATTGGGAATCTTGTGCCAACCAAGCACGTCATCGTGTTCATAGAAAACCTTGCCCTCCTCCGGCTGCTCGCGCGGGTCGATATAGTGCAACACAAGTTCCGCTCCAAGCGCCGCCACACCCAAAGAAGCCAGGACCAGCAGCAGGTTTCCAGCGACGCGCTTTGTCGAAACAGGACGTTTCACACCGACCCCACCTCATCAGCCCCGGTTAGCATCTGGGTCAGCGGACTATTCCCCACGCCTGGCCCGCGCCGCGCTGTCTCTGTGAGGCGCTTCTTGTTGCTCGCTATTCTGCTCGTGTCGAGACCCGACACCACATACTCCCGAAAGTCACGTCTCTACACCGAAATATGGCAGAATGACGATCTGAAGCAGCAGATAGACAGCGATTGCGATAATGAGCCACATCATCTCTTTGCTTCCTTCACTCTTCATTTGCGATCTTGTCCCACAATAGCGCCTCGCAAGACACGAAGCCCATGCCAGATTATTGATTGCATAGCCGTTGTACAATACTTACTATGGCCAGCTCGTTCCAATGAATCTGAAATGAATACAGCTCTTCTCAGAATCTGGATGAGCAGCAAAGGAGTTCTGATGCGAAACGCGATGTCACAACGGAAACGCATACTGTTTACTGCATTAATGATACTCGGCGTAGCGTTAGCCTCTGAGGCACTTCTTCAGGTCACGTGTCTTATCTTGCCTAGAGCCAATTCTATGCTTAGCCAAGATCATCATGTTCCCACGCTAGACGACAGATACAATGTCATAAGGGATGGGGATGTACAGCTGGGAAGCAGACCTAATCCAGCTCGTCCCGACCACGATCGTAAGGGGTTTCGAAACCTGTTCGTCCCTGAAGAAGTTGACATAGTAGCTTTGGGTGATTCCCAAACATACGGGAGTGGAGTTCCGCCAGAATCAGCCTGGCCCCAACAGTTAGCAAGACTGTCCGATTTCACAGTATACAATATGGGGTATGCAGGCAGCGGACCCACAGATAGCATTGTTCTGTTGGATGAAGCTATCCGCCTTCACCCCAAGCTTGTGATCGAGGCTTTTTATGCTGGGAATGACCTTCACGACTCATATTGCCACGTTTACGACAGGAACCAGCTGACTTGGCTGAAATCAGCAGACGAAACTCTGCAGCGTCAGATCCGCAAAGCCGAAGAGGATGAGCGCTCGGGCAAGAGAGCTTCGAAGTCGCCGCTTTACCCGCGGTCAAATAATACGAGCGTCAGAAAATGGTTTTCGAAGTATTCGAGATTGTATGGACTATTCAGTGCAGTCACGAGAAGTATCGGGAGCGCCGACAAGATATGGGAATCACGAAAACAATCCGCGGCGGAAAGGAATTACTATGTTTACGAAGATGATCAGTTTAGGACGATTCTCAGGCCGACTCTTCGCCTTTACGCTTTGGACCTCGCGGATCCAAGAATACTAGAGGGTCAGAACATCTGTCGCAAAGCAATAAAAGCACTGAGGGAAAGAACGCAAAGCAAAGACATAGACTTCATATTGCTATTAATCCCCACCAAAGAATTGGTTTTCAAGGAATTGGTTCTCCGGGACCCTAGTCGAATGACCAGCAAGTATCAGAGATTGATCGAAAACGAAGAGACCTTCTGGGCAGCAACAAAGGAGTTTCTCGACGGGCGTTCGATCTACTGGGTAGATGCCTTACCCGCTTTGAGACAGTGTCTTCAAGAAGGCAATCAACCGTATCAAATGACGCAGGACGGCCATCCTAACGCAGCAGGGCACGAAGCTATCGCGAAACTAGTGCTAGCAGGAATACGAAATGCTGGAATCAAGCTCAAGCGATGAACGTCTTGTGGAAACATCATTTCCGCCATATTTCTCCCCAGAATCTGGACCCGTGGTTAAGGTGGAGTGGATCTCCTGGCAGCTTGTTGTATCGAGCAAGACCGATTGTACAATACTCATTATGGCCAACTCGTTCCATTGAATCTGAGGTCTACACATCGCTGCCCAAAACATCAAAGAGTATCAGGGAGTTCCAATGCGAAATCGAAGAATGGGTTTGAAGCATATACTATTCATAGCGGCGATGGTATTAGGAGTAGCACTGGTTTCTGAGGGACTCCTTCAGTTTGCGTGCCTCATCTCTCAGAAAGCGAGTTCTGTGCTAATCTCCGGCGGAAGCAACGTTCCGCCTACCGTAAAGGACACGGAGTTGGGAAGCAGACCTAATCCAGCTCGTCCCGACCACGACAGCAACGGGTTCCGAAACCTGTTCGTCCCTGAAGAAGTTGACATAGTAGCTTTGGGTGATTCCCAAACATACGGGAGTGGAGTTCCGCCAGAATCAGCCTGGCCCCAACAGTTAGCAAGACTGTCCGATTTCACAGTATACAATATGGGGTATGCAGGCAGCGGACCCACAGATAGCATTGTTCTGTTGGATGAAGCTATCCGCCTTCACCCCAAGCTTGTGATCGAGGCTTTTTATGCTGGGAATGACCTTCACGACTCATATTGCCACGTTTACGACAGGAACCAGCTGACTTGGCTGAAATCAAAAGACGAAACTCTGCAGCGTCAGATCCGGAAAGCCAAAGAGGATGAGCGCTCGGCCAAGAGAGTTTCTTGGCTCTCCTCGGTGCATTACCCCCGGGATAAGACGAGTTCCCAAGAAAACCAAGCTACGTCCAACACTAACGTCAGAGAATGGTTTTCGGCGCATTCGAGACTCTATGGCCTACTCCGCGCAGTCAGAGGAAGTATCAGGAGCGCACTTACCGTTCATGACAAGCAAGAGGCTGACAGGAGATGGGAATCACAGAAACAATACGCAAGAGAGAGGAAACAGTATTGCTATGTTTACGAAGATGATCAGTTTAGGACCATTCTTATAG
>CAYZPW010000088.1:0-15270 GCA_964480475.1 uncultured bacterium | reverse complement strand
GGAAGATCGATTCGGGGGTCCCGGTTTGAGCGATTGTCCCGTTTTCCATGATCGCTATCCGCGTGGCCAGTGAGATTGCCTCCTCGTAGTCGTGCGTAACGTGGAGCATCGTCTGGCCATGTCGATTCAGGTTCCGAAGGAGCGTGCGAACCTCCCCGCGTGATTGCACGTCGAGCGACGCGATAGGCTCGTCCAGGAGGAGGTATCGTGGCTCTATGGCGAGGGTCCGGGCAAGCGCCACTCGCTGCGCCTCGCCCCCCGATAGGGCCTCGATGCTCCGGTCGAGAAGCTCCTGCGCGCCGACGCTCTCGGCAAGCTCGTTCACTTTGCTGCGGATTTGCGGACGTCCGAGCCGTTGGCAGCGAAGCCCGTAGGCGATGTTATCTCGGACCGAAAGATGTGGGAAAAGCGCCTGATCCTGATATACCAGGCCGATTCTTCTCTTCTGCATACTCTCGTTCGTGAGGTCCTTGCCATCTAGGATTATCTGCCCTGAATCGGGCCTCGTGAGGCCTGCGATCATCTCCAACAGAACGGTTTTGCCGACGCCTGAGGCCCCTAGCAGCACGAAGTATTCGCCCTCGTTCACATCGAACGAGACGCCTCGCAAGGAGAATGCGCCAAGTGATTTGGACAAGTTCCTAATTGTCAGCATTCTTCCTTTTCCAGGCCAGCACGCGGAGGATGATGAATACGACGAGGCACACGGACATGAAAAGCACACAGACCGGGCGGGAGTATTTGAGGCCGAATGCCCCGAACCGCTCGTAAATAAGAACGGGGGTAATCATCGGATGGTATGCGACGATCATGACAGCGCCAAACTCGCTCATGCCCCGACCCCACATCAGGATGAGTCCGGAGACGATGGCTCGCCAGGCCAGCGGAACTGAGACCGTGAAGAAGACCCTGAGCGGGGAGGCGCCGAGGGCAAGCGCCACGTTCTCGAGCCGTTCTGGGACTGCCGCAAATCCCTCGCGGGCGGCGTTGATGAGGAACGGGACGCTCACGAAGGCCATGGCCGCGGCTATCCCGAATGGTGTGCCGATGAGTTCAACGCCCACGGACTCTGCCGCGCCGCCCAAGACGCCGTCCCTCGCAAGCACGCCCAGGATGGCGATCCCGGCAACGGAGTGCGGCACGATTATCGGCAGGTCAATGATGCCGGTGACCACCCCTTTGAATGGGAAGCTCTTGCGGGCGAGGATGTATGCGAACGGGATGCAGGCAACCGCGAACGCGAGCGTCGCCGCCATCGACACCCAGACCGTAAGCCATATACTCTCCCAGACCTCCGATTCTTGTGCCGCGTCTGCGACCTCGCCGAACGTGGATTTCAGATATATCCCAAGAAGTGGCGCGACGATGAATAGCAGGACCAGGCCCCCCAGCGCCGTAAACGCAAGGTGCAGCCCGCTCGGCGATCTTCCGGGGCGAGTGCGCCCTTTATCTGATGTATTCGCTCTTCTCAACTAGTGACCCGCCGGTTTTTCTGATTCATTAGATGCATAGGTCAGTCTTCGACCTCATACTCTTCAAAGCAATCATTATCACACTGGGAACATCTGTGCACCAGTCCTTAGGGACCGACTTCTTGTTTCACTGCGCGAACCAGAGCGCAAGCCCGCAGCTCTGTGGCTTGGATGAAGCTTTCAGATGGTCAGCGCCGGCGATGGGTGTGACTATAGATTGTAGGTATATGATTTGCTGTCATCTCGACCGCGTTTCAACGCGGTCATGTAGATGGCTCTCATTATATTAGCACCCGACTTCGAGTCGGGTGACTTGAGGACGTGAGGCGCACCATCCTCCCTCTCCAGAATCCTCATCTGAGGAGAACGTAAGGGAGAGGTGTTGGCTCCCCCAAATCCCACAGCTGAAGCAGTGGGTTGATACAATGATAGCCTTATGCGTCGCCGCGGCTGAAGCCGGGCGATGAGGGAACTAGCGCATGGGCACCTCGGCCCCCTAACCCGCGAGCGAGCACCATTTCTAGGGGCACAAAAGTCAAGACTCGACGTTACGTACAATCCAGGGTCAAACCCCTGGCGACACCGGCTGTTGAGGTTCCGAGGGGACCGTTCTATGGTTCACGACCGGGATAGATGCCATGACAGAAGATAAACATCATCGGCTGAGACAAGAGCTCGAGGCCGAGGTCTCGCGAGTTAGCGCGGACAAGGTTGTTGTCCTGGGGATCGGCAACACCTTGCGGGGCGACGACGGCTTCGGACCTGAGGTCGCCAGTAGGCTCTCGCATCTCATTCGGGATAGGGCGTTTGACGCCGGAACCGTGCCCGAGGATTTTCTCGGACCTATCGTGAAGCTTGGTCCGGCGCTCGTAATAATCGTTGACGCGGCCAGCTTCGACGGGAGCCTCGGCGAACTGAGACTTCTCAGTATTGACCAATTATCCGGCGATTGTCTGGGGACGCACGCGCCGTCGCTTTCGTTAATTGAGCGGTTCCTGATGAGTGAATGCGGCGCAAAGACCCTGGTCCTGGCCGCTCAGCCCGGGACGATAGCGTTTGGCGAGGCCCGATCTCCGCAAATCAACGCGGCGATAGAGGACGCTTCGTCAATCCTTCGGTCTGTGCTTCTGTCAGCCGGGGCACAGCGAACAGCTTCATCAAAGCATCCCGGCTAGGCGAGGAATGAGGTCACGTTGCGGCAGTTGGGGCAGAGGATTCTGAGCTTGTCGCCTCTCCTCAACGGCTCGACCGGTTTGGGCGGCTTTTGGCTCAGTGAGAGGTCCTGAAGCGCCGTCAGGAACAGTGTCGGGTTGGCAAAGGCCAAGGGGCCGAGGCGCTTGGCTACCCATCGGACGTGGTCGAGTGCTCCGATGATCTCGTCGCACGTCTCACAGAGCAGAAGCTCCTTCTCGACCTGCTCTTTAAGATCGTCACGGTTGGTAGTAACCAAGTTCCAATCGTGGGACATACTTACACCGGTCTCGGTGAGGCAGTTGGCGTGGCACTGGCCGCAGAAGATGCACCGGTCATAGAGGATGGTGATCTTGCGCATCTTTGAGTCCTTGTCATCCTCCTGAATGATCGCGCCCGGAGGACATACGTTGACGCAGGCGCCGCAGCCGACGCATTCGTCCGCATCGAAACGAGGCGCGCCTCGGAAGGCGTCAGGGAGGACCGGCGGCTCGGCTGGGAACTTGCTCGTGTATGGCCCAGTGAAGAGCGCTCTTATGGCTTCCTTCAGCTCGCGCCACTTAGGCTGCCTCATTGCTTGTGCATCTCCTCATCCTGCGCCTCGCCGTACTTGTCAAGCAGGTAAGGCTTTCTCATACCTATGCCGTATTTGTATGCTCCCCTCGCCAGCGCGTGGGCGCCGGTGGGCAGCGTTATCAAGACGAAGACCAGGCAAATGATTGCTTTGCCACCCATTCCTGAGAAGCCGGAGTATAGGAAGACGCCAAACAGGATGAGGCAGGTTCCCAGAGTTACGCACTTGGTAGATGCCTGAAGCCTGGTGTACACGTCAGGCAGCCGGAATAGCCCGACGCACCCGAAGACGTCAAAAGCCAGGCCCAGACCGATTACGATGAAGGCCGCCGTCTCACTCATCAAAGCCTCTCCCCTCGAGGAACTTGGCCAATGCAAGCGTACCGATAAAGGCCAAGAGCGCCCAGGCAATGGCCAGATAAACGTAAAAATCGCGCCCGGTCAATATCGCAAGCAGACCGCAGAAGCCGACGAATATCACGCCTAACATATCAAGCGCAACCGCCCTATCCGGGGCCGTCGGCCCCTTGCCCATTCGATAGAGGCAAAGGTATGCGCAGACAACCAACACACCAAGCCCGAAATAGACTAATGAGCTTTCTGTCATCGATTACACCTATTCGAATATCTTCTTGAGCAAGCCCTCGAACTTGCCAACGATGATTCTTGTCGCATCTTCGTCCTTTTCGGCCTCGACTACAAGCCAGTGCACGAATAACGTCCCGTCGTCCTTGATATCGACCGAAAGGGTTCCCGGCGTGAGGGTGATGGAGTTGGCAAGGGCGGTGCGAGCCGTCTCGCCCTTGAGCGAGGTTTTCACCCTGACAATTCCGGGCAAAATCGGCATCTGGGGGTGCAGCACGAGGTATGCGACGTGGAAGTTTGCCTTGAGGCAGTGGTACAAGAGCACGGGGGCATAGACGAGTGCCCAGAAGTATCGGTGGGGGTGCAGGAACTTGACCGGGTGCCTCGCCAGCGTGTCAGAGAGCAAAACTGCGACCAGAATTGACGCTATGAGGCCCACAATCAGGCTCTGACCGTCCCAGCCGTAAGTGGCGCTATACGGCCAGACATAAATGCACCAAATGATGTAACATACTACGAAGACGGCTATCCTTCTCATTTCTCAAGCCCCGCAATATGCTCCGCAGGCGTGGCCCGGTTGTCTGAAAGCACCGTCTGGGAGTACTTCAGCCCTTGCTGCAAAGCCTGATTGGCGGGTTGCAGCAATCGCGCTCTGACGGAAGGAAGAACCATGAGGCTCATCGCCAGACACAGGACCGCGAGGAATATCATCGAGGCCTGCATAGTGGCCGGAACCTCACGGAGCTTGGCGAATTGCTGCTTCAGCTTCCCAAAGAATCCGTATTTCTGGACCTTCATAAACGACGCCAATGTCATAACACTGACCACGACGGCCCACGCTGCAAAGCCGTATCGTCCCGCCTCGATGCAGGCTACGATGATTATAAGCTTGCTGAAGAAGCCGTTGAACGGCGGAACGCCAGCTATTGACATCGAGGCGACGAGCGACGTTGCACCAGTTGTCGGCATTCTTTTGTGGAGCCCGCCCATCTCCTCCAGTTGACGTGTCCCGGTGTTGTGCTCTACGGCGCCGGCAGTCAAGAAGAGCAGCGACTTGAACACGGCGTGGTTGGCGAGATGGAAGATGCCACCCAGGATGCCGAGCGGTGTGCCCAGACCGATACCGAGCATGACGTAGCCGATCTGCGAGATGCTGTGATAGGCCAGGAGGCGTTTGTAATCCCACTGCCCGATGGCCATGAACACGCCAATGACCATCGAGAGGGTCCCGAGAATCATGAGCGTGTAAGATAGCTTTGAGTTCAGGCCAAACACGTTGAAAATGATGCGGACAAGCGCATAGACGCCGATGGCCTTGATCAAGACGCCGGAGAGCATGGCCGAGATTGGCGCTGGGGCTGACGGATGAGCGTCAGGAAGCCAGGCGTGGAACGGCACTAGCGCAGCCTTCAAGCCGAGCCCTGCAATGAAGAGCATCAGGCAGAAGGTGACAATAGGGGGCGTGGCGCCGGCTGCCCCTGCAATCGAGATCTTTTGCGCAAGGTGCGCCATGTTCACCGTCCCGAACTGGGCGTATAGCAGCGCGATGCCGAGTAACACGAAGCTCGAAGCGACGCTGCCCAGTATCCCATACTTGAAGGAGGCCTCGAGCTCCTCGTGCTCGCACCCGAATGCAACCAGCGCGTATGACGAAAGCGCAGCTATCTCCAAGAACACATAGAGATTGAACATATCCCCGGTGAGAATGGCGCCGTTCATCCCAGCAACCATCAACATGAAGAGGCAGTAATACTTGGGTCGCTGCGTGTATGTATCCATGTAGCGACAGGAGAAGAGAATCGCGGCAAAACTCACAACGGCGACAACGATAACCATAAGGCTTGAGAACCCGTCCAGAACCAGATTGATCCCGATCGGCGGTCGCCAGCCCCCGATTTCATAGATGCAGCTCTTGCCTATCGTAAAGAGCGATAGGACAACAAGGACCCCTGAGCCAAGAACGGCGAGCGTGTCGGACAGACGAATTCTCCGCTTGGGCATAAGGGGGAAGATAAAAGCAAGGCCAAGCGGCAGCGCGACCATTATTGGAACCAATGCCATCTACTTGCTCCTCTTAGCCCCTAAGCCTTCTTATCTCGGTTATGTCGTAAGTCCCGTATTTGTGATACAACCTGATTGCGATCGCACTCAGCAGCGCGAGGACGCCAAGCCCGACCACGATGGCCGTCAGAACCATCGCCTGGGGCAAGGGGTCCACCGAGCCCTGAACGAATGTTGCGGCGGACATGCTCCTATCACGAATCGGCGCTATGCCTCCGGCTCGGTATCCGATGAGCACCAACATCAGATTTACCGCGTACTCGATGATCTTGACGCCAAGTATTATCTTGATCAGGTTGCGCCGCGTGACGATGCCCAGAAGACCAACGCAGAAGAGGATTATGCAGAGGATATAGACCATCACTCTTCCTCCTCGGCGCGGAACTGCTCATCGGCGCCGCCTGGCACAACTCTCACCGCCGAGAGAACCACGGCAACTAGAACGAGCGATGCGGCTACTTTGATCGCAATGGCGATATTGCAGATTGGTATGACGCCGGCGGAGAATAGTTGGAAGTCGGCCCCTGGGAAGCGTTTTTCGACGAAATTGATGAAGAAAGGACCAGCATAAGCAAAGCCCAGCAGAGCCACTGCCAGGAATATCAGCGCGCCCGTGCAGTCCAGTCGAGAGGCAGTCTTGAACCCTATGTTCTGATAGAGCTTCTGCTTGCCAAACGCTAGCATGATTAAAACGTACGCACTGGCGATGGTTACGCCTCCAGGAAACCCGCCCCCAGGTGTGAGGTGCCCGTATGCGATTAGAAAGAGGCCATACAGGAATATGAAATCGACCACCCAGCGGGTCGCGGTCTTGACTATTATGCTGAGGCCGCCGTTCATTTCTCGTTGCCTTCCTGGTCGCTATCCGGCAGGCCTTGCCGCCTTCTTCTGCTTCTGCGCCTCAGAAGCACAACAGCACCTATGATCGCGGTAAACAGGACTGTGGCCTCGCCCAGGGTATCGTAGGCTCGGTAGTCCAGAAGCACCGCCGTCACGGCATTCGCGGCGCCGGTCTCCTTGAGCCCTTCTGCGATATAGGTTCTGGAAGGGGCGTCGATATTCGTCACCATTGAAGGCGTGCCGAATTTCGGCATTCCCGAGAAGCTCATTACGGCGAAAGTTAGGAATATGAGAACCAGAACGCCCGAGGCCGCAGCCACAGGTATCGGTCTAATCCCAGTAAAAGTCGTAGTTTCGCGTCCGACTACGGCTCTAATCAGGATTATCAGTGTGAGCACTTCAACCACTATATGGGTCGGCACCACGTCCGGGGCTCTGAGGAGCAGAAACAGCACGGTCGAGCCGAACCCGACGGCCCCCAGGGCAATCACCGCCGACAGAAGGTCATTTGTGAATAGCGCGATAACCGAGGCGATAATCATGAAAAGTAGGAGCAGCGTTATGAGATCAAACATCCTCTACCTCACCACGCTCGCCAGACCAAGAACCAGATGAGCACAACAAGTCCCAGAACGCACCAGGACACATACGAAAGGAGTATTCCTGAGTGCGCCGTCTTTAGTATCCCGGTTATGTAAAAGGCGAGGCGCCGACCAACGTCATATAAGTCAAGCCATTTGGCCTCGGCGGCACGATAGAGGCCCGAAAGCAGACCGATCTTGGGCACAGTCTTATAGAAATCCAGGCCCGAGAACTGATACTCCTTTGCCCTGGCTCCCACCTCGCCGCCGACGTATGGCACATCTTCGCGGACCTTAAGCGCCTTGGAGAATATGTAGATCAAGGCGCCAACCACGAGCGCTAGGATGAGCAGTATGGTCGCGAGGCCCGGCGCCCAGAACCCGAGCATGTTCTCGGAAGCCTCAGAAAGACCCAGCCCGGCAAGTCCGGGGTTGATGAAGTTGACGATAGGGACCTTGTATGCCCAAACGCCGAACACTACGCAGATCAGGGCGATGACGACCATGGGCAGCTTCATTGCGAAGTTGGGCGTAGGGCCCCTTTTGACCTCGGCCTCGCCCTCCTTAGTTCTTCCCAGAAAGACAGAATGAAGCACTTTGACGAAGCTAGCAAGCGTCAGTGCGCTTCCGAACATGGCTGCAACGAGTAGGAATACCCAGAGCAATCCGCCCCTTGAGCCGAGTTCAACAATGCCTTGATAGACCATCCATTTGGAGTAGAAGCCGTTCAGTGGCGGAACTCCCGAGATGGCAAGCGCTGCTACGACCGCGGAGAAGAACGTGAGCGGCATTGCCTTCGCCAGGCCGCCCATGTCCGCCAGCTCCCCGCTTTTGCTCCTTTGCTCTGCCGCCCCAGCGGTCAAGAAGAGACACGATTTATAAAGAGCATGGTTCAGCATGTGGAACAGCCCGCCAGCCACGCCAACGAGCGTCCCGGTCGCGATACCCAGCACCATGTATCCGACCTGACTTACGGCGTGGAAACCCAAGAGGCGCCTGAGATTGTGCTGAACCAATGCCATCATGACGGCGGCGATAATGGTGATAGCTCCCAGCACCATCATCAGCGACCTCAAGCCGGGCGTGACCTCAAAGAGATTGAGCGTGGCCCGTGCAAAGAGGTAGATGCCCAAGAGCTTGTCCAAGGAGGCTGGTAGGAATGCAGCTACGGGGGACGGTGAGGCCTCAGCGGCGTCGGGGACCCAGGATTGAAGCGGCACGGCGCCCGCCTTGGCGAATGCGGCAGCGACGAAGAAGATATAGGCCAACGTTCCTGCGCCAGACGTGGTTGCAATCGTGATATTGCCCATGTCGAGGCTGCCCGTGAGGGCCCACACAATCGCGACTCCCATAATGAGCAGCGAATCGCTTCCGCCCAGGATGATGAACGTCTTCTTGGCGGCGGCGGCGGCCTTCTCCGAACCCATATTGATGAGCAGGAAGAACGGTATGCCCAGAAAGCCCCAGAAGATCAGGAGCAGGATGAGGTTCGTGGATAGCAGCGCGCCGAATGTGGCGCCCAGGGCCAACAGGTAATTGCCGTAGTAGGCGCTTGGGCTGTGCTTCTCTCTGGCTAGGAATCCAAGTGAGTAGAAGAGCACGGCGAAGCCGAAGAAACCGGCCGCGAGCGCCAGGAACCCGGTTAGCTGGTCGCAGGCCAGCAGCTGCGTACCGGCCCAGGAACGGGCGAAGCGCGTGCTCGGCCAGGCGTAACTCAGTTTGCCGGCAGTGAATAAGAAGATGGAGTATCCAAATGCCGAGCCGGTCGCTGCGAAGGCGATGAGCTTCGTGAGAATCGCGAGCTTTCTGGGCAGCACGAGGCAGACTATGCCGGCCGCGAGCGGGATGAGAATCGGATACCAGAGAACGCCGCCGGTCACACTCCCATCTCCTTACGCAACCTGGCCGTCTTTTCCTGAGAGAGCTTGACGAGGTCCATGCCCGTCATAATAGGTCTCTTGCTTTTGTAGTCAAACGTCATCGCCATCCGTTCCGTGCAGCAGTAGCAGGGGTCAATCGCGGCAAGGATGATCGTTGCGTCCGCCACGGTTTCACCGACCACGGTTGCCTTTGCAGTCGGGAGGTTCATATAAGTGGGCGCCCTGACCTTGTGCCGAACGGGTGTATTCGTGCCGTCGGAACGAACGTAGTGGAAGGTCTCGCCCCGAGGCGCCTCGTAGTGCCCGATGCCCTCACCGGGGGGCACTTCCTCAATCTTGGCGTCGATCTCGCCTTTCGGCATTTTCTCCAGGCACTGCTTGATGATCTTGATCGATTCGTACATCTCGAGGACCCTAGTGACCGCCTTGGCGAAGACGTCCCCCTCCGGCAGCGTGATCACATTCCAATCAACCAGATCATAGGCGGCGTGTGGATGGTCCCTTCTGATGTCCTTGACGATACCTGAGGCGCGCACAGTCGGCCCAACGGCGGCGTATTCGAGCGCGTCTTCGGGCTTCAGAATACCAATGCCTTTCAGCCTTGCATGCAAGACTGGGTCATCTATCACCGCGCCGGCCAGAAGGTCCAACTTTGGCACCAGCTCGTCCAGCCGCTTTGCCACGCTCTCGAATTTGCTCTCGTCCAGGTCCCTTCGCACACCGCCCGGCTTCATCATCGCGTAGTGGTTCCTGTTGCCGGTTAGCTCCTCGAAGATGTCTAGGATCGGCTCACGATATTTCCAGGCCCACATGAATACCGTATTGTATCCCAGGAAGTGTCCCGCAAGCCCGACCCACAAGAGATGGCTATGGATACGCTCTAGCTCGCCGACTACGCTGCGGATATATTTGGCTCGTTCGGGGACCTCGACCCCGCCGATGTCCTCGACCGCCTGAACGTAGGCAATCGGGTGGGAGGTCGAGCATATCCCGCATATCCGCTCGATTACGAATGTTACCTGGTCGAAGCTCTTCGACTCGCAGATCTTCTCGATGCCTCTGTGATTCCAGCCGATCTCGATGTCTATGTCCACGACGGTCTCGCCATCGACGTAGAGCCGAAACAGCTCCGGCTCCTCCTGGAGCGGATGATATGGTCCGATTGGGATGACTGATTTCATATCTTCTTGGGCACTTTGCCTTCCCACGGTCTGCCGCACCTGAGCGGGAAGACATCGTCAGGCCAATCCTCAGGCAGAAGAAGACGCCGCATGTCAGGATGGTCCTCGAAGTTTATTCCCAACATATCGTGCATCTCACGCTCTATCCACTCCGCCGCTTTTGTTATCGTGGCCACAGACGGAAGAATCGGATTGTCACGGTCGGCTAACACACGAACGCTTACGATCATATTGTGCTTGTCGAAATCGAAGTGGTGCAAAACCTCGAAACCCGCCGGAGTGTCGATCCCAGTGGCGATGGCGTATCGAACGCCATCCATCTTGAGAATGTATCTGGCGACGTCCAATAGACCGTCTGGCTCAACGTCAAGATAGACCCTTCGTTTCGACTTCTTGAAGACCTTTTTCAGCCTTGGCCCCAGGTCCTCAATCAGCTTGTCCAGAACGCTCTCTTGCACCTTACAGTCCTTTTAGCTTCTCAAGACCCTTGACTATTCCGGCGATCATGGCCTCAGGTTTGGGCGGACAGCCCGGAATATAAACATCAACTGGGATGATCTCATCCAGCGGGACAGTCATCGCGTAGCTGTCTCTGAAGATGCCCTGACCCAAGGCACACGCCCCGAACGCGATAACCAGGCACGGCTTGGCCATCTGCTCATACACGGTTCTTATCCTCTTGGCCGATTTCCTGTTCATCGCCCCAGTGACCAGAAGGGCATCCGCGTGTCTCGCGCTGCCCACCAAAAGGGCCCCAAACCGCTCCACATCGAACCGCGGCGTCAAGAGGTCCAGAATCTCGATGTCGCAGTTATTGCACGAACCAGAGCTGGCGTGGAATATCCAGGGCGATTTCGCGAGTGCCTTCAAGAGTAAGCTCATGTCAAACCCCCAACACGGCCAAAATAACCGCCAGCACGGCGAATGCGCTCACCAGGCCCCAGAAGAACTTCATCACGTGATCGATCCTTACCCTCGGGTTGGTGTTTCTGATCAGAGTAACGAGCACAATCAAGACAAGATACTTGATGATGCCCAATATGAAAGAGGAAGTTGTGTTGCCCAAGCCGCCCCAAAGCACTGCAAGTATGAAAACCGGCATCGCGACCAGCATCATCGCCTTGGCAAGCTTGAACATCGCAAGCGGCGCCCCGGAATACTCGACCAACGCGCCGCCCATTATCTCCGTCTCCGCCTCCGCCTGATCAAACGGTACAAGCCCGAGCTTCCCCTGAAGACACATAATGCAGACCAGAAGCGCGATCACGCCGGACAGAGACCAGGCGAATGAGCCATGCTCCATCTGATACTGCACGAGCTCGCCGATGCGCAGCCGCCCGCCGCTCTGTATCACGGGCACAAGAATCGCCAGAATAAGCGGCAGCTCATAGCTCAGCACGAGTTTCATCTCACGGCTTGAACCCAGCGAGGCCAGAGCGTTCTTCGATGCCGCGCCTCCGATGATTATCGCGAGTGATGGGATGGCCAAGAGGTAGAAAACGACGATCAGGTCGCCGGCGAAGCTCTGATTCGGCCAGACCATCCCCGCAATCAGGATTGTCGAGGCGAGCGTAACGGCTGCCACACCCATAAGCGGCGACCCCAGGAAAGCGAGGCGCGAAGCGCCCACTGGGATAATCGTCTCCTTGCCCAGTAGCTTGAAGAAGTCAGCGAAACCTTGATAAAACGGCGGCCCGACGCGCCACTGGACGCGAGCTGTAACTTTTCTATCCAGCCAGGAGACCAGAAGCCCTAGCACGGCGGTGAAAAGAAAGCCAGGGAATATCAGGAAGAGCAGTATTGCGTGTCCGACGTTCATTCTTTCTCTTCCACAGGCTCGGATTTCTGCCAGGCGCGAGACTTGGCCGCAATGAAGTCGCCTATCAGGTGCACGTCCTCCGCGTCCTCAGGGACTTCCTCATATTTGATCGCATCGCAGGAACAGGTCCGGACGCACTCGGGCGCATCATCTCTTCTGCCGATGCACTCGTCGCAGATGCTCGCTATGTATCGCAGCGTAGTAGGAATAATGATCCCAAACGGACAGGCCTGCGAACACGACTTGCACCCCGTGCACAGCATATTCGAGCGCTTGGGCATCCCGTCATCTTCTGTCGTCTTCAGAGCGTCGTAGCGGCACGCGTTGACGCAGGATTTCAGCTCACACCGGCGGCAGAAGACCTCAAACGACGCGAGCTCGACAACGCTTAGCACACCATCGTTGTCAGGATGATAGTAATAGCTGCACGAGGCCGTGCAATCCGGCGTGCTTCGCCACTTGTCGAGGTCTATGATGAGCCGTTTACTCACTTCTCAGTCCCAAATCCCAGGCAAGCCTTTGATCTTGTCATAGGTAAATACCGGCCCATCTTTACACGCATAATAGGGTCCTAACCGGCAGTGCCCGCATTTGCCCAAGCCGCAGCTCATGTTCTTCTCCATGGAAAGGTAAATGTCGCTGTCCGCAAAGCCCATGTCCAGCAGCTTCTTGGTCGCGAAGAACATCATCACCGGCGGCCCGCACGCGACCGCGGCGGTCTTCTTAATGTCTATTTGCACGTCGTCCAAGAGAATAGTAACAACGCCTACCTTGCCCGTCCAGGTATCGTCTCCCACATCGACGGAGACGTGCAGCTCCAATTGCTTCTTCTCGCCCCACTGTTTGAGACCATCTTTATAGACCAAGTCCTGCGGCGACCGCGCGCCGTAGCATAGGACGATCCTCTCAAACCGGCCCTTAGCATCCTCCAACAGCGCGAAAAGAAGCGACCTAAGAGGCGCAAGCCCGACGCCGCCGCCGACGATGAGGACCGTCTTGCCGGCGAAATCGTCCAGCGGGTAACCCGCGCCATAAGGCCCCCGGACGCCTACCATCGCCCCTGCCTTCAGCTTGTGCAGCCTCGATGTTACGCTTCCAGCATCCATTATCGTCAGGTCCATCCGCTCTGACACGGACGGAGAAGAGGACGGCGTGAACGGCGCCTCGCCAAATCCAGGAAGGGCCAGCTCGACGAACTGACCGGTTCTGAACTCTATTGGCTGCTCCGGCTTTATGGTAAACGTCTTGATGTTCGGCGTCTCATCGATGACCCGCTCGAGTTTTGCTGCAACAGGACGATACGGATCGAGCATCAGCTGACCTTGCGCAGAACCTCTTTTATGTCGATCTCACCAGCGCAGGCCTCAGTGCACCTGCCACAACCGGTGCACGCAGGGACCCCAAGTTCCTGCACAAAGAATGAGAACTTCTTGTCAAACCGATTGCGCAGCCTCTCCGACCTCCGCTTCCGAGGGTTCGCTCCGCCAGCCACGCTGGCGAACGCAGGATATAGGCAGGCGTCCCAGTTCTTGAATCGCTTGAAGCCCTCCTTCTCCTCGAGCTCGCAGAGCAGGAAGCAGTGGCAAGTCGGGCAGATGAAGTTACACGCCCCGCATTCCACGCATTTCTCGGCCTGTTCATGCCAGACAGGGTGCGAGAACTTCTTGTCGAAATCCTGGGAAGCATCTTCCCACGTCGAGAGGCCCGCCTCTTTCACCTGGCCCTGCACTAGCTCGACCATCTCCGCACGATGGGCATCCCTAGCTGCTAACCGCTCCTTGTCAGCCTCGGAAAGGCCCGCGCCGAACTCCGCAAGCGCCTGCTCGCCGGCCTCGCTGCCCGCCTCGATCAGGTTGCCGCCGTCGATGGGAGAGACGTTTAGATCGTAGCCCTTCTCGGGATGCGGTTTGCGGCTCAGATAGGTGCAGAAGCAAACTTCCTTAGCCGCCGTGCAGTCCGAAGAAATGATGAACGCATTCTCCCGGGCCGCCTTGTAGAATGGGTCCACGAAATCGCCCGCCAAGAACACGTGGTCGAGGAAGTCAAACGTCCCGAGGTCGCACGCCTTGAAGCCGACAAGGAGCCTTCCGGGCACATCTATTTCTTTCTCAGGCCCAGGCCAAGAGCCCAGGTCCTCTCTGGCAGGGAAGAGAACCGATTTGATCGGCTCGACGGCACGGTAAGAACCCAGGTCCAGGTCCTCGAGGTTCTCCGGCCTCACAACGTGCAATTCGTCGTTATCTTTCTTGAGACCCCAGACCTCGCGCCCCTTTGCGACGCCCCTGATGATGTGCAGCAGGGCCTTGTCGCTGGCGAAAACTACCTTTTGCGTCATCAAATCCCCAGAGCAGTCCGAACCAGACTATCTTGACTACTAGTGTGGTTAATCTTGTAACTCATCAGATACTATTTGCCACAAAGAACCTCGTCAATCCCCTCCGCAGCCGTTTTGGCATCGGCAATGGCGGTAACCGCGTCCAAATTCAGATTCACTATGTCGCCGCCGGCGAATACTTTGGGGATTGTTGTCATACCGTTGTCGTCCACCTTCACTTTTCTCTGGGCTGTAAATTGAAGCTTTTCAAAGAGCTTCTCGGGTATGAACGAGAAGTCAGGAGCCTGGCCAATCGCCTCGATTATCATATCACCCTCCAAGAACATCTGCTTTTCTTCATAGAAGGTAGGAGAGAATCTGCCCTCTTCGTCGAATACCGACTTGACCTTCATACACAGCAGGCCCTTTACTTCGCCATCCTCGACTTGGACTTCCTTTGGTCCCCAACCAGGATGGAACTGAATCCCCTCGGCCTTTGCCTCCTCGACTTCATCCTCCGTTGCTGGCAGCTCGTCCCAGTCTTCCAGCGAGACCGTTTTGGTCACAACCTCTTCGTTAGGATACTGCATATACTGCAAACGCAGGGCCTCTCTGGCTACGTCCATAGCCACATTTCCGCCGCCGATAACGATTACTTCTTTGCCAACCTTGACCGGCGCTCCGATCTTGTTCGCCTGTAGGAATGGAAGGGCCAGAAGGGCTTTGTCAATGTTTTTGACCTTTGTGGAACGGCTCACAGTTGTTCCTATACC
>CAYZPW010000087.1:0-15444 GCA_964480475.1 uncultured bacterium | reverse complement strand
CCAGGTGTTTATCCGGTAAACGACAGGCCTTGTAGAGAGTATTTGAGAACGATGCGGGCGCTGTGTTGACGATCGTCAGCGCACACATTCAGAGCGCCTTAATGCCCACGGAGGAACGGTTATGAGAAGAGCATCATTCCTGTTGATTTCCCTTGCGGTCATGCTTGCGGCCGGGCCTGGGTTCTGCCAGGGACTTATCTTCGTCCCAGAGCCGGAGACTGGTATCCCGCAGCCGCTTTCGACGAAGACGTTGAAGGTGACGTTCGACGCGACAGAGAGCTTGGCCACGACCAGGGTCGAGCAGACGTTCTTCAACCCCACGAACAGGACGCTCGAGGGTCGTCTGGTTTTCCCCTTGCCAAGGGGTGCCGCCGTGTCCGATTTCGCCATGTGGGCCGGCAACAAGAAGCTCAAGGCCAAAGTCCTATCCAAGCGAGACGCCAAGCGGATATACGACGACATCGTCAGAAAGATGCGGGACCCCGCCCTGCTGCAATACGTTGGCAGGGGCATGTTCGAGGCGCGCGTGTATCCCATAGAGCCGAAATCGACGAAGAAAATCGAGCTTAAGTATTCGTGCGTGCTCGAGACTGAGGGCGACGTTGTTGACTATGTGTTTCCGCTTGATTCGTTTTCCGTGACGCACCTGCCAGTGATGAGTTTCGTCCTTGTGGGTAAGATTAAGTCGCGCGCCCCGCTCAAGAACATCTACTGCCCCTCGCATTCCATTGCGCTTACGAGGTTGAGCGACACTGAGGCGAGCGTGAGCTTCGAGTGCAACGACCTGAAGGCGGACAAGGATTTCAGGCTGTATTACACTCTTTCTCGGGACGACGTCGGCATCAATCTCCTGTCGCATAAGGACGGTGGCGACGGCTATTTTCTGCTCCTCGCTGCGCCTAAATACGCCTCGGACAGGAGCAGGCGCCCGCCCAAGGAGGTTGTCTTTGTGTTGGACATCTCTGGCAGTATGCAGGGCGCAAAGATCGAGCAGGCCCGCCGGGCGGCCAAGCACATCGTGTCAAATCTGGGCGACAAGGACTACTTCAATCTAATCGTGTTCAACGATCAGATTCGCAAGTTCAAGAGCAGCCGGGTCAAAGCGACCAAGCCTGACGTGAAGCGGGCAATCGAGTTCCTCGACGGGCTCGAGGCGGTCGGCGGGACCAACATCGATGGGGCGCTTCAGGAGGCCGTTTCGATGCTAAAGCGCACCGACGTTGCCAGGATGGTCATATTCCTTACGGACGGGCAGCCAACGGTCGGCCTGACGGACACGCAACAGATTCTTGATAACATCAAGGCCAAGAACACCGGCTCGGTCCGGATATACGGATTCGGCGTGGGCTTTGACGTCGGCGCCGATCTTCTGGACGGCATCGCCAGAGATAGCCGAGGCTCGGTATCATACGTCCTGAAGGACGAGCAGCTGGAGCGCGTAATCTCATCCTTCTACAACAAGGTGGCGCATCCCGTGCTATCTGATGTCACGCTCAGTATATCCGGCGTTGAGGCATTCGACATGTATCCATCCACGCTGCCCGACTTCTTCAAGGGAACGCAGCTTGTGCTGTTTGGGAGGTATTCCGGCGGCGGTTCCGCAAGCGTGTCCATTTCGGGAAAGGTCGCCAACAGGACGAAGAACTTCAGGCAAGATGTGAGTTTCGCCCGGGAGCCCGGAGAGTATCAGTTCATCCCCCGGTTGTGGGCGTTGAGGCGAGTAGGTTTTCTGCTCGACCAGATCAGGCGGAAGGGCGAGAACCCCGAGCTCGTTGACGAGTGCGTTCGGCTTGGGACCAAATACGCCATCGTTACGCCCTACACGTCACACCTTGTGACCGAGGATGACGATGGGATAAGGCCACTCCCCGTGTGGTGGAATGAGGAAAGGAGCACCATCCGTCCAGTGAGGCGCTTGCGCGTGGACGCAACGACCCTTGACAAGAAGGCTTATGTTCAGGCAGTAGGCGCGGCCCCCGGAGTTGCTCTGGAGGCTGAGGACAAGATCGCAAGCTCAATGGTCATCCAGGAGCTTTCGGAGGCGACCGCCGAGAAATCGCAGTTCACCGGTACCCGCAAGGTGATCGCCGACAAGACGTTCGTCTTCAAGGATGACTGCTGGATCGACACCGCAATAGACAAGTCGCGCCTCGAAAAGCCGGACACTGTGATCAAGTTCTTCAGCGAGGTCTATTTCAAGATGGTCGATGACGACGAGAAGCTGGCGAGATACCTCTCCGTTGGGAATTGCGTGGTGGTTCTCCACAAGGGCAGAATCATAAAGGTAACGGGGGCACTTCCGTAACAACCGGACCACGAGTTCGGTGGTCCTTGCTCAGGAGCGTAGGGGCGGTGTCTCAGACCCGCCCGCCTACATGAATCCCTGCGGATACGAGGCATCTTATGCGACCATCAATTCGAAAGGGCGGGTCTGAGACGACGCCCGTACACAACCGCAACGAATTATGACCGAGCCCTGGAAAGCCTGTTCCACCCCGTAGGCAAACGTTGACTGATACCAGCGGCAATAGTATCTTTTTGTCCGATAGCATTACACTAACAATAGTTTCCTAGGCAATTGACGAGCAGGTTCTTTAGGCTAGGAGGTAGTAGGTATTATGGACTTGGACAAGATTGAACGAGGTGTTCGGCTTGTTTTGGAGGGCATCGGTGAGGACCTCGATCGAGAGGGTCTGGTTGGGACACCGAGGCGAGTGGCCCGTATGTGTGAAGAGATATTTGCTGGGATCAAAGAGGACCCGAGGGGTTTCCTTGAGAGGGTGTATAAGACGAAGCACGACGAGATGGTGATGATAAAAAACATTCCGCTCTATTCGGTCTGCGAGCATCACTTGCTGCCTTTCCTGGGGAAGGCCCACGTGGCATATATCCCCCGCGATGGTGTAATAGTTGGGCTTTCAAAGCTCGTGCGAGTTCTGCACACGCTAAGCCGCCGTCCGCAACTCCAGGAGCGCCTCACCAGCCAATTCGCGGACATGATTATGGAGGGTCTGAACCCGCTCGGTGTGCTTGTCGTGATTGAGGCGGAGCATCTTTGCATGTCGATGCGCGGCGTTTCCGAGGCGGGCGCCCTTGCGACGACTTCCGCCGTTCGTGGGGCGTTCCAGAGCAGAGAGAGGACGCGGCTCGAGGCCATGGAACTGCTGAGAAGATAGGGCCAATGGGCGACCGGAAGCTAAATGTCCTGTTCGTATGCAGCGGCAACATCTGTCGCAGCCCGCTTGCGGCAGCGTTGCTTGAGAAGAGGCTTGAGGCGCTCGGGATTGACGACGTTTTTGTCGAATCGGCGGGCACAATGGACCTGGAGGGCCGCGGGGCCTCCCGCTGGTCCCTTGAGGTAGGCGCCGACAACGCGCTAGACCTCTCGCACCACGTGTCGCGTCAGGTCAACAGAAGCATGCTCGAGGACGCGGATATTGTCGTGGCGATGACGAAGGCTCACGCGGAATACATAGCCGACATTCTTCCGGGCATCAGGAAGAAGACAATCAGTCTGGACGTGCCCGACCCCTACGGGCTTCAGAAGGAGACGTATGAGGCGGCATTTGCCGTGATACAGAAGGCGGTGCCCTTGATAATTGATGAGGTCAGGAAGAGACTCGGTGGATAAGGAATTACTATAGTTGCTATGAGAGCGAGATTGGCGATAGCGAGCGATCACGGTGGGTTCGAGCTGAAACGCCTGCTAACTGAGCACTTGGAGGCACGGGACTACGAGGTCCTGGACCTCGGCACTGACGGCCATGAGTCGGTCGATTACCCCGACTTCGCCGAGAAGCTTTGCAGAGCGATTCTCGACGGCAAGGCTGAACGGGGCATCCTGGTCTGCGGGACCGGCATCGGCATGTCGATAACAGCCAACAAGTTCAAGGGCATTTATGCCGCGCTGTGCACGAATGAGTTCATGGCCAGGATGTCCCGCGAGCACAACGACTCTAACGTCTTGTGCCTCGGCGGCCGAGTCCTGGGCGACGAAGTCGCGAAGGGCATCGTGGAAGTATGGCTGAACACACCATTTGCAGGCGGCAGGCACACCCGTAGAACAGGCAAGATCAAGGCGATAGAAGGGCAAAATGTTACAGAATGACGTATTGCTCGGCCGGGTGTTGTGGCAGATGGTCAGAACGAGATTGAACATCTTGTGAGTTAAGAGGAGGAGATCGACCGTGAATGAGGCAGACGTGTTTTCTCATGGTCTGGGGCCCAGCCTCGACTTCAAGCCAGGCTACATTCCCGACTACATAAGTGGTCAACCAGTTAAGGCGACGCCTGAAGAAGTCCACGCACTTCAGGTTTTCGCTCGGCGCCTTGTTGAGGACTACGGATACCCAAAGTCTCGCATTCAGACCCGCCCTCAGTTTCGAGTTCGAAAGCGACCTTCCGACGTTCGAAAGTCCTACCCGGTCGACATCGCGGTCTTCCACTCCGGTAAGAAAACGGAAGGCAACCTCTTCATGGTTGTCGAATGCAAAGCAAAAAACCGTCGTGATGGGGAAGCCCAGCTTAAGCTCTACCTGGACATGTCGCCAGCAGAGGTAGGCGTTTGGTTTAACGGGAAAGAGCATATGTACGTTCGGAAGGTTTACTACCTTGACGGTTCACGGACTTACGACGAGCTGCCTAACATTCCGCGCAGAGACCAGCGCATAGAAGACATTGGGCTCTTTCGGCGACAAGATCTCACTAGACCATCAAATCTGAAGGCCGTGTTCAAGGACATAAGGAATCATCTCGCGGGAATGACTACCGGCATTACTCGGGACGAAGCGTTGGCGCAAGAGATCATCAACATCCTGTTCTGCAAGATCCACGACGAGCAGGAGACGAGTCCCGAGGACACCGTGACCTTCCGCGCCGGTTATGGAGAAAGCGCAGGGGAAGTTGCAAGGCGGATTTTGAGCCTCTTCCAGGACGTGAAGACGGCCGTTTTCGACGACATTTTTGATCCCGGCGACACGATCAAGCTCGACCCCGAAAGCCTTCGCTATGTTGTAGGCGAACTACAGAATTACTGCATCACTGATGCTGACCGGGACGCAATCGGCGACGCCTTCGAGGTGTTCATCGGTCCAGCGTTGCGGGGCCCTGAGGGTCAGTTTTTCACGCCTCGTAACGTCGTGAAGATGGTTGTGGATATTCTTGATCCGAAACCTGGCGAGAGGATCATTGACCCGGCCTGCGGGTCGGGCGGTTTTCTGATTGCGGCACTCGAACACGTATGGGGACATTTGAAAGAAGAGGGCATGCACAAGAACTGGAGGCCTCGCCAGCTATTCAAGCGGGAGGTTGAAGTAGCCACCGATTGCTTCCGGGGCATCGACAAGGACGCTTTCCTTGCCAAAGTATGCAAGGCTTACATGGCTCTTGTCGGCGACGGCAGAGGTGGTGTGTTCTGCGAGAACTCACTGCTGCCTCCTGACAACTGGCAGCCGGTAATGCGAGAGAAGATACAGCTTGGCACCTTTGACATCGTGATTACGAACCCGCCCTTTGGGAAGAAGATCGTCGTCAAAGGCGCGCCGCTGCTCTCTCAGTACGACCTTGGCCATAAATGGCGGCGCGACAGGACAACGATGGAGCTCAGAAACACCGCAATCCTTCATGAGGACCAGCCGCCTCAGATCATTTTCCTGGAACGGTGCCTGAACTTCCTGAAGCCTGGAGGAAGGATGGGCATTGTATTGCCCGAGTCGGTATTTGGAATGCCCACCTATGAATACGTGGTCACCTTTCTGCGAGAGCGAGTGAGGATTCGTGGCGTCGTATCTATGCCGGAGGCACTGTTCAAAACCAGCGGAAAAGGTGGAACTCACGCCAAAGTATGCGTCCTCTTTTTGGAGAATTCTGCGCCCGCCCCCAACGACGACTACGAAATTTTCATGGCCGACGTCAAATGGTGCGGGCACGATTCGAGGGGAAACCCCACCATCCGCACGGGGAAAGACGGGCGACAGGTATTACTAGACGATGTGCCCCTGGTTGCTCCAAGATTCAAGGAGATCATGGGCTCGTGGTAGGGATGAACCGTACGGAAATCGGCTTTCGCCTCAGAATGTCGGAAATTCGAAATGGGATCTTTATTCCCAAGTACTACAATCCAGTCGTTTCGTATCATTTGCAGGAGCTCGAAATCACCCACAAGTTGGTCCCTATCTCGCAATTGATTGACGCGGGCCACATATCCGTTTCGACGGGCGACGAGATAGGGAAGATGTCCTATGGTACCGGTGACATCCCGTTCATTCGGACTTCGGACATCCTGAACTGGGAGATCAAAACGGACCCAAAGCAAGGCGTCAGCAAAGACATCCTTGACGCCTATTCTCGCAAGCAGGATGTTCAGGCAGGTGACATTCTATTTGTGCGTGACGGAACCTATCTGGTTGGGGAATCATGCGTAGTGACGGGTGACGACCTCCCATGTTTGTATCAGTCTCACATTCTGAAGTTCAGAGTCTCAGAGACCTCGCCCATCTCAGGCTTGGCCTTCTTCGCTTGCCTTAATACGCCGATTGTGAAGGAGCAAGTCCGAGCCAAGCAGTTCACAGCGGACATCATCGACACAGTGGGTAACCGGTTCAGAGAGATCGTTCTTCCCGTCCCCAAGCACCCTGGAGTTTTAGTCAATATCGCAGCCGAGGTCGGGAGAATTATTTCGGAACGTGTCTCTCTTAGAGAGAAGATTCGCATGATCCCTTTGTTGGCACAGGGCATAGTTGCCTCCATGGCTCATTCATTGCCAGAAGGTTGGGCCTGGCGCACTGAACAGGCCTCGAATGTCGGATTCGGCCTCAGGACCAGCGACATAAAATCAGGTGTCTTGATCCCAAGATACTACGATCCCAACATTCAAGCTCAGACATCTGTCCTAGCCGAGACACACGATCTGATCTCGCTCAGGAGCTTCGTGAACAGAGGGACTATCAGTTGGGACACCGGCATTGAGATCGGCAAAATGGGCTACGGGACCGGTTCTATCCCGTTTGTCCGAACCACTGACTTCGCCAACTGGGAATTGAGGATCAATCCCAAGCAGGGCGTGAGCGAGGAGATCTACGAGGCCAACCGGCAAGACGTGCGGGCGGAAGACATTTTGGTGGTCCGAGACGGAACCTATCTAGTGGGTACGTCCTGCATTCTGACCGAAGCCGACGCCAAGATTCTTTACTGCGGGGGCATATACAAGCTTCGGGTCGAGAATCAGAAGGAGCTTGACCCCTACTTGCTGCTTGCGTTGCTGAATGCCCCGATAGTGCGACGCCAGATGAAATCCAAGCAGTTCACGCGTGATATTAGTTCACGCGTGATATTATTGACACACTTGGCAAGCGGCTTTTTGAGGTTGTCTTACCGATACCCAAAGATCAGAAGCTCCGGAGGAAGATCGCGGAGGAGACACGAGAAGTTGTGCAAACCAGAGCCAGATTGCGTGATCGGGCCAAACAGATCGCACTGGAGGTTGAGGGGGTCGAAACCTCAGGCGGGGACAGGGCTGAATGAGCTTGCTCGCAGCCGATGAATGATTGAGGCTTGACGGTGGACGACAAGAACATCCTTTACTACGGCGATAACCTGGAGGTCCTGAGGCTGCACATCAAGGATGAGTCGTTCGATCTCATCTACCTCGATCCACCGTTCAAGAGCAACCAGGACTACAATATCCTCTTTGCTGAGAAGAATGGGAGTCAGTCTCAAGCCCAGATGAAGGCGTTTGAGGACACCTGGCGCTGGGACCAGGGGGCAGCGCAGGCGTACCGACAGACAGTCGAGGCCGGTGGCCGGGTCTCCGAGGCGATGCAGGCGTTCCGAAAGCTGCTTGGCGACAATGACATGATGGCTTACCTTTCGATGATGGCTCCGCGTCTTGTGGAGCTTCGTCGTGTTCTTAAGCCGACTGGGAGCATCTATTTACATTGCGACGCGACCGCGAGCGCCCATCTGAGGTTGCTTCTGGACTCAGTCTTTGGCCCGGATAACTTCAGAAACGAGATAATATGGGAAAGAACAAAAGTGTCTAAGCAGCAGAGTGCCTTTTTCGGAAAGACGCACGACAGTGTACTCCTTTACACAGTATCTCCGTCAGCGCTTTTCAATCCGCAATTCACTGGCCATCCCGAGACCTACATGCGAAGCCACTACAACAAAGTCGAGTCCGAAACGGGACGACGATTTGGCCTCTGGGATTTCACTCAAAAGGGGGATGGTCCGCCGAGAATATTCGGTGAGATCGTGAAAGCACCGCCTCCCGGCAAGCACTGGATATGGTCTCAACACCGGATTGATGATGCAATGAAGAAGGGCCTCATTGTCTTTACACGCACCGGAACACCCAGATTGAAGCGGTACTTGGATGAGTCCAGGGGCGCGTACATGCAAGACGTATGGACTGACATACTTGACATTAATGCGATGGCACATGAGAGACTGGGCTACCCGACACAGAAGCCTGAGGCGCTCTTGGAGCGGATAATCAAGGCAAGCAGCAACGAAGGGGACTTGGTCCTCGATCCTTTCTGCGGGTGCGGCACGACAATCGCGGTAGCACACCGTCTCAACCGGCGATGGATCGGCATCGACATAACGCATCTTGCTGTAACGCTCATCAAGAATCGGCTTGAAGACGCATTTGGGGAGGACGTGAAGAAGGCGTACGAAGTGGTGGGGGAGCCGGTCTCGATTTCCGGGGCAATGGAGCTTGCCAAGCAGGACCCCTATCAGTTCCAGTGGTGGGCTCTGGGATTGGTGGGTGCTAGACCGGTGGAGCAGAAGAAGGGCGCCGACAGAGGCATTGACGGGCGCCTCTACTTCCACGACGAGGGTAAGGGCGGCAAGACAAAACAGATCATATTCTCAGTGAAGGCGGGCCATCCGGAGGTCGCGCACATCCGTGACCTGAGAGGCGTCATGGACCGCGAGAACGCTCAGATGGGCGTGTTGATAACCATGCTGCCGCCGACCAAGGCGATGCGAACCGAGGCGGCGGGCGCCGATTTCTATTACTCTCCAGGCTGGGACAAGCATTACCCTCGCATTCAGATCCTCACTGTTGAGGACCTCATGCGTGGCAAGGGGATCGACTACCCGCCCTCGAAGCACGTTAATGTCACATTCAAGAAGGCTCCCAATGCTAACCGGAATGCCAAAGAAGATTCGAACGACCTTTTCGAGTGACCGTGGGCCTCGATTGGGGCGCGACGCGAACGTCCTGTGCCTCGGCGGCCGCGTACTTGGGGACGAGGCGGCGAAGGCCATCGTCGAGGTCTGGCTGAACACGCCGTTCGCTGGCGGGCGGCACACGCGTAGGACGGATAAGATCAAGGAGATGGAGGAATGAGCCGGAGCTCCTAATGGACCGCAATAACACCCTCTATTATGGCGATAACCTGGAGGTCCTGAGGCTGCACATCAAGGATGAGTCGTTCGATCTCATCTACCTCGATCCACCGTTCAAGAGCAACCAGGACTACAATGTCTTGTTCGCCGAGAGGAACGGGACTCGCTCGAAGGCCCAGATCAAGGCATTTGAGGATACTTGGTTCTGGGGCCAGGAGGCGGCAGAATCTTATCAGGGTATCGTCGAGGCGGGAGGAAAGGTCTCTGAGGCGATGCAGGCCTTCCGAAAGCTGCTCGGCCATAACGACATGATGGCCTACCTTGCCATGATGGCCCCGCGACTGGTGGAGCTTCGCCGCGTCTTGAAGCCGACCGGCAGCATTTTTCTGCACTGCGATCCGACAGCCAGCCACTATTTGAAGTTGCTTATGGATGCGGTCTTCTCCGGCTGCTTCCTAAACGAGATAATATGGCACTACAGGAAGTGGCCAACGGGCAAGTATTCTTTCCAGCGGAATCATGACGTCATCCTTTTTTGTTCCAAGACAGGTAGCCGCGCGCGGACTTTCAATCAGCTTTTCATGGATCGCGCCCCTTCCACGGTGAAGCGGTTCGGCAAGTCGCGAATTGTCTCGGGCCATGACAGGGACGGGCGCCGATTGCCGTCCAAAACGGAGGAGCAAGACTCCGAAGGAGTGCGACTTGACGACGTTTGGGATATCGGAAGGGTCCCACCCATCAAGCAGTTCTTCCCGACACAGAAGCCGGAGGCTCTTCTGGAGCGGATTATCAGAGCCAGCAGTAACGAGGGGGATGTTGTTCTCGACCCATTCTGCGGCTGCGGGACTACTATTACAGTGGCTCAGAGACTCAATCGGCGTTGGATCGGGATCGACGTAACGCACTTGGCAGTGACGCTTATCAAGCATCGCCTTCAAGACGCATTCGGGGATAAGGTCAAGGACACTTACGACATCGTCGGGGAGCCGGTCTCGATCTCCGGGGCGATGGAGCTTGCCAAGCAGGACCCGTATCAGTTCCAGTGGTGGGCGTTGGGACTGGTGGGGGCGAGGCCCGTTGAGCAGAAGAAGGGAGGGGATGAGGGCATCGACGGGCGCCTCTACTTCCACGACGAGGGCAAAGGCGGCGAGACCAAGCAGATCATATTCTCGGTTAAGGCGGGCCAAATACATGTTTCGCACATTCGGGACCTGAGGGGCGTCGTGGAGCGCGAGAGGGCCGAGATGGGCGTTCTGATAACCATGCTTCCGCCCACGAAGTCCATGCTGAAAGAGGCCGCAAGAGCGGAGTTTTATCATTCTCCGGGCTGGAACAAGCGCTATCCCCGCATCCAGGTCCTCACCATCGAGGAGCTCATCGGCGGCAAGGGCGTCAACTACCCGCCATCGAAGCACGTGAATGTAACGTTCAAGAAGGCCCCGAAGGCCAAGTTAAACAATAACTGCAATTCGAGCGATCTATTCAACTGACTGAGGGCAAGGAGAAACCGATGCTTTCGATGGATATCGTCAAGGGTGTCGATTTTGACATCTATGAAGCTATAACCAATGAGGAGCGTCGCCAGCTGGAGAAGCTGGAGCTCATCGCGTCCGAGAACTTCGTGTCCGAGGCGGTGCGTCAGGCGCAGGCGTGCGTGATGACGCACAAATACGCCGAGGGTATTCCCGGCAAGAGGTATTATGGCGGTTGCGAGTTTGTCGATGTCGCGGAACGACTCGCGAGGTCACGAGCAATGAAGCTGTTTGGCGCCGACTATGCGAACGTTCAACCACACTCCGGCGCGCAGGCAAACATGGCAGTCTATATGGCCGTGATGGAGCCAGGGGACACGATGCTCGGGCTGTCGCTGACCTGCGGCGGCCATCTGACGCACGGGAGCCCGGTCAACTTCTCTGGAAAGCTCTACAACGTTGTCCCTTACGGCGTCGATCGGGAAACGGAGCAGATCGATTTTGCCGAGGTTGAGAGGCTCGCGCTGGAGCACAAGCCGAAGCTCATCGAGGTCGGCGGGAGCGCTTATCCCAGGACGCTGGACTTCGCCAGGTTCAGGGAGATAGCGGACAAGGTTGGGGCCGTCGTGATGGCCGACATCGCTCATATTGCCGGCCTGGTTGTTGCGGGGGAGCATCCGAGCCCCGTTCCGCACTGCCAGTTCGTAACGACGACTACTCACAAAACGCTTCGCGGGCCGCGTGGCGGCATTATTCTGTGCACGAAGGCGGACAGGAAGCTGACGAACAAAAGCGTCTTCCCGGGAACCCAGGGCGGCCCGCTAATGCACGTCATAGCAGCAAAAGCGGTCGCGCTCAAGGAGGCGGCGACTGACAGCTACAGGGACTACATCGTGCAGGTCGTCAAGAATGCAAAGGCCCTGGCACAGGCTCTGATCGACAGGGGCTACCGGCTCGTGTCAGGCGGGACAGACACACACCTGATGCTGATCAACGTCGGCGAGAAGAACATGACCGGCAAGGAGGCCGAGGAGTGGCTGGACCTGGCCAACATAACGTGCAACAAGAACACGGTCCCATTCGAGACACAGAGCCCGTTTGTAACAAGCGGCATCAGGCTCGGCACGCCAGCGCTCACGACGCGCGGGATGAAAGAGGCGGAGATGGAGAAGGTCGGCGAGTTCATCGCGGACGTGCTCGACAGCCGGGGCGACGATGCGGTCGTTGCGCGAGTCGGCAAACAGGTCAAGGAGCTGACGTCGGGCTTCCCGCTTTACGCATACTGATCTCACCGTCGGTGAACTGAAGGCTGTTCGCAAGACGAAACTATCCCACAAGTCGCGATTCGATTCGTCTCAGACCCGCCCGCAACCTTGTAGGGGTGCTGCTTGCTGCACCCTTGAAACACGATCGGTCACGTCATAGGAGGGCGGGGCAAGCACCGCCCCTACGCGGCCTCTCCCGAGAGCACATCGGGCGAACGCCGCTGTCGATGAGCTCAAGAAACGAGGCGCTCGATCAGACCATGTATATCGGATTGGAGAATATCCAGGGCCTATTCTTGAGGCGCGCCTCGACCCGGAAGACGCCGCGGCGGTTTATTCTCTTGCACAGGGATTCGCCGTGCGCGGTAGATACGAGCTTCCCATCGTGTATGACGCGGACCTCTGCCTCAATTGGCAAGACCGCGAAAAGCTCCGTTTCGTGCCCCAGCGGGCATTGATCGCCCATCTGATACGTTGCACCTTCTGACTTGACGTAGAACTTGAAGCCTGTAGAGTCGGCGACCTTGTCGTTGGCGAAGAAGCAGCTGCCCTGCCGAAGCGCCTCAATGACAGTCTGCTCGTCCATCATACTGGCCCGAGCGAATGGCACCGGCGTCAAGATATGCGTCCTGACTGTTCCCAACAGGTATTTGTATGAGCAGGCTGGAAACATCCCCAGGACGCGGGGCTTGGCGTGCGCATCGAGCGTCCCTATGCCCACAACCTTGCGGGTCATGTTCAACTCGTCCCACATCTTCAGGGTCCGGGCATTCGGGCCGGTGACGAACCAATTCGGTGCGATGACGTGGGCGAAGATGTTGAAGGAGTTGACGCACTTGACCCAGTCATACATGTATTGCCAGACCTCTAGCCCATCAAAGCCCTCAACGTCAAGGTCGTTCCAGGGATAGACGGTTACGTCTAGCTTGAGCAGCTTGTCGAGCCAGGCCCAGCCCGGCGAAGGCCGATGATAGCAAAACGGATGAGCGATGAAGCCCACTCCGCCCTGCGCCGCGACCGCGTCAATGTTTTTCTGTGCGCTTGTCTCGTCCGGCGGGACCTCCTTCTCGATTCCTATCGCCATGTAATGGTTATATCGAGGCGAAATCTCCTCGCCGATGATCACCAAGATGTCGTCGCGCCAGCCCGAACTGCCCTCCTTGCGAATCCCCATGTTGTTGTGATCGGTAATCACAATGAAATCGGCCCCGGCGCGTCTCGCGGCCTTGATTATCGTTCGCAGCGAGCCAGAGCCGTCGGAATGACGCGAGTGAATATGTACTGCGCCAGTGTATTCAAACATCTGTCAGCTCAACAGTGCTCGAGGTGTTGTCATTTCTGGTCCAACTGCTTATCCGCGCGATACGTGCATTGAATCCTAGATAACTCAGGGTTCCTAGAGAAATGGAAACGCCCGATACGTCGTTTCCGCCACGCGTGTTGGATAATCCATGACCGCTCATTCCGAAAACTCGCCCCCTGAGCTGGCAATTGCCGCTGACGCGACCGATACCGCGGGCCACAAAGCGCGATATATCCGTCGGCGGTGTCGGATTCTGGGTCTCTCTGGGCCAAAACCCAGTCGTGTCGTAGTCATTCCGCCGCAATTTGCCAGAGATCATCATGGGTGGCACAAAATCTGCCTATATGCTTATATGATATATGACAGGCGCGGCCGGCGCGAAGAATAACAATGCTGAGCGGCACGGGCGCTTGGTCGCAGATATGTAACGGAGGGAGCGTCCCACATGTCATTGTGCGAGGTGCTCCCTCCTATTCTATGTCGTTATTTGATCTTCTCGGTGGTGCACTTGGCCTGCGTGAACAGCAGGAAGTAGTCCTGTCCGCCCGCCTTCGAGTCGGTTCCAGACATATTAAAGCCGCCAAACGGGTGGCCGCCAACGAGGGCGCCAGTGCACTTGCGGTTGAAGTAGAGATTGCCGACATGGAACTCGCGCCGCGCACGCTCAAGGTTCCCCCTCGATGACGAATAGACTGCACCCGTCAGGCCATAGATGGTGTTATTGGCTATCTTGAGCGCCTCGGTGAAGTCCTTCGCCAAAAGAACCGCCAGCACGGGACCGAATATCTCCTCCTGAGAGATAGTGTCCTCGGGCTTCACGTTGTCAAAAACCGTCGGCTTGATGAAGTAGCCGTCGCCGGGCGCCTTCTCACCGCCGCAGAGCAGTTTGGCGCCATCCTTCTTTGCCGTCTCGATGTAGCGAAGCGTCGTCTCCTCAGCGGCCTTGTTAATGACAGGGCCCATGTAGTTGTCCGGATCAGTCGTGGGACCGACTTTGACTGCCTTCACTTTCGGGATCAACTTCTTGACGAACTCATCGTGTATCGACTCCAGCAGAATCACCCTGGAACAGGCGGAGCACTTCTGGCCCTGGAAACCAAACGCCGAGCCGAGAACGCCATCGACCGCCTCGTCGAGGTTGCAGTTGTCATCGACGATGATCGTGTCCTTGCCGCCCATCTCCAGTATGACGCGCTTGATCCATATCTGGCCCTTCGCGAGCTTAGCGGCCTCAGCGTTGATCTTAAGGCCCACCTCCATTGAACCCGTGAACGCGATGAACCGGCACCTCGGGTGCTTAACGAGCTCAAAGCCGAACGTCGCGCCGCTGCCGGGCACAAAATTGACGACGCCCGGCGGGAGGCCAATCTCCTGAAGCAGCTCAAAGAACTTCGCCGCTACGAGAGGCGCGTCGCTCGATGGCTTCAGGACGACCGTGTTGCCGAAAATCCAGGCCGCTGAGGTCATCCCGGCCATGATCGCGTTGGGGAAGTTCCAGGGAGAGATCACGACTCCAACGCCGAGCGGGATGTAACGGAGCTCGTTGTCCTCGCCCGGCACCTCCGTCACCGGGTTCATCTTGGAGTAGCGAATCGCCTCGCGACCGTAGAACTCCAGGAAGTCTATCGCCTCGGCCGTGTCCCCGTCCGCCTCGAGCCAGTTCTTGCCTTCCTCAAGCACCATCGCCGCGTCGAACTCGAACCGGCGCCTCCGCATCAGCTCCGCCGCCTTGAAGGCGTAATCCGCCCGTTTGTCCGCCGAAACGTATTTCCAGGACGAGAAGGCCTCATCGGCGGCATGTATGGCCTTGTCAGCAAGATCGGGGCCGGCCTTTTGGAAAACGGCCAAAACCTCGTCCTTCTTGGCTGGATTATAGCTCTTGAGCTTCGCATCGAGCCGAAGCCGCTCCCGCCCGATTACGCTGTCATACTCCTTGCCGGCCTCCGACTGCAACTTCGCAATCGCTTCCTGCATCTTCTTCTTATTCTCCGGCTGCGAGAAATCGACGTATGGCTCATTCTTGAACTCGTGTATCATCTCACTCCTCCGA
>CAYZPW010000086.1:0-15506 GCA_964480475.1 uncultured bacterium | reverse complement strand
TTCGCTCTCTGTTTAGCTTCGCGTTCAGCCTTCTTCTTGGCCTCGCTCTCAGCCCCTTCTTTCGCTTCTCGGTCGGCCTTCTCCCTTACCTCCCGCTCGGCACGCTCCTTTGCCTCGCGCTTCGCTCTCTGTTTAGCTTCGCGTTCAGCCTTCTTCTTGGCCTCGCTCTCAGCCCTTTCTTTCGCCTCCCGGTCGGCCTTCTCCCTTACCTCCCGCTCAGCTCGCTCCTTTGCCTCGCGCTTCGCTCTCTGTTTAGCTTCTCGTTCGGCCTTCTTCTTGGCCTCTTGGTCAGCCCTTTCTTTCGCCTCCCGGTCGGCCTTCTCCCTTACCTCCCGCTCAGCTCGCTCCTTTGCCTCGCGCTTCGCTCTCTGTTTAGCTTCTCGTTCGGCCTTCTTCTTGGCCTCTTGGTCAGCCCTTTCTTTCGCCTCCCGGTCGGCCTTCTCCCTTACCTCCCGCTCAGCTCCCTCCTTTGCTCCCTGGGCCAGCTTAGGTTCCTTGGCGGGAAAGAACGTCTCGGCCTTGCCAGCCTCGGCTTTCTTCAGCGACGCCTCGGCCAGGGCGCGGATCCCTCGGCACTCCTCGCAGTTGGGGTCCACGCTCAGGATCCTGGTAACGATCTCGATCGCCTCGCCAAAATGCCCCTGTTCCATGTAAAGCCTGGCGAGGCTCAATGTCGGCAGCCCTACAAAGCTGCTGTCACCCCGCGCCTCCTTCCGTTTGCGCACGCTCAGAAGGCGCTCAAGCCGCTCTATCTGGCCCCGCACCTCCTGGCCTACGAGCCGAAACCTGAGTATGCTCTTAAACGTCTGAAGAGCCTTCTCAAGGTCGCCGGACTGCTCGTATGACTCTGCGAGCCTTCTCGCTGCCAAAAGGTTATCCCTGTCCCGCGAAAGCACTGGCTCGAGCAGGTCCCTCGCCTCCTTGGGCCGGTCAAGCTCGTTCAGAACGTGGGCGAGAGCCACCTTCACCGAAGAAAGGTCGGGAAAACGCTCTATCGCCTCGTCCAGGACCTTCTCCGCGCTTGCGAGGTCTTCGGCGCTCTCATAGAGCTTCGCCAGCGTCAGGTAATACTGAAGCCGCTTCTCCTTGCGAAGCAACTTCTGGTATCTCTGAATGTCCTTCTGAGTTCTCTTAGCGCTTGCAGCCAATAGCAATTACCTCACTCACGAAAACGTGCCAACTCACCAAGATAGTGGCCGATCCCGCCCCCAATGTCAATCTTATCCAAACGCGCTACTATGCGGTGGAATCAAAAAGAGCTCTTCGGCAAGAAAGAACTTGACAGGCAACCCGGGGCGGGGTAGAATGCACTCTTGTTACGAAAAATACAGCTTGAGTTTTACCTATTATATTCAATGAAATAGTATAGGAGGAAGCAGGATGGGGATTGTGTACCAGAACGAAACCATCATCGTAACAGGCGGCAGCCAGGACGATCCATACACGATGGCGGACCTGGATGCCGACGGAATCGTTGGCACTTACATCACGCCGGGCGGCTACGGGACCAAGGAATACTCCGTCAGCAAGGACCTCGTCATCGGCTCGACGGACGCGGACACGTTCTTCGACCTCTCCGGCAGCATCATCAAGATGGACGCCGGCAAATACCTGACCGTCTATACGACGGCTCTGCGCGGCGGCAGTATGGGTTCGACTTTTGGTCAACGCGCGAGTGATGGTGGCCTTGTGCCTTTCATCTCAGAGAACCTGACAAAGGCAAGGATAGAGAACGTCCGCAAGCTCTACCTCGAGAAAACATATCACCTCGACAACACATCAGGATTATGGGTCAGGGATGGTCAGGAGCCCAAGGTCGTGGCGGTCGCCGCGGATGGCGAGGTTACATAGGAAGACCTTGTTGAGCATTCCCGGTGTGGCTTGATCTTGCCTAGATCCTGAGTTGCCGGCGCCGGGTCGACTGAGAAGTATTGAGCTGCGAATTCGTCGCGGACTCTTGAGTGGAGGATTGACCGATGCAGTTCCCTATAAAATTCAGACCCTCATTAATACCTGATTTGGATTGCGACCTACTTAATGAAGCACAAAGAAGATATCTGAAGTTCATTCTCAGCCGGTCGGTGAACGGGTTCGTGATGGCCTCTTATTGTGATCTTCTCGGTAGGGAGGCTACCGTGGAGGAGATGAGATTTATCGCCGACCTTTGGCCAGAGAATGACGATCACGTCGTCTGCCGAATTGAGGCATGGGACAACAGCTGGGACGGCGAGAATGGGCGAATAGCCGCCTGCGCACCGAAATCGATGCAGACGCAAGCGATAATTGATGAGAGAAGGATATGCTCTTCACCGGACGACTGGTGTGGTTGCGGCACAGAAGCAGATTTCTCGGCGCAGGAGGCTGTGTCAGCGTCCTTTGCTATAGGCCCTGGGGTAAGGGGAGACATGAATGGACAGGGGGCCTCCTCAGCCTCTTCTTCTGCCGCAGGACGTGAAGCACGAACGAGAATTGGCCAGAACACAACAGATGAGAAATACCCGGATCCTGATAAGCCGTTACGCTTCTGGCTCAGGAAGCATATCATGTTGGGTGACGAATACATAAATAAGAATCTACGTCGGATGATCAAGAACACGCTCAACCGCTATCTGGGTTTGGACGATTATGGTAATCCATCGGCAGCAGGGGAACAGATCCTCTGTGATCTCTGTGAGGGGTATAAGAGACATTACAGGGCAGCGCTGGAGGCAGATTTTCTGGCAGCGGAGAATGCCGACAACGAGAACGACAGGTATGTGCTCGTCTATGAGGAACAGGCGAAGTTCGGCGTATGGCTGTATCGGCACCTGAGAAGATACTTGGCTAGAAATTACGGGGCGGAAGAGCCCATTCAGAGCTTCACTCACGATGAGCGGCTTGTTACTGCGAGTAATCTTTTCACCTGGTACATGACCTTCGATCATCCAAGCTACTCTCCCGGATTCGGGGAGTTCGACGTCTGGGCCACCCATCCAGCTGTTGACCAGTTCACAACAGGTGAATTCCGCATTCCACCCGAAACAGGAGGGCCTCTAAATCGTGGAGGGCCCTGGGAGGGGTTTCCGGGCAATCTTTATAGCGTTTGGTCGCTGATCGGTGACGAAGAAAAGGCGCAACACTGGCTTGATCAACACCTCAAAGATGCGGCAGAGGCAGGCGTAGATATACTTTATGTCGATGGTTGGGTCCGGCCCGCACAGCAGTACTACCCCTGGGATCCTGCGTGCCTATGTTGCCCAATAATCGGCTCCAATTGCGGCAGTGATGCATGGCCATTCCTTGAAGTGGAACAGATTGTCCGCTCTCTCAATAGGTTGAAGAACCAGGGCTATAACACGCCCAAGATTGCGCTTGCCATCGATTCGCCCGTATTTGAGATGGAGGGCGACTCCAAATGGAACAAGAATTACCCGCTGGGCTGGGCTGCCGGCCTTCGTCAGCGTAGCGCAGCCTGGTTCCGGGAGGAGCCCACAGCTAAAGATATTGGTCTAGATCATGAATTAGAGCTCTGCTTCCACGAGGGCAATCGATTCTTTGCGAGTATCGTCCGTGCGTTCTACGAGAAAGTCCCGCTTGAGCACATGGCTTTCATCGCGGGGAGGGCAGTTTGCACCATGTGGAATAAGAAGCTAAGCATACAGGATAAGGACGGTGTAGTCGAGGGTATCAATGCGCTCTTTAAGGGGCAGTTCTACGGGAGAACGCTCTGGTTCATGCCCGAGGAGAGCTGGGTGCAGAACGGCATAATCTGGGGAAGCTCAACAATAGATGATAATGTGTTCATCTATAAGGGGCCTATTGACCCGTTCGACACGAGTGAGGAGAACAGGGAACAGATCTACATAGGGAATATTTATAAGTCATCCGGAACGGAAAAAAGTGAGAGACCGTGGCTAGAGGATAATTCGACAAGTCGAATCTCCGTCTATTCTGTTGCGCCAGCCATCAACATGATGTGCAAGAGATGGACTCATGAGGGCGCTGCGAGGGGGAGTGGAAAACTCGACTATAATCTTTTGGAACGTGAGTTTGGCCTGCGCTATTTTAGATTCTGGAGGAATGCACTCATCGATGGCCTGAGTACATGGCCCGAGCTTTCAGGGGACCTTCCTATTAAGATACCGCCAGATGGGGACCATGCTATTGTGATGCCGCCAGATGGAGGTTCGTCTCCCGAATATCCCAAGGTAAGAGCAATGAATATCGTATCGTGGAATGAGCGATATGAAGGTCAGAGCGTCGGTAGAAGCAACGAATATGGCGACGCCTACTTGATGATGACAAAGGTCTTCGCAGGGATTTGGAAGGATGGCTTCTATTATCTGGATGATTTAGATTGGCTGGTCGATGTAACTCTTGAGATGTTCACCGGAGGGCACCATTGGCCAGTTGGGCTGCAATATCCGTTTGGTCAATCATGGTATGCTATTGCGTGCACATGCAGCACTTTGCTCTCTGCCAGGCGCCGGCATTCGCCCCAGGCGTCGCTGGCCATAACGCCTGTGAGTCTTGCAGAGCCACTCCCCGTTAGAAAGAGAATTGAGAGGAGACAATTGCGGCGATACCTGCCACTGACGCTATATTGCGAGGGCTCCGGGAAATATGTCGGTCCCGCCCGAGTCTGGATCAAGTTCTTCCCCAACCCCGACAAAGGGCAAGGAGCGATAACGGCTGGTTGGACCGTTTTCAGGGACGACAACAAAGGAGATATAGGCTTCCCAAGAGATTGTGCATTGGTGAAGCGGATTGAAGGCCCCGTACCCATTGAACCCATCGTACCGCAGGATGAAGAGCGTGGTTTCCTTGCCAAGATAGTGCAGGGCAACGAAAACTACACCGTGAACAAGCTCTGGCTCAACACGGCCAATGAGGAATATCGCAAGGAATTTCCATTGATTAGCCTATATATCCCTGACTATGGGTTTGTTTCCTTGCTTGTGATGAACATCGACTTGGAGGCATTCACTCAATACCATGAGATCGAAGATACTGATGTGGCCTTTGTCATAGGTGGTGGATATACCGCACCTGATGGCAGATATACTCACCTGCAAACATCAGTAAAGAAGTTCAATCTGCGGGACGTGACAACCGACGAGCCGAGATGGCCTGCTCCCGAGAGAATATTCAAATCAAACGTAATGCCATTCGATCTTAACCAGTTGTTTGACCTGCGAATTCTCGGGACCCCGGCAATCAGATCATAACTCCATGAAATCGTGAAGAAATGTGAGGTATTAGCGAAAATGCTTCTGAGGCCGCGCTGTTACGCCGTCTGCATCTCCGTTGATATCGCTGAGTTATCCAGAGATGCCAAAGAAACTTTTTGGGGAGTCTGTGTCCGATTGTCAACCAGACGATGGCTGCAATGTGGAGAGGGAATATGAACTGGAGGGAATATCTGCTAATCGTGGCACTGATCGTTCTTTGCGGTCAGGTTTGCCACGCAACCGATTTCTATGTGAATCCCGTCAACGGGAATGACGCCAACGATGGCCTTTCTTGGGAAACAGCGCTCAAGACGATCACGGTTGCTGGACAGAAGGCCTGGCAAGCTGATGATGGCGTCAACATATTCCTGTCTGAGGGGACGTTTTGCGCCGAGAGCGGCGAGGCATTCCCGATTGAGATCGGCAACCTCCTGCTCCTTTCAGGCGCCTCGAGCGTGAGCACCATAATCGACGCGGGCGATTCTGCGGGCATCTTGTCAATTGAAGGGCATGCTAGCGAGAACGACCGTATCTTCGTGACCTTGGCAAACCTCACCATCCAGCACGATGGCGGCGATGCTGCTCCCAATGAAGCGCCCGCCATTGACACCACGGACAGGGCGTCCCGCATGACTCTGAACGATGTGTGCTTGAGGCGGTTATCTACGTTGTCATTTGCGGAGGATCAAGGCATATTCCGTGGTGTGTTTAGTATGGAATGTTACGGATCTACGTTTGAGGATGTCACTGGTCCGCTTGCAAGCTATCAGCCCATTCCCCCCCACCATTTCCTCCTTCACGACTGCTCATTTCATTTCAGCGATCAGATACTTACCGACCTTTGGGGCAGGGGCCGAGAGCTGAGCCTTTCCACGTCGTCAGTCGGGGTTGTTAGTATCCGTCTCACAAGTTGTCAATTCAACGCTCTTGGCGAGATATTCACAGTTGCTCTCGGATGTGACAGGATCAACATTGAGAATTGTCTGTTTGTGAACTGCCGAGTTGACACGGTCGGCGCTTATTGGTACGAGAGTTGCCACTTGTATTTCTGCACATTTATCGGTTGCGAAATGGCAATGGGCCTCTATGAAGCATATATTCACTATTCCATTCTTGACGATGGTTGTGTAAACTGTGGATTTGGTCAGGTCTATAGGTATTGCCGCGTGCCTCCGGAATACCCCTATGGCACGGATAATGTCTCATGCTCATCGGGCCCGCCGATGTTCGTCCACGGACCGCTTGGGCCATATTATCTCTCTAACGAGGCGTCTGGTCAGGAGCGCACGAGTCCGTGCGCTGGCCTGGCGCGATATGTACAGGAGTTGAGGTGGCCGCCCGAGGGGAGTACGACTCGAACGGATGGCGTGCCGGACGAGGCGCCGTTTGACATTGGCTATCACTATCCGAGCATGCCGCCGCCTCCGCCGAAAGTGTCAATCAAAACCGACCGCGCGGAATACTCAGCCGCCGATGATATGCAGGTTTTCATGTTCTATGAGAACCGAGGCGTGAAGGTCGAGGGGGCGATCTACTTCGCTTTCGGGCCGGAGAGCCTCGATTGGCTCATCTATTGGCCGTGGATGACATTCGTCCCGACGCCGTGGGTCGAGGGCACGCTCTACTCCGGCGTCTCTTATCCCAACCTCCCGCCAACGACGCACACAATCCCCGACAACCTCTCACCCGGCGGCTACCTCTGGCTCGGCGCGGTCCTCAACTCCGACGGCGCGTTCACCTCAGACCTCGCCCTCTGGCCGGTAACCATCACCGCCGATTGATCACGGGTGCGGATTGCATTCGCCCGTTGGCGGTTAGCAGTTAGCAGTAAGCAGTTCAGTAAACCGGATAGGCGGAGAAGCCAAGCCGGGCGGTGATCGCCTGCACCAGGTCGCGGAGCGCCTCGGGATACAGAAAGAAGCAGAAGACGACGCCCGCATAGACCGAGGCAGCGACGATGATTATCGCGCGAGCTCTCGAGGAAAACCTCGAGAAACGCTCCCAGAATACACCGATGAACGTGAATGCAAGCGGCTCGATGGGGAGGCGGAACCTGTGCGAGGCGTTGATCGCGGCCGCCAGGACCCAGGCGCACAGAACCGGCGATACAAAAAGCGCGGTCTCGGACCATCTGCGCCTCGAAAGAAACATCAGAAAGCCCACGACGGCAAATGGCAGCAGCAAAGCGTATGATGCGACGAAGCCGCTGTAGTCGTCGAACACGTGCCAGAACTTGATCGTCTCCTTGATCGTCTTTTTGATGTATCGAGCGGGATGAGTGAAGATCGTCCGCAGAGCGTCCCGCCAAAACGCCTGGTCGCGCTCCTTTTCGGTCAGGCCCTCGAACTTTGCGACTTTTTGCTTCGGCAGGAACTCAAATCCGGCCATCGGCCCCTTCAGCGCGGTTGGAAGCATCACGTCTCTCACCGACTCGCCGGAGTCGAGGCGCCTCTTTTGCTCGTCAATCCGCTGTTTGATCTCGACTAATCTCTCCCTCGGGATCGCCGACCAGAAATACCCGTCCGGGGAGAGCGAGTTGTGCTGATACCAGATCGTCGCGCCTCCGTGAGTATCAAGCGGTATGAACGCCTTCATGACGATGGCGTTTCGGATTATCCACGGGACGAGGCACAATAGGGCGATACCGAGGATCAATCCGACGCGTTTGAGGCGGGCCTTTCGGGCGCCCCAGCGTTGCCCCGTCGCAAGCAGCGCCCAGAGCGGCAGCAGGCCAATTAGCAGGCACAACGTCGGGCGGCAGAGCCACGAGAGTCCGATCACGACCCCGGCGAGAACAGCGGCGGCCTTGGATGGCGGGTCTGTGAGCGACCGCAGCAGAAGAAGTGCTGAAAGCGCCGAAAGCAGCGAGAAGAGATTCTCGGTCATGAACGTGTTTGTCAGCTTTATCAGCGGCGGATATATTGCGAGTATGAGCGCAGCGATTGCGGCGGGGCGGCTTCGTCCCAAAAAGTATAATGCGGCGCAAAAAAGCGCGACGATGGAAAGGGCGCCGATGAGGCATTCGGCGATTGCGACCGCAGTGAAGGAATCGTCTCCGAAGATCGAGAACAGGAGCGCCAGGAGAAGCGGATACAATGGCAGCCGATACGCCGTGGGCTGGCCCGGCTGATAGCAAAAGCCATTGCCGTCGGCGATATTTTGGCCCAGGATAACGTATTCCGCGGCGTCTATGTTGTAGGGCAGCGCAGGAAAGAACAAGACGAAGATAATCCTGGCCAAGAGGGCGATTAGGAAAACGATTACGGGGAAATGTCTGGACTCAAGCAATGCTGATCACAGATTCATGCTATCTTTTTCGTCCACAGATTACGCAGATTAAACAGATTGAAGCTCCTGACGACCAACCTGGAATTCGCTGGCCGGTTCGGCGCATTAGAGACTGCGCTCCAGCTTGCGGCCAACGCGAGATTTGGAACTTGAAACTTGAAACTCGGAATATCGCAATTCGTCGAATCTTCGACTTGGAACTTGAAACTTGAAACTTGGAACTAAGAAAAAACTCGCCCCGCTTTCGGCTTTGACGCTTCTGGTCGTGATCCCGCTTTGGGCCCCGACCGATTCCGACCTCGGCCAGGCCTACGGCTTTTATTCGACGTGGCAAGGCAGACTCGCGCTCGGCCTGTTGATCGCTGTCTCCGCTCTTTTCATCCATTTCAGCCTGCATCCTCAAAAAGGCACTCGAATAGAGCGATTTGCGGCCCGCCACTTCGCCAGTATCCTATTCTTCTACTTCGCTATCTACACGGCGGTCTTCGCGACGCTCGGCGTTATCGCATACCTGCGGTTTCACTCCGACGTCGATTACGCCAACTTCATGCAATCGTTCTACAGCGCCGCGCGAGGGAAGTTCTTCACCAACTGCCTCGCGAACGCGCCTCACGAGATTAGCATATTCGCCGACCATAATTCCCCCATTATGTTCCTCATCCTGCCGATCTTTATGCTGCTGCCACATCCGTCGGTGTTGCTCGTCATCTCCACACTGATTCTCGCCTCGACCGCGCTGCTTCTTGCGCGGTATCTCACGCGGGCGGTGGGCCTCGACCGCACTACCGCGCTTTGCCTTTGCGCGGCCGCGACGTTGGCCCCATACTACGCCTCGCAGAACTTCCAGGGCCTTTCGATGGAGATGTTTGGCCCACCGCTTCTCATACTCGCGTTCTTTCTCTTCGAGAGAGGAGAGTTCTGGCCATTCATGGCCTCGCTACTGGTTCTGAACTCTGTCAAGGAGCAGGTCGCGGTCGTGATGATGGCATTTGTGCTGCTCTCGCTGCTGCGAAGAAAAGACCCAAGATGGGCAATTGGTCCACTTCTCCTCAACGCGGCCATGATATTCCTCTCGTTCGGCGTAGTTATCCCACACTTCCGCCCGACGGGCGCGTATAAGCTGTTGGCCCCTGACGCAGCGATGTCGCTCACGGGGCAGGCTGCGGCCTATCTCAGCGACCCCGCGAGCGCGTTTCGGCAGCTTATCGAGCCGTTCAGGCTGACCTATATCTACGTCATCGCTGCAACGAATCTCTTCTTCCTTCCGTTTCTCGCGCTCGAATCGGTCTTCGTCGTCCCGTCGCTCGCAAAGAACCTGCTCTTCGTCGGCTGGGCGGCCAACATCATGTCGAAGCACGCGCTTCTTCTGTCGGGGGCGATGGCGGTCGCCGTGGGGAAGGCCATCGGCAGGTTCGCTGCCCACAGTCGCAACACGAATCGCTCGATGCCGGAGCGCGATGCCCCCCACGATGGCGGCTGGGCGCGGGTTCTCGCCATCCTGCTGCTCGCCTCGTCCATTGCGCACATCCCCGTCTGGTCGAAGAACATCCACCTGTCGAAGGACGCGAACCACGACGCTCGCGTCAGACTATTGGAGCTGATCCCGCACGAGACGCCGATAGCGCTGCCTCAGAACATGCTCACGCGATTTTCGACGCGGAACAAGCTCTACAACTCCGTCACGCCGGACGGCCTGACCGGCTTTGATATGCCCGTCGATTACGTCGTCATTGACACAGCATTTCACCCCGAGCACTACGACTACGAGGCCCTGGTGCGCAAAATCGCGACGGCCGGCGGCATTCACAAAGGCTTCAAGCTGACCTGGCAGTCCCAGGGGCTTCACCTATTCGAGAGATGGAAAAATGAATGACGTCCGAATTGCGATAATCGCTCTTGTTGTCGCTGCAGGGGCGTTACCTCCGGCGGCTGCTGGGGAGGTGTGGGTGAACTACACGTCGGGAGGGAACGTGTCGGACATTGCTCTTGAGGGCGATCGGTATGTTTGGTGCGTCGGGTCAGGCGGGGCTGCACGGTTTGACCTGAAGACCGATGAGAAGGTGGTCTGGACTAAGGCTGATGGCCTGCCCGCGAACTCGCTCCGGTGCGTGGCGGTCGATGCGGACGGGACGAAGTGGTTCGCTGTGTCCCGCAAGGGCGTCGTCGCGTCCGACGGGACCAATTGGACGCACTACACCAGCAAGAACAGCGGCCTTTCTAACGATTTCGTCCTCAGCATCAGAATCGACGACAAGAACCGCAAGTGGTTCTCGACCTACGGCGGCGGGGTCAGCGTATTCGATGGTGGCAATTGGACGACCTACGATGTCAAAAACAGCGGCCTGGCGCACAACCAGGTATCATCGATCGCCGTCGATGAGAAGGGCCGGTTCTGGTTCGGGACCTACCGAGGCGCCGGCGTGAGCGTCTTTGATGGCAGCGCGTGGGTCTCACTCGGCCCGGACAACAGCGGCCTTGCCGATTGCTGCATCTATTCCGTTGCGGTTGACCACAGCGGTCGAGAGTGGTTCGGGTCCTGCACGGCTGGGCTCTCTGTGTTCGATGGCAGGACGTGGAAGACCTACAACACCGACAACAGCGCGCTGCGCGACAACTGCGTCCGGAGGGTGTTTGTCGATTCGGACAATCGCGTCTGGGCAGGCACGGCGAAGCGAGGCGTGAGCGTGTTCGACGGCGAGAAGTGGGCGACTTACAGCACCAAGAACAGCGGCCTTGCCTCGGACAGCGTGAAGGCAATCGCCCAGGACAAGACGGGCCGGATGTGGTTCGGGACGCAGTCGGGCGGGGTTAGCATCCTCGACGGGAAAACGTGGACTACCCGGTGTGCGGGTCATTTCAATGCGCCGGATACGCGGCTGGATAGCGTTGCCTTTGATGGGAAAGGCCGCGCTTGGTTCGCGTCCTATGGAGGCGGCGTGATCGTCCTCGATGGCGGCCATTGGACCACATATACGCACAGGAACGCCCCGTTGCGGAGCAACTGGGTGGGGTCAGTTGCAGTTGTTGCCGATGGTGCGGTGTGGGTCGGGACAGAGGGCGCTGGGGTGTATGCCTTCGACGGTGCGACGTGGAGGGCGTTCGCCCCTCCGGAGACTGGCTTCATCCACGATGACGTGAGGGACATCGCCATCGACAAGCGGGGCCAGAAGTGGTTCGCGACCGGACACCACGGGGCGAGTGTGTTCGACGGTGCGACGTGGACGGTATATAACACCCGAAATAGCGGCCTTTCGAGTAGAGATGTTCGTGCGATTGGGATTGACGCCCGAGACCGCAAGTGGTTCGCGACGTTCGGTGGCGTGAGCGTGCTCGACGGTGTGAAATGGACGACCTACTCAAGAAGGAACAGCGGATTGCATTCCGACCGTTGCCATTCCATCGCGATAGACTCGGATGGAGGCGTGTGGGTGGGACACAAGAACGCCGTCAGTTTTTTTGACGGGAAGCGCTGGGCCGTCCACAAACCGCGAGAGCATGGCCTGGCAAGCGGCGTCGTGCAGGCAATAGCGCTGGACCGCAAAGGCCGCGTCTGGTTCGGAACGTCGCAGGGAGGCGCTTGCGTCCTGGATAGCGGCGAGTGGACACGATACGATGCCGAAAACAGCGCGCTTTCCGACAACGAAGTTACGGACATCGGAATTGCCCCGGACGGGCGGGTCTTTCTGACGACTGCCCAGGGCGTGAGCGTCTTAGCGGTAGGCGCCAAAGAGGAAGGTTTGCCGCGGTAGGCGCTGGAACTTCATCGATTCAGGGGTTCATCGCTGGCCAGTCTCTCGGTTATCGCCTGGGCTAGCGCTTCGGCTATGACCTCGTGCCCAGCCGCCGTCGGATGACAAGGATCGACGAACAAGGCTGGATTCGTGTGCGTCTTCAGCATGGCCTCAGAGAAGATGCCCTCGTAAACTCCGGCGAATATGCGCGCAGCCCCAGTTGAAACGGTGGCCTGGCTCGCGGACCCTAGCTCAATTGATGAAGCCTCAAGTGCCCGAGCAGTCTGGTCAAATAAAGGCTCAATGTCGAGGAACGTGACCCCGACCCGCTCGGCAACGGACCGCATCACATTGGCGTAACCGTCTGAAAGAGAAAACGAGAACATGATCAGCGGGATGTCTCTGTCGTGGCACTCGCGTGCTATTTCGGTCAGATTGGCGCCGTATTCCTCCAACGTTACTCTGGGTCTCATGTCTTGACTCGGCCCTTCCCGGCGATCGGACCCGCTTAATCGCTTCGTAAGCCGTTGGATAGCGCAGTCGAGCAACGTGAATAGTCGAGAGCGGCCCAGGACCAACTTGGCCTTGTGAGCCGCGCGGCGCCAGCGAACGTATAGCTCGGAATCTGAGCTGTAGAATCCTGGATTGAGAAGCGCGTCGTTGAGGCCCACACACATAGTGATTAGGTCGGGCTCCAGCGTAAAACATCGCTCTGATAGAATCAGTTCGATCTGAAGCGAGCTATAACCTGGAACCCCGGCGTTCACCACCTCGACCCGACGAGGCGCAAGCATCTCGGATAGCCTCCGCCTCAGCACCGCCGGGTAGATTCGGTGGCCCTCGACCATCACCCCATACGTGGTCGAGTCTCCCAGGCAGAGAATCCTCTGTGCGCCATCGGGTTTCCTCTCATTGATGTCGTCTCCCCTGAAGCCGAGCGAGTTGATCCTATATCGTATGCCCTCAATCTCTCCGTCGAACCCAGCAGACAGCACCCAGCCGACGTCAGGGTCATCAGCAAGCGCTTTGGGACGCGCAGCACCCAAGGCGCCATCGTGTGTTGGCATCCTTTGTCGAAGGCTCTCGAAGCCCACAGCCCACAGCAGCACCTCAGCCAGTGCGATCAAGCCAATAAACAGGGCGACGACGAGCAAGCCCATTTGAAATGGGCGCATCCTCTTTTCTCCGGGAAGCGATTGAGCCATCTTTCCCCCAGCGTTGCATTCACAAGTAAGCCCGGTGCGCAAGAGGCGCAGGACGTTGACAGATGGCCGGTATGCTACATTCGCGTCAAAGGGAGTCAAGATTCTCCCCAAGCCGCCGCATTTGACTCGGCGCGTCCTCTGTGTAGAATCAGCAGTAAGGAGTGTTTTGAATACCGCTGTAGCTCAACAATGACGTAAGATGAGGAGCGGAAAAATGCGAACATCTAGACAGTATATCTTTGGAAGAAAAACACTAACCGCCGCCTGTGCTGCGACGCTTATCCTGGCTTTCACGGCGCTCTCAGGCGACGAAATCTCCATCATCCGTGTCGAGCAATGGACCGGGCGCGGCCAGCGCCTCGATCTGCTGCTTTTTTCTCAGCCCATCCATTACAGTCTGGGCGATGGGGTTGTTCTCTCGACGGTCAGGGTGCCGGGCGGTGAGTTCGAGATGGGGTCCAGGAGTGCTGGCGAGCGCGGCGGCGGAAGCGACGAGGGCCCGGTGCACCACGTGATAATAACGAGCGGCTTCGAGATGTCGCAGTTCGAGGTGACCCGGGAGGCTTTTGGCAAGGTGATGAGCTGGAAAGAGCTGGGCGGACTCCCCGACTGGCCAGTTACGAGCGTCGGTTTTGAGGACTGCTGCCTCTTCTGCAACAGGCTTTCAGAGCGGTTCGGCTTCGACAAATGCTACAGCGGCCTGGGCAGGGATGTTGTCTGCGATTACTCCGCGAATGGCTTTCGGCTGCCGACTGAGGCGGAGTGGGAATACGCCTGCCGTGCGGGCACAACATCGCTTTACTGCACCGGGGACGAGGCGTTCGGCGACTGCCAGCCGGGCGATCCGAAATACCTCGAGTGCGCCGCCTGGTTTAAGAACAACTCCAACGACAGAGTGCACTCAGTAGGCCAGCTTGCGCCCAATGCCTTCGGCCTTTTTGACACGCACGGCAACGTCTGGGAATGGTGCTGGGACCTCTACGACGAGCACTACTTTGCCCCAACGCAAGTTGCTGACCCTCGCGGGCCGGACAAGGGCACGCACAGAGTCGTGCGGGGCGGGTGCTACGTGAGCTACAAAGAGGATTGTCGGTCGGCGGCACGCGGCCGGCTATGGCCAGGCAAAAAAGATCCAAACGTCGGGTTCATGGTTGTTAGGAGGACCGGCGAGTAACGCCCCGCGCAGAGGGTGGAGAAGCCAGTCGCTTGAAACCTCGGTGACTATAACCGGGCGTGGTCCCGCGCAAATAGCAGAGCTTGCCCAAAACGTGCGGGAATCGGGTTAGGCGAGAGTAATGTCTATGTATTCGATTTCGGAACTCGCCTGGGGGATCAAGGCTCCGTCCGATGCATTCTCTTCTTAGGCGATGCTTCTCGCCATTTGTAAGAATGAAACTTCAGAGATATTCGCCTTTTCTTTTGCATGCTCTATTGTCATGCTAACAATGTTGCCTTTCCGATCCAAATCGATATAAAGGTTCTCCGATATTTCTCTTGTTTCCTCAATAGATTCGCTAGAGAATTCAATAAGCGCAGTGTCCGTGTCTGCAAAATACCGTATTTTCATGGCGTGTCCTCCTTGAAGCTTCTATCAAAAAAGGCGTTATGAACGGTTTCCCCGTCTTCCAAGAGAATCACTCTCAAATACTTCTCGGTCTCCTTTATGTAGCTCCATTTCTTTGCCCTCCCGTCAGACTGAGTCTCTGTTTTCAAGGGATTATTGATTGTTCTCACAATCCACTCTTCCCTGATATGCGCCCTGTCTGGCCGCTGCCTCGTGTATAAGAAGTACTGACTGCACTTCATAATCGTAGCTTTACCACTTTTCACCGTTGAATCCTGTCAACAGATGCCATGAGCCTCGTGGCATCCCGCACCACCTCGGCCCGTAGTGTGACCCTATCGCGTTGCCTCCGCAATCTCAAGCAGCCAGCCGCATCTGCTACACAATGCCTGCAAGCAGCGCCGCCGGTCAGCATCCGACAGGACAAGGGTTCTATTTCGCGGCGCCCGCAGTTTAGGAGTCATGAGAATCTTGTATCGTATTTCCCGATTTTTCTCAAGAGCCAACG
>CAYZPW010000085.1:0-16192 GCA_964480475.1 uncultured bacterium | reverse complement strand
TGATGGTTCTATAAGATGCCCCGTATCCAAGGGGATTGATGTAGGCGGGCGGGTCTGAGACACCGCCCCTACGAGGCTTGTCACGGATACCGAGAATGTTCACGCGTTATGCACAGCGTCCAGGTAGAGCCGCTCCAGAGACGTTATCCTCTCCGCCGAGGGTTTCTCGGACCCTTCTGACAGCGAACTCTCACCCACAACGCGGCCGGCATTGATTATCACTACCCGATCGCAGGTCTGGGCTACATCGGCAAGGATGTGCGACGACACGATCAACGTCTTTGCGGCCCCAAGCGTCGAGACTAGCTCGCGAGTCTGAACGATCTGGTCCGGGTCGAGGCCGGCGGTCGGCTCGTCAAGTATCAGCACCGACGGGTTATGCACCAGCGCCTGGGCCAGGTTCAGCCGCTGCCCGTATCCTTTCGATAGCTTCCTTGCGAGCACGTGCCGAACGTCACCCAGGCCCGCCGCGGTGATCGCCGTTCCCACACTCTTCTCAATCCCTCGGGCTGGGACATCGCGGAGGCGCGCCCAGAACTTCAGATACCCAGTTACGGTCAGCTCCCGATACAGCGGCGGTCTTTCTGGCATGTAACCGATCTTCCGAATCGCGTTCTTACGCGCAGCGGCCATGTCAACGCCATCGATCATGACCCGCCCAGCATCTTGGGCCAAGACCCCGGCGATTATCCGGATAATCGTCGTCTTGCCCGCGGCGTTGGGGCCAAGAAGGCCAACGGTTTCTGACCTCCTGACATCAAACGTAACGTCCGAGAGCACTTTTCGGTCGCCATACCACTTCGTGACGCCAGTTACCTCAACCGCCATTGACGAGTCATCTTTCATTTTGCCAGCGCCTCGACCATTCCGAATCCGATTGAGTTTTTCTCGCCAAATCCGCACTCGTATCCGACTCGGATCAGCTCCTCGCTTCCGTCAGCCGTGAACGGGCTGAACACGCCCCGAACCTTGATGCCTTTGAAATCAACGAGCTTGGTGATAGACCTTTTCTGCGCGGTGTAGTTGGCATCGAAGTCTATGGTTAGACTGTCATTGGTCGCGCACCTGCCGAAGATCACTTGATACTTCCTTGTGAGATTCGTCCGGACCGCCTTGACGAAGTCCTCGCCCGGCTCGAGGTATCTTGTCGGGTTCCGCTCCGAGTTACAGTCCCAGATTGACGCCGTAATCGGACAGAGGCATACGAATTGCGTCGGGGCTTTGAGAGCGGGATTCGGCACGTGTTCAATCTTGTGAGCTGCGGCGCGCACGCCAGCGATTGTCAATTGAGGGTCTTTTTCGAGCCCTGCGAGCAGGTGGCCGATGAACTCCCCCTTTGCCGAACTCAGACACCAGCTGAAGCTCTTGGAATCCAAATGCAGCCAATCCCCCTGGACCCGCCGTTTCTTGACTTGGAGCTGTGAGAAACAGAACAGCTTGTACACGCGATTTTCGAGGCGATAGCCCTCGTTGTGCAGGAAATCCGCATAAGCCTGCGATGACAGCGACAGCCAGTGATAGATGGCTGAAACAAGCCAGGTGTTATAGTTGATTGGGACCCTCAGATCAGAAGAGCCAATGAGCGTGAAAATGAGCCGAACTCTCACGACCTATTCCTCGGGCTGCTCGCTGTCTTCTCTCTCGTCCCTTTTCTCGGCCTCTTTCCTGCCTTTTTTGACAAGACGCTTCACGAACCAGCTCTTCTTGGCGCCTCGTAAGAGGTCGGTAAGGTCATCGTAGATCGATGGGTCGTTTATCAACTTGCCGAGCGTGCCCTGGCCCTCGTCGATCTTCCGAGCCACGCTATTCAGCTTGACAGCGGCTTCGTTGAGGCTGTTCATCGTGGAGGCGATGTCGTCGAGCATCTCGCCACTGCCCTCCTTGCTCAGCAATTTGGGCAGAACGCCCTCACCGGATTGCAGGCTAGCCAGAAGTGACTTGAGGAGACGGGCTGACTCGCCGATGTCGATTGCAAGGCGCTCGTAAAGAGCGTCGTCCTTCACGAGCTTCCCCAGCGTTCCCGTTCCGTCCTGAATCCCCGCCATGATGCCGTCCAGCGATGAGATGACACCGGCCAGATTGTCTCTTGTTTCGTCGTCGTAGAGCAGCATCCCCAGCGCTCCCCGTCCCGCCCGAACCTCATCTAGGATCAGGTCAAGCGACTTGGTTGCGCCCATGAAGTTGTCAATGGCTCCTTTGAAATCGATTTCTTCGTTCACGAATGCCCCTGCGAGGCCCTTGCCCTCGTCGATCTTGTTGAGTATTCGCACAAGTGATCCGGATGCCTCGTCGAGCCGCGCGAGAACGCTCTGGCCACGTTTCAGCAGCGCGTTGTAGTCTATGGGCTCTACGGAATCCAAGATGCTTCCATCCCTCAATACGGGTTTGTCAAGACTGCCCATCGTTATCTCGATATACTTGTCCCCAAGCACGCCCATCGTCTCTATACGCGCCTTGGAGTCGGTCCGGATCTTGTCCTGGACGCTTGTCTCGATCGAGACGGTTACTCTCACGCGCTTGCCGCCGGCGTCAAGAAGGAGCTCGATGTCCTCGACTGTTCCGACATCAACCCCCTCAAGCATGACCGGGGCGCCGGCCACGAGCCCGCTCACACTGCCGAAATATGCCCACAGACGGTATTTGGGCTGTAGGAGGCGACTGCGGCCGCCTATCGAGAAGACCAAACCAGCGAAAAGGGCAACAGCAACAATAACGAAGAGGCCGACTCTTATCTCACGCGCGCCAACTGATTTCATCTGAAAACTAACCCATAGTCGATAACCTAACTGCCAAAAAACGATACACCACCAGCAACATCGTAATTGATCGTCGGCAGATCTTCAAAGCGAACATTTGAGGAGTTTCCGCTGAACCGGAAATGGGGGAATCCGTCTTTTCAGCCGCCGTAGCATAGGCTGCTAGGGCAGAGTCTGCCGTTCACCGGAACGTGAACTTCGGCGGACGAGAAGGCGGAATCCATTTGAGGGCGTGGCCCATGTCGATGGCAGGCAACAAGACGTCGAGAAACAAACCCAAGCCGCGTAACTTGCATTCACACTTAATGGTAGAAGCTCCCTCTGCCAGGCCTGCAACTCAACGTCAACCTGATTGTTCCGGTGCAGGTCTCTTCCTCAGACAGTCCAACGGACAGAACGCCACCGATGGCAGAACCCATCGCACGCTCACAGAATTGGGCTGAGAGGGCCAAAGCGATTTGGTGCAAAGAAATTACTTGACATTTGCGCGGTAAAGCCACATTGTTATACTTGAATACCTAAATAGGAGTCAGAATGGCTAAACTCTTCAAAACGTCCGACGCCGCAGCGCTCGCGCTGCACGCATTGGCCTATCTGGCCCAGACAAGGGGCAGGCTGGTCAGAACCCGCGAGATTGCCGAGCACTACAACGTATCTGAGGCGCATCTTGCAAAGGTTCTCAACCGGCTAAGCAAGCAAGGTCTTGTGAACACGACGCGCGGTCCGAGGGGCGGCCTTTCGCTACGCAAGCCGGCGGAAGAGATCACGCTGAAGGAGCTCTATGAGGCGATTGAGGGGCCGTTCGAGCTTTCGAGGTGCATGTTTGGCCTCCCCATCTGCGACGGCAGTAGATGCGTGCTCGGCGCCTTCTTCAAGAGAATCGCAAATGTGGTTGAGGAAATGATGGCAGATACGAAGCTCTCGGAGATCTGCCTGAGCATGAAAGGGAAGCGCAATGAGTAAGAGAGAGATCATCAAGATAGACGAAGAGAAATGCACGGGCTGCGGTGACTGCATCCCCAATTGCCCTGAGGGGGCGCTTCAGATCATCGATCGCAAGGCGCGGCTTGTTAGCGAGCTTTTTTGCGACGGTCTGGGCGCCTGCATCGGTCACTGCCCGGAGGGCGCGATCACGGTCGATGAGCGCGAGGCGGCGCCTTACGACGAGCGAGCCGTAATGAAAAACATCGTGCAACATGGCAGGAACACGATCGCGGCGCACCTGACGCACCTCAAGGAACACGGCGCCGATGACTACTACGACGAGGCGATTGCATTCTTGAAAGAGAGCGGCATCGATGCGCCGGTCGATGAGGCCCCGACTGGTCCGCTGCCTTGCGGCTGTTCAGGCTCGGCTGTCAAGGATTTCTCAGCCGATGTGGCCTCCTCGGAGCATGAGCCTATGCAGTCAGTTAAGCGTCGCTCGCGGCTCGGTCATTGGCCTGTTCAGATCAAGCTCGTCCCAGCTGGCGCCCCGTATCTGAACGGCGCCGACATCCTCATAGCCGCTGACTGCGTCCCGTTCGCCTATCCCGACTTCCACGAGGATTTCCTAAAACGGAGAGTTCTGCTGGTGGGATGCCCCAAGCTCGATGACGCCGACTATTATCGGGACAAGCTGGCCGCCATCTTCTCCAAGAACCACATCCGCTCGATAACCTGTGTCCACATGGAGGTTCCGTGCTGCTTTGGCTTCAGGCAGGTCATCGCGTCGGCGCTCGATCGGGCCGGCAAGCCGATTCCGATTCACGACGTAACGATCGGCGTCCGGGGCGAGATTCTCGATGGAACCGTTGTCGCTTCGGCTCCACACGAGAGGCACAGCGCCTCTGCAAGCACAGCCCAATACGTCTGACAAGCTGGCAAACTAGATGCCTAACTTATATACGTATTTTTTGAACCAACATGACCCATTATACAAAGGAGACATGAGACGTGAGCATGTTCTGCTATCAATGTGAACAGACAGCCAAGGGTTCTGGATGCACCGTCGCAGGCGTTTGCGGCAAGGACGCCACGACCGCCACGCTGCAAGACCTCCTGGTGCACGCAACCCAGGGCATATCCATGTTCGCCCACCGCGCGAGGGAGCTCGGCGCAGAAGACCACGAGATTGACCGCTTCGTGCTCGAGGCGCTCTTCACAACGATTACGAACGTCAATTTCGACCCCGAGCGGCTTCAGGGGCTCTTAATGAAGGCCGGGCAGCTCCGCGACAAAGCGAAAGGCCTTTACGAGGCTGCGTGTGTCAAGGCAGGCAAGGTGCCTGAGAAGCTGGGCGGCCCGGCAGACTGGGTCCCCGCGAGCGACCTTGAGGGCCTCGTCAAGCAGGGCGAGGGGGCCTCATTCAGCAGAATGAAGGAGGACTTCGGGGAGGACCTGACTGGTCTTATGGGGTTGTGCTTGTTCGGTCTTAAAGGCGCTGCGGCCTACGCGCACCACGCGCAGATTCTCGGCGTCGAGAGCGATGAGGTCTATGCGGCGTTTCACGAGGCGCTCGACTTTCTCACGAAAGACAGCCCGACGGTTGACGAGGTTTTGGGCCGTTGCCTGGCGGCGGGGGAGCTCAACCTGACAGTAATGGCGCTTCTGGATAAGGCTAACACTGGGGCCTACGGCCATCCTGAGCCGACGACGGTCAGGGTAACACCGGTCAAAGGCAAGGCCATCGTCGTATCGGGCCACGACCTCAAGGACCTCGAGGAGCTGCTCAAGCAGACCGAGGGCAAGGGCGTCAACGTCTATACGCACGGCGAGATGCTGCCCGCGCTGGCCTATCCGGGCCTCAAAGGATACAAGCACCTCGTCGGCAATTACGGCGGTGCGTGGCAAGAGCAGGTGAGGGAGTTCGACGCGTTCCCAGGCGCGATCCTGATGACGACCAACTGCATCCAGAGGCCGCGCGAGAGCTACAAGGACCACATATTCACGTGCGGCCTCGTCGCCTGGCCGGGCGTTAGGCACATCTCCGACCGCGACTTCACGCCCGTGATTGAGGCGGCGCTTGCGGCTCCCGGATTTGCCGAGGATGCGCCGGAAAAGACGATCACGATCGGCTTCGGGCACAACGCCGTTATGAACGTGGCCGGCGCGGTGATTGATGCGGTCAAGGCGGGCAAGATACGCCACTTCTTCCTTATAGGCGGCTGTGACGGGGCAAAGCCCGGACGCAACTACTACACCGAACTGGCCAAGGCCGTGCCCGACGACTGTGTCATCCTGACGCTCGCCTGCGGCAAATACCGGTTCAACAAGCTGGAGTTTGGCGACATTGGAGGCATCCCGCGCCTCCTTGACATCGGTCAGTGCAACGATGCGCACTCGGCGATTCAGATCGCGGTCGCGCTCGCAAAAGCATTTGACTGCGGTGTTAACGACCTGCCGCTGTCCATGGTCCTCTCGTGGTACGAGCAGAAGGCGGTCTCAATACTCCTGTCGCTTCTGCACCTCGGCATCAAGAACATCCGCCTCGGACCGACCCTTCCCGCGTTCGTGACGCCGGCCGCGCTGAACGTCCTCGTCGAGAAGTTCAACATCATGCCAATCACCACGCCCGAGGACGACCTCAAGGCCATCCTGGGCTAACCAAACAAGTATTGATCTGTGGGGGGATAATCCGCCGCCCGGCGCCCCCCACACCTCTTGCTGCCGGAGCGCCTCCACCGAGGCGACCAGCTAGTTCGACAGAAAGAGGATGAGTGCGGAGCTTCTCGGCTCGAGCGCATTGCATGCCCCGGCGGCTGTTATGCTCAGGGTCTTCTGCGCTTTGTCCTGCTTCGATTAATCACGCAATCACCGCGTGTGCCTCGGCTGCCGTATCCGATGGGCCATGGCATATCTACACTTTTGAGAATCCAATGCGCGATCAAGCCTGTGGCGAACATATACAAGGTCGTTCGCAGGATATCTCGCCAGTCACGGAGCTCTATACCTCGCCAGAATGCGGACTCAAAGGGGCTTATATCGTCAGGCCATTCCATTCCTACAAACATGAGAAGGAGGACTGCAAAGGCCCAAAAAGCGACACGAACGAGCCTCCGTCGCCTCCTTAGGAGATACATCAGGAGGCAGAAGACGCCTAACAGGGAGATGCCGACGAACGGTGACCACCACGCTTCACAGGGCATTTCTGAGAATCCTGGAATCAATCATGGACAATGTCGTTCATACCTCGTCGCATACGACTAGAACACGTTTGCGTATCGAGACCTTCCTCATTCTCCCAGAGGAGGAAGATATGTCAAACGTGATCGCAGCTTCGACAGCCGAGATTGCTGTTGGGGCAGCATCGCGACCGGCAAGCATCGCAGCAGGCATCTCCACGTCAGGCCAGGCTGAACCAAGACAACTACCAACTGCCAACCGCCAACTGAAAACTGCCAACAGGGCCTTCCCCTCTCCCCTTTCGCATCTTCCCCTCTCCGCCCGTTCGCCCATTCGCCGCTTTGTCGGCGGTTGACAATGCGCGTTCATCTGCGCTAAGTTAGTCGTCGGTTTTGAGAATGCACTGTAAGGGGAGATAGATGGGTAAGTTTGAAGACTCGATGACGCGGCTGGAGGAGATAGTCAACCAGATGGAATCTGGCGACCAGCCTCTTGAGGACACGTTGCGCCTCTTCAAGGAGGGGATGAGGCTCTCTGAGTATTGCTCGGGGGCACTCACGGAGGCGCAGCGGAAGGTGGAGGCATTGGTGAAGAGGGCCGACGGCACGTATGACAAGGAGCCGCTGGATGAGGGCGAAGAGCCTGAGGAGCCGGGCTCCGTCGAGGAGGTGCCTCAATAGCGGACGGCCCTGCCGGAAGCGATGCGCGCCGTAGGCCCTGTGTGACGCCGCCGGGCTGATAAACGATAAGTAACGGCTATGGATATCCAATCATACCTCTCCGAGACAAAGCAAAGAGTTGACGGCTGGCTGAGCAAATGCTTGCCCGAACCGGAAGGGCTTTCGCGGACACTGTTTGACGCGATTCGATACAGCCTTCTGAGTGGTGGGAAGCGGCTTCGGCCCATTCTTCTGGTCTCGACGGCCGAGCTGCTCTCAAACGGAGATAAGCCGCTGATTCGGGATTTTGCCTGCGCGATCGAGTGTATTCATACGTATTCTTTGATTCACGACGATCTTCCGGCGATGGACGACGACGAGCTCAGACGGGGCCGTCCCACGTGCCATATACAGTTCTCTGAGGATATAGCGATTCTCGCCGGCGACGGGCTTCTGACGCTGGCGTTCGAGCTGATGTCAAGACCGACTGCGCCGGAGAACGCAGCACGCCAGATGCGAGCGCTCAACGAGGTCGCCGTCAGAGCAGGCTGCCTGGGCATGGTCGGAGGTCAGACTGCGGACGTTTTGTCGGAAAACACCGATGGCAGCGAAGAGCTGGTGCGGTTCATCCATTCCCGAAAGACGGCGGCACTCATCTCGGCGCCTATAACAGCTGGCGCGATACTTGCCGGCGCCTCAAACACCGAGCTCGAGGCATTGTCCAGATTTGGCCAGAGAATCGGTCTGGCGTTTCAGATCGCTGACGATCTCTTAGAGATGGAGGGCGATACTAGAACGCTTGGCAAGAGCGTTGGCAGCGACGTGAAGAACAACAAGGTTACGTATCCGGGCGTCGTTGGCAGAGACCGCGCGCGGCTGGACGCGCAGAGATATGTTGACGAGGCGCTCTCGTATCTCGTGCCGTTTGGGCAAAAGGCCGTGGTCTTGAACGGCATCGCCAAGTTCTTCATAAGTCGCGTGAACTAGCCGCGCATAAGGAGCGACACAGGGGCCAGGACATGGTACTCGATAATGATTACAGCAGGTTCAAGTTCTTAGGAAAGGTCAACAGTCCCCGGGACCTGAGGAATCTCGAGCTCAAGGACCTGAAGCAGCTTTGTGAGGAGGCGCGGGAGCGGATCATCGAGGTTGTTGCGGAGAACGGCGGTCATCTATCATCCAATCTTGGAGTGGTCGAGCTCACGGTCGCGCTTCACTACGTATTCAACACACCTCGGGACAAGCTAGTGTGGGATGTTGGCCATCAGACCTACACCCACAAGCTACTGACCGGTCGCGCCAAGGATTTCCACACGCTGAGACAGGCGGGCGGTCTGAGCGGGTTCCCGAAGCGCGAGGAAAGCGAGTTTGACGTTTTCGGCGTCGGTCACAGCAGCACGTCGATCTCGGCCGCAGTGGGCTTTTGTGAGGCGCGTGACCTCAGGGGAGAGCACTACAAGGTAATAGCGGTCATCGGCGACGGTTCTATGACGGCGGGCGTCGCGTTCGAGGGCCTGAATCAGGCTGGGGATCTTCACAAAGACCTGATCGTGGTTCTGAACGACAACGAGATGTCGATATCGAAGAACATCGGCGCGCTATCCAAGTATCTCAACAACATCATCACCGGGTCGTTGTACACCAGCGTGAAAGAGAAGGTGTATAACTTCGCCAAGTCGTTCCAGGACATGGGTGAACAGGCGATAAAGCTCTCGCGTCGCATCGAGGAGGGTCTCAAGAGCCTGATCGTTCCCGGCGTTCTGTTTGAGGAGCTAGGGATGCAATATGTCGGGCCAGTTAAGGGCAACGACCTGCGCACTCTTATCGATACGTTTGACCGGATAAAGAACTGGAGGTTTCCGGCCCTGGTTCACGTCGTAACCAAGAAAGGCAAGGGCTATGTCCCTGCCGAACTCAGGCCGGCCGTGTTCCACAGCGCTCCGAGGTTCGACATAAAGACCGGCGAGCCAAAGACGCCGCGCAAACGGTCTTACACCTCCGTGTTCGGCGACGCTATGCTCAGACTCGCCGAAGAGGACAAGCGCATCATAGCGATAACGGCTGCGATGCCGCTGGGGACCGGTCTTGACAAGTTCGAGGAGCGATTCCCGCAACGGTTCTACGACGTCGGCATCGCGGAACAGCATTCCGTGATCTTCGCGGGGGCTCTTGGGCTTTCGGGCTTCAAGCCAGTAACCGCGATCTATTCGACGTTCATTCAGAGGGCGTTCGATCAGATACTCCACGATGTCTGCTTACAGAAGGCGGACGTCGTGCTCGCGCTGGACCGGGCGGGCATCGTTGGGGACGATGGGCCAACGCACAATGGAACGCTTGACTTGTCGTTCCTTCGCTCGATGCCAAACATGGTCATAATGGCCCCGAAGGACGAGAACGAGCTTCAACACATGCTGAAGACGGCTATTGCCGTTGAGGGCCCCGCCGCGCTGCGATACCCACGCGGTGAGGCGATAGGCGTTCCGCTTGATGAAGAGCTGAGGACGCTCGATGTGGGCAAGGCAGAGCTGCTAAGAAAAGGCTCAGACGTGGCCATTTTCGCGATTGGCGCAATGGTCTATCCCGCGCTTGAGGCGGCAGAGGTTCTATCGAAGGACAAAGGCATAGACGCAGCCGTCATAAACGCAAGGTTTGCCAAGCCGATAGACGTCGAGATGCTCTCTTTGTGGGCCCAAAAGACCGGTCATATAGTCACAGTTGAGGAAAACGCTCTCGCGGGGGGCTTTGGGTCCGCTGTGCTCGACGCGCTGAGCGACAACGGAGTTCATAACGTGGCCGTCAAGCGCCTGGGGATAGGTGATTTCTTCGTAGAACATGGGTCGGCACCTGCTATCCGCGCCAAACTTGGGCTAGACGCGGCAGGCATAGCCAACGCGACTTGGGAGTTTCTCGAAAGCTCACTCACCGAATCGAATGAAGAAGCGAGTGGATAGGCTCATTGTCGAGCGCGGGCTTGCGGAGAGCCGGCAGAAAGCAGTTGCCCTTCTAATGGCCGGGCTTGTATCCATCGACGGCACGAGGGTCTCAAAGCCCGGAACGCAGGTGCCAATCGATTCCGAGATAAGCGTCCGGCAGCCTGCCCACGATTTCGTAAGCCGTTCAGGAGAGAAGCTGAGAGCCGCAATCGATCAATTCGAGATCGATGTTTTGGGCAAGGTCTGCATTGACATCGGAGCATCGACTGGGGGATTCACACAATGCCTGCTCGAGCGAGGCGCAAGGCTGGTATACGCGGTCGATGTTGGGTATGGTCAGCTTGCATACGAGCTACGGACTCGCCCTGACGTTGTGCCCCTGGAGCGGACGAACATCCGGTACCTCGATGGCAACCGCCTCGAGAGCACGCCCGATTTCGCCACGATCGATGTCTCGTTCATCTCACTTCGGCTTGTGCTGCCGAAGGCCTATGAGCTACTATCCGACGCCGGTGAAGTGGTTGCCTTGATAAAGCCCCAGTTCGAGGTCGGCAGGGGCCAGGTGGGGAAGGGCGGGATCGTTCGGGAGGCGGACCTTCATCGATGCGTGCTTCGTGAGATACTCGGTTTCTCCTGCCAACTGGGGCTCGTGCCCGTCGGAGTCATGCCGTCACCGCTTCTTGGCCAAAAGGGTAACCAAGAATACCTGATGTTCGCTCGAAAGCAGGGAAGCGACACCAAAACCGACTTCTCGGAAGAGATTGAGAATGCCATTGGGCAAGCGGCGCAGCCAGGGAGCGAATCATGTTCAAGACAATAGCGATTGCCGCTAAGCCGCACGCCCACAATATCCTTCGGGTCTTGAACGAAACGTGCGAGTGGCTGCTCAAAAGGGGCCTCAGTGTGAGAGTGGATGAGCAGGTCGCACACATGGTCTCATCGGCCGTTGAGGGTATGCCCAGGGAGCAGGTCCTCAACGGTGCCGACATGGTCATCGTGTTCGGCGGGGACGGTACCTTGATAAGCGTGGCCAGGATAGCCCCAGAGCTGTCGGTCCCGATTCTTGGGGTCAACGTCGGCGGTTTGGGCTTCTTGACCGAGCTTACGCTCGATGAGCTGTTCAGTTCGCTCTCGGAGATACTCGACGGCAAGTTCGTGCTTGAGGAACGGATAGCCATTCGCGCACGGGTGTCGGGCGCGGAGCGAAAGCCGAAGACATTTTTCGCCGTCAATGATTTCGTGATCAACAAATCGGCAATAGCGAGGATGATCGACATCAGGACCTACGTTGACGACTCGTTCGTAGCCAAATACCGGGGTGATGGCCTCATAATCGCCACCCCGACGGGTTCCACAGCATATTCTCTCGCAGCGGGCGGGCCCATAATTCAACCGACTACAAACGTCCTAGTCCTTTCACCTATATGTCCACACACGCTTACGAATCGGCCCATCGTTGTCCCGGACAGCGCAGTCATCAAGACTCAGCTGCTCAGCAAAGGCCAGGAGGTCACACTAACCATCGACGGCCAGGAAGCGGTCCCTCTGTTCGACGGCGATGAGATACTCGTCTTCAAGGCGATGGAGAAGCTCAGGCTGGTCCAAAGCCTCAAGAGCAATTACTACTCGATACTCCGCAAGAAGTTCTCGTGGGGAAAGAACCTTGGGCAGCAGTAAGCGTTCTAGGGCCGAGAAGGACGCGATCTCAATTATATACCCGACCGAGGGCGAGACAATAATCGGTCGGAACGTTGAACTGGTCGGCTGGGTGCGAGGAGCGCCCAGAGGGGCCGGCCACGCTCGACTGGCTTTTGGAATCAATGGCCGGCTGCACTCATCATTGAGCGTTCTGCCGCAGGCGCGCTCGCCGTTCAAGCAACAGCTCCCTCTTGAGGAAGGCAAGAACGAGATACTTCTTGAGCTTATGCTTGGCGTGAGACTGGTTGACCAGAAGAAGGTTACCGTAGATGCCGTGCCGGACCGAGAGCCCATCTCATACGAGTCGCTTTACAGGAGCAGCTGGGCGCTATTGATAGGCATAGACAACAGCCCCGCCGCTCAGCCCCTCAAGCATGCTGTCAAGGATGCCAAGTCCCTGGAGCGATTCCTTAGGACCAAGACCTTCTTCGACGAAGACAGGATGTTTACGCTTCACAATCAACAGGCGACAAAGAAGCGCATCTTGGAGCTGATGAACGATTTCTTGGGCGCGAACCCGGCTCTCACCTCGAATGACCGTGTCCTTATCTTCTTTGCGGGCCATGGCCAGAGACGGAGGGTGCGAAAGGGTAAGAGAAAGAGCGACTACCGGGGCTACCTAGTTCCCTATGACGGCAACCTTCAGAAAATCCACAGCACCTGCATATCGATGGAGGAGATAAAGGAGGCCGCAAGCGTAATATGCGCCAAACACACTCTATTCATACTCGATTGCTGCTTCAGCGGACTTGCGGGTTTGCGGCCGCGGGCGGCGATCGCGCCGAGGCCAAAGCTCAAGGCGCTGAACGACCCGTGTGTGAGAATCATAGCCGCGGGCAAATCGGACGAGGAGGTATTTGAGGGCAAGGAGAGCTGGGGCGGCAACAGCCTGTTCAGCAGGTATTTGCTAAAAGGGTTGGAGGGCTTCGCCGATCACGACAGCGATGGCATCATAACTTCTGACGAGCTGTTCTTCTTCGTTCGAGACCGTGTAGCTGAGGAATCCGGCAACCGCCAAACGCCTCAGGCGAGACATTTTGTGGAGTACGGCGAGGGCCAATTCGTGTTCTTCGTTCGAGACGAGAAGCAAGCGAGCCAGAGAAAAAAAGTGCCCCAGGTTGAGGCAGCTGAAGAACACGCGGACGCGACGGACTCGCGCGAGCCAATCCAGACTCTCCCAGCAAGAGCAGCCACCGCTTCACCGGACACAATCACAATTCCCGGCGGTGAGTTCCGGATGGGCTCAACTACCGACGCCGCCGACGAATCGCCGATTCACACGGTCAACCTGACTGCCTTCGAGATTGAGCTCTCCCCAGTTACTAACAAGATGTATTGGGAGTTTTTGGAAGCTACAGCCAATGATGGCCGGGTCGAGGCCGACGACAATTACCTGGCGGATTGGTCGTCCGGCGGCTATCCGCCCGGTCAGGAGGGTTATCCGGTTACCTGCATTTCGTGGTTCAATGCGGCGGCATATTGCCTTTGGCGGGGTTGCCAGCTCCCGACCGAGGCGCAGTGGGAGATGGCGTGCAGGGGCGGCCTCAGCGGCAAGAGATTCCCCTGGGGCGACGCGCTGCCCGATGAGCTCGTGAAGAGACCCAAGGCAGGCCGACGCAAGACGCTCGTGGGTCAACTGCCTCCAAATGGTTTTGGGCTTCTCGACATCTCCGGCAACGTCTCCCAATGGTGTCGCGACTTCTATGACAGGGACTACTACTCAACGAGCCCAAGTCTCAATCCCGGTGGGCCGCAAAGCGGCAAGCTGCGAGTTGTGCGAGGCGGGTCTTTTCTCGCCGGCCCGGGGCTGCTCCGATGCGCCGCACGGTTTGCTGCGGACCCCAAGACGACGAGCCGAACCATAGGCTTCAGATGTGTCAAGTGCAAAGATGACCGGGTTCAATAGATTAGACAGTAGATGAAAGACTTCCTCGACGATCTTCATTCAAGGGTGCTGGTCTGCGACGGCGCGATGGGCACTATGCTCTACGCAAAAGGCATCTACATCAACCAGTGTTTCGATGAGCTAAACATCTCCGCGCCTGACCTAGTCGCCCAAATCCACGCCGAATACCTAAAGGCCGGGGCCATGATTCTAGAGACGAACACGTACGGCGCCAACAGGCATAGGCTCGCCCCTTTCGGCCTTGAGGCCAAGACCGAAGAGATTAACGCCAAGGGCGTAGCCATCGCCAGACAAGTCGCTCGCGACCGCGCATACGTGGCTGGCTCCGTGGGAAGACTCAAGAGCACTGTCCTTCTGAGAGACATGCTCACTCCTGATGACATCCGATCGATCTACGCAGAGCAAGTAGCCGCGCTGGCCAACGCGGGCGCCGACCTGATAATGATTGAGACTATCTCGAGCTTCAGGATGATGTCGCTCGCGATAGAGGCCGTGCGACTCGTCTGCGACCTGCCAATCGTTGCGCAGATGACAGTGACTGAGGAAGGCTCTACAATCTATGGCGACGAGCCGGAGGAGATCGCTGCTTTTCTGAAAGAGCAAAGGGTTGACGTGGGCGGACTCAATTGCTCCGTCGGCCCACATCAGATGCTGCTGGCAATCGAGAGGATGGCTAGGACAGAGGGGCTGGCCCTGTCCGCTCAGCCAAACGCAGGTCTGCCGAAACTCGTCGAGGGACGCTACATGTACCTCTGCTCACCCGAATACATGGCAGAATACGTAAAGCGATTTATCGCCAAGGGCGTCTCAATCGTCGGCGGGTGCTGCGGAACGACGCCGGCGCACATAAGCGCGATCGCGGCAGCGGTCAAGTCAACGACGACCGGCGCAGTCGAGGTATATGACTTTCAGCTCGAGGAAGAACCCGAGGAATTCCAGAGGATTGAGGTCGAGCGGACGCCCACGCACTTCGAGCAAGCCATCAAGGAACGTTTCGTCCTGAGCATCGAGCTGAATCCGCCGCGAGGCATCGGAATCGACGGCGTGCTGCAAAAAGCAACCATGATAAAAGAAGCGGGCGCGGACGCAATCAACATCGCCGACGGGCCGCGCGCCTCGGCCAGGATGAGCCCGATAGTGCTTGGCCAGATCATTGAACGAGAGGTCGGGATCGACGCCATCGTCCACTTCTGCTGCAGGGATAGAAATCTCGTGGCCCTCCAGGGTGATCTCATGGCCGCGTATGTTGCAGGGCTGAGAAACGTTCTGCTCGTAACCGGCGACCCACCCAAGGTGGGTGATTATCCGCTGTCAACCGCAGTGTTCGACGTCGATTCAATCGGCCTATCCAAGATCGCACGCAACCTCAATTTCGGACTCGACCTCGCCGGCAAGGCGATCAGCAAGCCAACCGCCTTCTTCATCGGCGTAGGCGTCAACCCCGGCGCAATCGACCTGGAAGAGGAGCTCAGCCGCTTCGCGGCCAAGAGAGATGCTGGCGCTCAATTCGCGATGACCCAGCCTGTCTATGAGCCGCAGCTTCTTGCGGACTTCCTTGCAAAATCCAAGGACGTTGACCTGCCGATCTTTGTTGGCGTGCTGCCGCTCATCTCGTATCGCAACGCGGAGTTTCTGCACAACGAGGTCCCCGGAATGGCCGTGCCCAAAGAGGTAAGAGAACGCATGAAGCGGGCCAAGAGCGGCGATGAGGCCAAGCAGGAGGGCGTTGCGATTGCCAGCGATGCGCTTCAATCCGTCATCGGCATGGACCGCGTAGTGGGCGCCTACCTCATCCCGCCGCTCGGCCGTGTCGAGCTCGCGCTCCAGGTCATCGAACGCGTCAATCTGCCCTCGCACGCATGACCCTTAGCGTAGGGCTTTCGCCGCGCGGCGAATGCCAACGGACGGCTGGGACAAAGGGCGAGAAGGCGAATAGGGGAAGAGGCGAGAACGAAGCCTGATCTACGGGCCTCTCAGACCCGCGCTGTGGGGCAGGCTTGCCGAGGCTGGGTCATAAGTTCTTGCGGTTGTGTAGGGGCGAGGTCTTAAGACCACGCCCTTTTGAATTGATGGTCGCATAAGATGCTTCGTATCCGTAGGGATTCATGTAGGCGGGCGGGTCTGAGACACCGCCCC
>CAYZPW010000084.1:0-16310 GCA_964480475.1 uncultured bacterium | reverse complement strand
TGAAGGAGGTTTTGCATGAAAAAGACATTCTTTATGACACTGATCTTGATACTGTGCGTTGGCGCCATAGTGATTGGCATAATGCTTCTCAAGAAGGAGGGCATGCGTCCGCGCGAGAGCTCATTCGACCGCCTGGCGAAGGTGTTCGAGGGCAAGTTCGCCAAGTTTGAGCCTGCTGTTGGGCCGAGTGTGGGCCTCGTTCGCGTCTTCGGGGCGATTACGTTCAAGGAGTCGCAGGGCTTGTTCGAGGCGTATCCGCGGGGCGCACTTAGGGTAATTCGGGAGCTTGAACGCCTCAGGGACAACAAGAACGTCAAGGCGATCGTGATCCAGATCAACAGCCCCGGGGGCACTGTCGGCAGCGTTCAGGAGATATGCCACCAGATCAAGCTGGCTCAAGAGGCGGGCAAGAAAGTCGTGGCGTCGGTCGCTGACATGGCGTTTTCGGGCGGCTATTACATCGCGTCGGCGTGCGACGAGATCGTGGCCAATCCAGGCTCGCTGACAGGCAGCATCGGGGTGATCATTGTCGGGGCGGATTTGCAGAGGCTATTCGACATGATTGGCATTAGGTTCAACGTGATAAAGAGCGGAGAGCATAAGGACATAATGGCCTATTGGCGCGACATGACGGAGGAGGAGCGGAACCTGTTGCAGACGCTCATCATGGACTGTTACCAGCAGTTCGTGAGCGCGGTTTCCGAGGGCAGGAGCATCCCGATAGACGAGCTGCTTCCGCTGGCGGACGGTCGCATCTTCTCGGGCACGCAGGCGCTCGACAAGCGCCTCGTCGATAGTCTCGGGACGCTCGAGGATGCAATCAATCGGGCGGGGGAACTGGCGGGAATTTCCGGGAGGCCAAACGTCATCAGGCCGACGGTCGAGCCATTTGAGCGGTTCTTCAGGTTCCTGGATGCCAAGTTCGGGAAGACGCCGTCGCTTACGGACATGGTTGCGGGCGAGTTTGATTCGCCAATTCAGTATCGCGCGAACCTCGGCCCTGCCGAGGCGGCATTCGTCTATCCAACCAGAAGCGGTCGATAGGGGGATAAGCGATGCAAAACGAATTCTCGCTACCTTATGAGAATATGCCTTCGTTGAGGAGGCCGGAGGGCAGGCTTGCGATACTCTACGACCAGCTGACTTCGCCGAAGAAGGCCGTGCAGGCCCTTTCCGAGAGAAGGCCTTACGGGCTCGCGTTCTTCGTCATAGCCCTTTCCGTTCTGAGCAGAGTGACGGCTGGTCTGATTTCGCCTTCCTGCGCTGGGACCTTCGGCGGCGTGAGTCTGTTTGTCCTGCTTTGCATGGGGCAGCTGATCATCACACTCGTGTTCATCGTCATCGCCGCCAGCGTCTATCATTTTGCAGCGACAAACGAGGACAAACTGGGCGACGTCAGGGTATTGTTCTTGTTGATAGCGGTCTGTTTTCTGCCGGACATCTTTCTTGCACCGGTTGCGATCTTGACTAACGGGCTTCCATTTGGCGCAGGCATGGCGGTCTTTGCCGGGGTGGGCGTCGGCCTGTGGGTATGGATATTTGTCCTGCAAATCGTTGCGGTCAAGAACTATTACGAGATTTCCGGGGGCAGGTCGTTCCTTGCTGTCATCCTGCCGTTCATCCTGATGGGCGTCTTGGTGTTCGGGTTCTTCCTCATGGTGTTTGCGTACATTATGATCTCAATGAAGAACATACTCGGCTAGCGAGGCACCGAGGATTTGCAGCAGAGCGTTCCGGCATTCTTGTCCGACAGACACCGGTGGCTCAAGATAGGGCTGCCGGCTGCTCTTTTGCTCGCTATGTGCATCTACTCAGCCATTGCGGGGCCGAAACTGCTGCCCAGCTTTGCGGACTACCTTAAGGACCCGGGTCGGTTCGATGGGACGAGGCTCATCGTTCAATTCACGCAGATCAAGCAGTACAACGGGCCGGACAGGTTCATCGTGCAGGATATTCGAGGCAACAGGATTGAGGTTGAGGGCAAGGTAGCACCTGGTCAGGAGGGGTCTTTCATCTCGTTCGACGCGGTTTTCAGAAGCCCTGGCCGCCTCATCCTCGGGGAGCCCTGGCACATCTACGCCAGAGACACATTGAAGCTCGTTGTCTCAGCTGTGGCTCTCATCGGTGTCGCAGTTTTTTTTCTGCTTCGCTTCAGGTTCAACCTGCGCCGGTTCAGATTTGAGGAGAGGCGATAGATGCCTGACCTCTTGACGCACGTCCTTGCCGGGCACTTCATTACACGGCCCAAGAGCTATCGCGAGCTGTATTTCGTGGGGCTGATCCTGCCAGACCTTCTGGGACGGCTCCCTATGGTTTTTTACAAGAACTCGTACTGGTTCATAAATCCGGGGCACACACCAATCGGAACCCTGCTTGGCGCCTATATGGTCACGTTCCTTTTTGAGGCTCCGATTAGGAAAACAGTCTTTAGGAATCTCCTCCTCGGGGCCGCGTTCCATCTCTTCTTGGACCTTTTGCAGCGTCATATAACTGATGCCTACTACTGGTTCTTCCCGTTCACGTGGCGAACCTTCGAGGTCCCGCTCTTCTGGCCCGACCAGTCCGTAGATGCACTGCCGTATCTCTTGGTCGCCGTTGGCTTGTTTCATTTGCTCCACCGGAGGCTCGGCCGGGGCCGGCGATTGCGAATGGCTCAATCGGAAAACCAGCGTTGATTCGTGCCCTGCACGTGCCCTACAATGAGTTGGCAAATACATGCCTGGATGAAGCGGAATCGAACACGTTGGGCTGACGGACAACTCAAGGAAAGGAACTGAAGCATGTATCGAGCAGTCCTTCTATGCAATATCTTGTTCATAGCTATTCTGGTAACAGCTTCAATCGCCGAAGACGCGAAATGCAGCTGGGACGAGACGCCGGTGTCCTGTGCTTCAACAGCGTGGTTCGACATCGCTCGTGAGCGGGGCGTCAAATCGTGGGACGAGCTGACCGACGAGCAGAAGACCGCCATCATCGACCAGCACTACGTTGAGGGGCAACTCGCGACACAGGACTGGTTTGAATCGGCCCGGCTCTTTGACGCGGCCTGTTTCCTGGCGGAGGAGAATGCGGACGCCGAGGCGCGGGCGAGGCTCCTCATGATCGCTTTGAAGGCCGCAGAACATACGCTGAAAGAGAATCCGGACGTGATTGAGATCGGCCTGACCGCGAGCGGGATGGAGCCAATCGACGAGTGGTTCTGCGGCAGTATTTTGCGTCTGATTCAGCACCCGGGCACGGCGTCCAAGTATCCCGCCATCGGGCAATACAATGTCTATCGGCTCCAGAAGGCGCTAGGAGATCAAAAGGCAGCTAGGGCAGCGATTGAGGATGCGTACACAATGTGCCCCAAGGACGCCGTCATCGGGAACGCTGTCAGAGAGATGCGAACAAAGATGAAGGATTTTGGCGGCGCGATTCAAGTCGTAACGGACGATGAAAAGCCCACGATGGAGGTCTGGCAGATTTCAAGCGAGGCCACAAATGCGCAGCGCATGGGCGACATACACCTGAAGGCAGGTGAACTTGACAAGGCGAGTTCGGAGCTTCTGAAGGCGTGGGACGCGTTGGACAGGCTCCAGAAGAAGAAGGAGGAGCTGGAGTTCGTGGGGGTGCCCATCGTCGAGATGTCTCGTAACCGATGCGCGACGAGCCTCGGCCTAATCGCCCTGCAAAAGGGCCAGGTCGAGGAGGCACGGCGCTGGCTCAAGGCCTCGCTCACGCACGACATGTTCATGGAATACAAAGGCTACGACGTGCGGCTGGTCAAGAAGGCCGTGTCCGTACCCGCCCTGAAAGAGGAATGCGCTGAATATCTCAAGGCCGCGAGCGTCCTGGGGACCGACAAGATGAAGGAAGAGGCGTTTTCGATGTTGAAGAAGCTCTGCCCGGGCGTTCAGAAAAAAGACCTGCCTGGCATCTCACCAGAGGCGAGCGTGCCCAAGAGGATCATCAAGGCTTCGACCAAGTGCACTGATGGCGAGAAGGCGCTCTCAAGCGGCGATCTGGAGAGGGCGCGGAGACTGCTGGACAAGGTCTGGGCCGAATGCGAGAAGATGCTCGCCGACGAAAAGCTCGCCGAGGTCGCATATCGAGAGGGTATCGCCTACCTCCGGAATCGCTGTGCGACGTTTCTGGGCGTTGTCGCACACGAGAACGCGGACCTTGAGCGGGCAGTTCGATGGCTCCGCGCCTCAGCAATGGACGCTGACAAGGGCCACCCTCCGAAGCGCTATCATCTGGAGCTTGTGGAGAAGCTCAGCTGGGAGCCCTCCCTGAGGGCCGATTGTATAGAATACCTCGAACTCGCCACCAAAACAGGCCCAGATGATGCGAGGGCAAAGGCCAAAGAGCTCTTGACCAAGCTCACAGAGTCGCAGCCTGGTTCATCCAGGTTAGGCGCCGCCTCCGAACTACTTCCAGAGGAGCATCCGCTGCACGAACCTTAGGATGTAGGCCGGTCTGAAATAGAATCGAACGAACGCCTCCTCCTTCACTCTCTCGAGCTCCTGCGGCGAAAGGTGTTTGTGGTGCATCACAGGCGTGTATGACGTGAACTTGGTCCAGTCTTTCTCGAAGACCTGGTCCTTGACCTTCTCGTAGAACTCCGTGCCGGGATAGGGCGTCACGATGTTGAACGAGGCGACATGCGTGTTGAGCCTCCGAGCGTATTTTGCTGTCTCGCGCATGTCCTGGGCAGTCGAGTTCGGCAGCCCGAAAAGGTAGAACGCCGTGACTCGGATGCCGAGCCGGTCGCAGTGCTTCACGAGCTCAGACTGTTTCTCAACGACGTGCGGCGGCCGGCCGGTCCCGGCGAGCGTCTTCGGGTTCGCGACTTCGATGCCGACGTTGACCGATCGCAGGCCCGCCCGATAGAGCAGATCGAGCAGGTTCTTGTCGAGATGACCCAGGTGCGTTTCGCAGCCCCAGCGAACGTCGATGTTCCGCCTCAATATCTCCTCCGCAATCCCTTGAGGCCGCTCCTTGGCCCACGTGAAGAGTGGGTCTCTGAAGAGAAGCCCCCGTGTCCCGTAGTCCCTTACGTTGCGCTCGATCTCATCGACGGTGCTTTCGATAGACCTTGCTCGCCACTTATACGCCGCGCGATAAGCGCAGTAATTACACTTGTATGGGCAGCCCCGGCTGGACAGAATCGGCAGAAACGGTCGCGCCTTGACGTTTGGATAGTAAGAGTATCGCTCTCGAGGGAAGATCGACCAGTCCGGGAACGGGAGCGAGTCCAGGTCATCGATCGGCTGCGACTCGATGACGCCGGAGAGCTCGCCGAGCTCATCGATGCGGTAAGCGAAATCCTCCGGCTCGCCCTTCACAACGAAATCGGCGTGCAAAAGATAGAGGTCCGGCATCCTTCCCGAAAACGGCCCGACGAACCCGATCTTCGCATCGAGTTCCTCGCGCAGCCGGTCGGCAAGCGCGAGCTCCGCGTGGACGTCAACGATCGAGGAGTGAAGCAGAACCACGTCCGCCGCGTCTGGGAGCCTGTCATGGCAGAACTTCACATTGTGACCAGACTGTATGAAGACCGCCGCTAAATAGCCGAAACGCGTCAGCGGGAGCTTGATCCCAGTCTTCTTTGCCCTCTCCAGGAATCTTGCTCGAAGCGACTTCCCGACCGAAAACGTCGTGCCGTAGCCCCCCGCCCAGTCCTTATAGATCAGGTTCCGCCTGTCACTCGGACTATCAACCAGCGCAATTTTCATCCCGCGCAATCACTCCTATCGAGAGGCCCACTTCCGCCTCAACCAATCGAAATCAAGCCAACAACATAACGCATATCGTTCCGACAATTAAGCCTCTGCTCGCCAATCATTGAATCAGAAGCGTCAGGCTTGAAGGCGGAATCGCGCGGCAAAACCAGGGGGTTGATGCAATACCAGCCCGGGACGTCCCGTCTGGCCAACAGATTAGCCCATCTCAGGTTTGACATTCCCGCCCTGTCAGAATAGCCTCGATTTTAGTTACATTTTGGGTATTGGTGTGTCTCACCCACGTTGAGCGGCGACGAGTACTAATCGACTCTGAAGGTAGGAGGGGGACATGAGAATTGCTATTCGTGTGTGGGTCATCCTTGCGGTCTTCGCGTTGTTGCCGATGGCAACGACCGCGCAGCCGACAGTGGCGATCTACACGGACGACGACACGTATCAACCCGGCGATACGATTGAGGTTAGCCTATCCGCGGTGAATGGCGGCGAGGGGATGTCGGTCGCGGTTTACGTTGGATTGATCCTGCCGGATGGGGACATCTGGTCCTGTCAGTATGCCGGATGGAGCGACACCATTGAGCCATGGATTCCCCAGACATACATTCCGGGATGGTTTGCTATGGGTCGCACGCCATTCTGGTGGTTCGACCTCTCCTGCTCCATGCCCCCGATTGAGGAACCGGGCGACTACAGCTTCGCTGCGGTTCTCACATATCCGGGGACGTTCGACTGGGTGTCGGACCTCAGCTTGGCACCGTTCACGTTGGGCGCTTCAAATCGTTTGCATTGCTACGTTGACGCTGGGACAGGTGACGACTCGAACGACGGATCATTCGGCTCGCCGTGGAATACGATTACCCGCGCCCTAGCCTCTGTCGAGGGCACCGAGGCGAACCCGGTCACGATCCACGTCGCCGCCGGAACTTACTCCGCCTCGACCAACGGCGAGACATTCCCGCTCAACATGAAGAGCTGGGTCTCGCTCTCAGGTGCGGACGCTGAGACCACGATCCTCGATGCCGAAAAGGAAGCCGGTCATGTGATTTATTGTAGGGACCTGAATAGCGTGACCATTAGAGGATTCACGATAACCGGCGGATTGGAGAATGACGAGTGGGCAGTTAGTAACGGCGCCGGTATATACTGCTCTGATAGCTCAATTACAATCGAAAACAACATCATCACTGGCAATTGCGCCTCCAATAGCTTTTGGGGCGGAGGTAGTGCACGTGGTGGGGGCATATATTGTAAGGGCAGTTCGACCATCATTCAGACCAACGTTATCGCCGACAATCGCGTCTGGGATTACAAGGAGGATGACGCTTATTATGCCTATGGTGGCGGCATATACTCCTCCGGAGGATCCACGTTGATCCAAGACAACGTAGTCTCCGGAAATCGCGCTCGCGCGATCTCATCTTCGTGCTTCTCCGCACATGGCGGCGGGATATGTTGTTCGGGTGATGCTGTCATAATCCAAAACAACATCATATCTGACAACAGTGCAGACGGACTCGCCGGCGAGGGAGGGGGGATACTTGCCTGGGGCTCGGCAATTATTGAGCGCAACTCGATAACCGGAAACTACGCGAATCGCTATGGGGGTGGGATCTCTTGCACCGGCTCACCAGCAATCTGGGGCAACGTACTCGCTCAGAACTCAGCCAGCGCCGGCGGAGGCCTGTTTTGCCAGAGTGACTGCACCGCCAGGATCGAGGCCAATGTGGTGTGTGACAACCTTGCAGGTGATAGAGGAGCAGGGATTTACTGTTCTAGGGACAGTTCCAGCATCAGAAGCAACGTCATTCTTCGCAATGAGGCAGGCTATGACGGTAGTGGGGTATTCATCTATGAAGGGTCCCCGACGCTTCAAAACAACACAATCATATACAATTCCGGCACTGGAATAAGCAACGGGTATCATCGATCACCGGGATTGGAAGGTCCACGGATGTCACCCAGCAATGACTGGGCCACAGGTTACACCGGTTTCACCCGGCCGACGATCACCGACTGCATCATCTGGGCAAACGGAAATGACCTATACGGCTGTTCTGCAATCTTCTCCTGCATCGAGGACGGTGACTCCGGCCTGGGCAATATCCACGACGACCCGATGTTCGTCCCTGGCCCTTTGGGCCACTACTACTTGCACTCGGATAGTCCATGCATTGATGCCGGCAGCCAGTCAGCGCAGGATGCCGGGCTTTCGGATAGCACCACGCAGGTGGACGGCACGCCGGACACCGGCGTGGTCGATATGGGCTATCATTATCCCATCCCGTAGTTTCGGCGGTGCTGAAACGGGCGAAGAGCCGAAAGGGGTCAATCCGTCAGTGGCAGGCTGGAAAGCCCGCCCCACACCGTTTGTCAGAAGCGAAGGGCCTCTTGCTTGTTTTCGGCCAGGTGCTTCGACCATCGGCGGTAGTCGCGGAGGTTGAAGTCCTTGCGTGAGTTTGGGCTTCGGCCCATCGCCAGCTCCTCGATGCCGCACCTGGCGGAGCCGCACGTCAGGCACGCCCCGTCGCAGGACGCCGCCGGGGCAAACCTGGGCCGAGAATTGCCCCTGTAATCGAGGTAATAGCCGGATTGCCCTGAATGATCACGCACGTAAATCGGCACGTCGATGCCCTCGCAGTTCGAGCAGCCGGTCATGAATTCGGCGTTCATGCCACGGCTTGTGACTCTCCTCAGCTTGCCGGACGCCGTCTTGACCATGGTCTCGCTGTTGGCCTTCTCGAACTCCATGCACAGCGCAAAGGAGAGCTCGTTTTGAACGCAAAGCTCCCTCAGATACGAGAAAAGCCCGCGCCGGTATTCGATGTTGGCGTGCAGCGATCCATCGATTCTCTCGGTGAATAGGCGTTCATAAGGAAGAGCCGGCGCCTCGTTCAGCGAATAGAAGGTTTTGAACATCTGCTTTGCGCTGTGCGTAGGAACATCGACGCAGCTGGCGACGATGTGGTCCGCGCCGCAGAGCTTCGCGCGCTCGACGAGGTGTTTCAGTTCTTGTCTGTCGTCGGTTATGAACGGCAGAATGGGGTCGATGCGACAGACGGCGTGGACCTTGTCGCGGCCTTCGCACGGCCAGGACGAGACCCGCGTTAGGTTGTAGAAAAGGTCGTCGGTCGATAGTTTCTGAGTTGGCGACAGGCGCCGCAAGAGAGCGTCGTTCGCCGTCGTGATCGAGACCTGAGCGAAAGAGTGTCGATTCTGTGCCAATAGGCGTATCACCTCGTCCGGGATGATCCCCTTCGTCACCACGTCTATGGGGATGCCTCGCTGGGTGAACACCTGGACAATCCGTTCAGAGAGCCTGTATCGAGAGTTGACAGGCTGAAACGGGTCGGTAACGGGGGAGAGATAGCCACACGCCGCAACGTCTATCGAGTCCAGCTGCCTCGCCACATTTGCGTCCATCTTCTCAAACACAGTGACCAGCCCGTCGCGCCGATACAGCCTGAAATAGCCCCAGTTCATCACGTTGGCGTAGCAATAGAGGCAGTCGAAGCCGCAGCCGTTGTATGGATTTATGAGCATTCTCTCAGCAGTGCACTCCCGCTTGCCTGGCCACCAGCCGTGCAACTCCTTCTTGGCCGACACCGCGATATGAGGCGCTGGGCCCGGAAGAATGGCGAACTGTTTGGTTCTGCCGCCTATCTTGGCGCTGACGCTTTCCATTTCTCGAGTAGCTGAGTAGGGGCGGTTCACGGAGCCTGGGTCATAAGTCGATTGACGAGGATTCCGTTGTCCATTCACACACCAACGATACAGGAAATACGGCCGATTGCCAAGATCAACGCGGTGGTTTTCTTATGCGACGCGATTGTCGGAATCGGCCTGTAGGGGCGGTGTCTCAGACCCGCCCGCCTACATGAATCTCTGTGGATACGAGGCATCTTATGCGAGCATCAATTCGAAAGGGCGTGGTCTTAAGACCTCGCCCCTACACAACCGCAACGACTTATGTCCCAGCATCCAAACGCCGCCCCTACGGCCCTCCCTAAATACATTTATGACCGGTCCTCCTCGAGTCGCTCCTTTGCTCGCGATACGAGCTCTCTGGCCAGGGCGAGCTCCGCGTCTTTGCCCTGGATCTCCCCGTTGATCTTGGCCATGAGCAGATGCCCAAGTATCTTGCCTATCATTGGGCCTTCCTCAAGGCCCATGCTCTTGATCTCCTGACCGCCAATCTCAAGCCGCACCTTCGACAGGGCAGACCAATACCGCTCGAAGGCGCGGTCGCCAGCCTTGCTGCGGCGCATGGCAACAATTACCACCCCTGCCTCTGCCAGAATATCGGAGAACAGCTCGTAAAGCTCGCCGTCCTTTGCTCTGTCCAGGCCTTCTAGCTTGGAAGCGATGTCCTTACCCCGAGTGACGAACTGCTCGACGATACTCGCCTCATTTCTGTCCAAATCGAAAACGTCGAGAGTGCTCGCAAGCTCTGAGGCAGGGACATTTCCCATGAACAGCAGTAGCCTCACCAGCCATTTTCGGTAATCGTCCGGGAATGCACCGTGCAGCTTGCTCTCGATCCCTTCGATTCGCCGCAAGATGGGAAGAGCGTTGTGCGCAAGCGACAAATACGGTGAGATCGAAGTCAGGATAGACAGTTGGGCGAGGTCCCAGATAGCGCCCCAGGGCATCTCCTCGACGAATAGTATCCTCAGCTCGTCAGTGAGCCTGTGCGGCGAAATGGTCCTGAAGCAGCCGTCGCAGATCGCGTCCTCCGCGAGCTCAAGCGTCGTGTCATCCAACACGAACTTGAAGCGATTGGCGTATTTGATGCCTCTGATAATCCTCGTGGGGTCGTCCACAAAGCTCTTGTCGTGAAGCACGTTTATCAGGCCGATTTCTATGTCCTGAAGCGCGTTGTGTGGGTCAAGTATCTCACCAAAAGTCTGAGGCGCAAGCGAGGCGCAGGCGCAGTTGATGGTGAAGTCCCGGCGCCTCAGGTCCGCCTCAATCGTTGCGGGACTCACTTTGGGCAGCGCGCCCGGCACATCGTAGGTCTCGGTTCTCGCGGTAGCGACGTCGATGTGGAAGCCATCTTGCAGAGGAATCGTCGCGGTTGCGAAGGCCCGGTTGAAAACGGGCTTGTTGACGGCGTGCGGCGCCAATTCCTCTGCGACAGCCATCGCGTCGCCCTCAATTACCACGTCGATGTCCAGGCTCTCACGACCGAGAAGAATGTCCCGAACGACGCCGCCCACGATGAACGCCCTTGCCGAGTGCTCGCTCGCGATTCTCCCGGTCAGTTCAAGCAGTTGCAGCAGGTCTTCGGGCAACGCCGACTTCATCAGGGGTAGAAGGTTTTTGACGTGAGAAATACCTGCCCGCGTATCCCTTGACTGTTGCTTGCCCATCGACCTAACCTTCTGGAGAGAAATCGCCTGGCGAACATCCCATATTTTGGATAGGGTATTTCTAGCACCACAATATGTCAAGGATGAGGTGTTTCCGCACGGCGGAAACGGGCGAAGAGGTCAAAAGGGGAAAAGGCGAAAGGGAACCCCAAGTTTGGCAGCTGCACGGTCTCGCTCCAACTACAGCGAGTTGTGCCAGGCTACGGTGAAGACGCATGGTCAAGGATAGCGATGTGCTGATAGTTGATGCAAATCTGGGATTGTCAGGCCTTAACGGTGGCTCGCTTCGGTCAATAGAGATCAAAGGCCCTCGAATCACGCAGGTCGGTACCAAGTCAGCAACTGGACTTGTGTCGGATGATGTCATCAACGCCGGGGGGAGGATCGTTCTGCCGGGCTTCATCGACTCGCACGCTCATCTCCTCCTCAGGGAGTTCGACGTGTTGACGGTCGATTTTGCAGCGACGGTTGAAGCCGATGACATGCTTGAGCTGGTGAAACAGAAGTCTGCCGAGGTTGGCCCCGGCAGATGGGTGGTTGGCGTCAACTGGGACGATTCGAAGGTCTTGGGCATTGACAAGCTGAATCGGGAGCTGCTGGACGCGACCGGGCTTGAGAATCCGATTTTTCTCCAGCGGGTCTGCGGCCATGCTGCTTTCGTTAACTCGCGTGCAATGGGTATGCTTTGCTCTGCATTGGGATTCGAGGAGGTCAAGCCCTACATTGACAGCTCAAGCGGCAAGATACGGGAGGGAGCAGTCCATCTGGTTCGGAGGCTCGTTAAGATCGAGCATCCAGAGAGGGTCCAGGGGGTGAGACGATCGATTGACGAGGCGCTGTCGCTTGGGATCACCACGCTCTGCGAGATGCACGCCTCGCCGTATCAGTTCGACGTGCTGAGGGATGCCGCAGCCCACATCGAGATACTCGTCTATGCGGACTACATTTTCGACAAGAGTCTTGGGATGTTGAAGCAGCTCGAGCCGTCCGAGCTTTGCCGACCGGTCGGGCTGAAACTCGTTGTGGACGGTTCCATAGGCGCGCGGACCGCCGCGGTTTCGAGGCCCTATGCGGCAACTGAAGAGCGTGGCGTGCTGCTCCTGAACAGGAATGAAATCGCCGAGATAGCCGAACGCGCGCTTCGGCAAGGCGTCCAGCTCGCTACTCACGCGATCGGCGACGTAGCGGTCGATGCGGTCATTTCGGCGTACGAGGACACAGATGCAGCATCAGTCCCCGACCACCGGCACCGGCTTGAGCACATGGAGGTCTTTCCGAAGCCGCTCGATGAGCATCTTGGGAGGCTGAAACGGACAGGGCTGATCGCCTCGATGCAGCCCGGCTTCATCGAGAGTTGGGGCCACGAGAATGGTCTTTATGGCGAGCGATTCGGCGTGGAATGGGCCAAAACGAACGCTTTTGGCGCGGTCAAGCGAGCGGGCATACCGCTCTGCTTCGGGTCGGATTCGATGCCAATCGGCCCGATCTATGGCATCCGGGGCGCTGTGAATCATCCTTGCCGTGATTTCGCCATGTCGATTGGCGATGCGATCGATGCTCACACTGCCGGCGCCGCGTTTGCGGTCCGGGAAGAGGAGCGTTTAGGAAGCATTAAGGAGGGGATGGACGCGGACCTGGTCATCCTCGACTGCAAACGTCCAGACCAAATACTGGACTCGCATGTGATAGCTACGATGAAGGCCGGTCGGGTTGTTTACGAAGACCAAACGCTTCGCCATCCCGGCGAGCGCACCGGAGGCTAATTGCACGTGAACAGGGCGGTCGAGGAGAGACACGAGGCGATAGAGAAGCTGGTTGCCGGGATGAGTCTGGAGCGGCTCGTCGGGCAGCTCTTGGTCACCGGTTTCCGAGGCCTCGAAGTCCCCCATGTGCTCAAGGAGCATGTCAAGGAGCATCGAATTGGCGGCGTGATCTTGTTCAGGGACAATCTTTTTGACGCCGATCAGATGCGGCATCTGACGCAGAGTCTTCAGGATGCGGCTACTGATGCGGGCGAAGAGCTCCCGATGCTGATCATGACCGACCAGGAAGGCGGCACCGTTACGCGCTTTGATTTCCTGACAATGCTGCCCTCGGCGATGGCGCTTGGCTCGGCTGATTCACGCTCCTATGCTTACATCGCGGGCGAGGTCTGCGGGAAGGAGCTACGCGCGCTCGGTATAAACGTGAACTGTGCGCCCGTTCTTGACCTTCTGACGAATCCGAAGAACACCTGCATCGGGACGAGGTCGTTCGGGAGCGATCCTGAGCGGGTCGCGGAGCTCGGCGCTCAATACATAAACGGGCTTCAGTCAGCGGATGTCATGGCTGTCGCAAAGCACTTCCCGGGCCTCGGGGCAGCCTCATCGGACACGCATCTTGGGCCGGTGCGAATCGAGAAGACTTTGGACGAGCTCCTCGGGTCCGACCTCGTGCCGTTCAGAAGGGCCTTTGACTTCGGCGTCGCCATGGTCATGGCCACTCACGCGGAGTATCCAAACCTTCCGGGCGGTGATCAGGCGCTTCCCGCCTCGCTATCGCCGTATATCCTCACCGATCTTCTGCGAGAGCGGCTGGAGTTTCGGGGCCCAGCGGTGTCGGATGACCTCTCGATGGGCGCCATAACGGCGAGATGGAGCCCGGAGGAAGCCGCGATAGGGGCCGTCGCGGCCGGTGCTGACCTGCTGCTGTTCTGCCGGGAGCTCGACAGAATCGGCAGCATTCACGGTGCGATTGTCAAGGCGGTCAAGGATGGCGCCTTGCCAGCGGAACGGGTGCTCGACGCGGCCACGAGGGTCCTGTGGCTCAAGGCGGAGCTTCAGGCGAGGCTCGCGAACGCGCAGGAGAAGCCGTCGCTGGATGAGCTGGACCTTGATATGCACGAGCTTCTTATGCACGAGATCGCCGAGAATGCAGTCTGCGTCGTTCGGGATGAGGCCAATTTGCTGCCGATTGACGCTGAGGCGAGCGTCCTGGTTATCCATCCGCGGCTTGATGGCCGGTTCAACTTGCCGCCGCCGCAGAAGTGTGCATCCGTGTTCGACGCGATGTTGGAGTACTTCGAGTCCGCTTCCGAAGTGCGTTACGATGGGAACGGGCCGTCGGAGGCCCAGATAGACCAGATTGTGAAGATGGCCCAGGAATCGGAGATACTGGTTGTATGCACGTTCTCTGCGGGTTCTCGGCCTGGGCAGTTGGACCTGTGCGGAAAGATTCTGACTCTTGGCAAGCCCTGCATACTTGTCGCGCTCGACGAGCCTTACGATGTAGGTCTTGTCGAGGGTTTCGGGACGGCCGTCGCGGCATTCGGTTTTAGCGAGCCAACGGTCAGGGCGCTCGCCGCAGTCCTTGCCGGCGCGTCCGAGCCTGGGGGCACAATGCCGGTGGCGACGTTGTGAAGGCTGTGCGTTATGAATCGGACGGACATCTTCTCTGGGACCGTCTCGTGGTTTGGCGTTGCATTTGTAGGGGCGCGGTCTGAAGAGCTAACAATTATGCGCATATTCTTGGTTGAAGAGGGCTCTTTATTGGGCTTTATAAATCGCATTCCCCGAAGGGAAATAACGTGAGTAGCCCCACGTTTCAACGTGGGGATTCCGTCGACAGGAGCCAAGTAACCGACCCTGGAGGGGCCGCACAAACGGCTGATCTGAGGTCATATTTCAGGGCGCGCCTCCTACATCCTCTTCAGGAGGGCATTCTTTGGAGTGAGGAGGAGGCTGTTGGGCATCCAGCTGTCACCCGACTGAAGTCGGGTGTTAATATGATGATAATGATCGATATCGCCGCGTTGAAACGCGGTGATTCAGAGGAACCTATGCCCCTTAAATATACGCAAAGTTCTCAGGTCTCAGACCCGCCCGTTTTGAGAGTGCGGAGCCGATATGTTTTCTAGCGTATTCGGGCAGTCCGCGGCGATTGAGGCGCTGAGCCGTAGCATCGCCGATGAGCGCGTCGCCAGCGCCTATCTGTTTGCAGGCCCGGCCGGGGTAGGGAAGAGGACGGCGGCGCTCGATATGGCTCGCGTCCTTCTGTGCGAGCATCCCCAAGACGGCGCCGCGTGTGGTTCGTGCCCGTCCTGCAAGAGGACAACGCATTTCGCTGAGGTCCATCAATCGTTGATGCTGTTTCAGGATGTCCTTCAGCCATTTGCTGTTGGGCGAGGCGCGATAATGAGCGTCGCTGGGTACGAGCCGGGCCAGGAGGCCGACTACCTCGCCGCGGTGGCCATCTTGGCCGATTTGGGTCTGCTGGAGTTTAGCGCATCAGCAGGTGCTGGCCCCAGGCAACTCGATTGCATTGAGAGGAGCCAGGCGGCCGTCTTTGAGAAGGCGGACTCCAAGGTCGTCTCGCTTACCGCTATTGACCGTTCGATTGAGCTGGTCCAGAAGCAAATCCGAAGCCGGACCGATCTTGGCCCATACAGGCTTGCAGAGCACCTCTTCAGAAACACAACCGCGGGGCTGTATCAGGGCACGATCAAGATATGGCTCATACGAAACGTCCTACAGCAGCGCCTCGTCAACAGGCCGCTTTTGGGCACGCGCCACGTATGCGTGATCGATGACGCGCACAAGATGCAGGAGCCGGCTCAAAACTGCCTTCTGAAGACGCTTGAGGAGCCGCCGCTCGGCACGGTGATCGTGCTTGTTACGGAGAACCCCACGGCGCTCTTGCCGACGATCCTATCACGCTGCCAGACTGTGAACTTCGAGCGGCTCTCGACCGACGCCGTAGAGCGGTTTCTGGCCGAAAGGCGAGGAATTGAGCCTGACGTGGCGTCAGTCATCGGCTCGTTCGCCGGCGGAAGCCTGGGCCGAGCCATTTCGGTCAATCCGGATGAATTGATCAACAGGAAGGCCATAATCGCCGACGTCATAGACTGCGTGATAGAACGAAAGCTGGACGATGTGTTTGCGGTGGCCGACGGCGCGCTGCTTCAGTGTGAGAGCTCCAGGGCGAAGCGGCGGCAGTGGGCGCTCGATCTGCTCGACATGCTCCTGGTCTATCTTCGGGACGCCATCGTCCGCAGAGAAGGACAGCCCGCCGGGGAAGGCAGCCTGCTGGGCGACGATCCCGCCGTCTTGTCGCTGTCCAAGACTTGCACAGCCGGCCAGCTCTTCCGCCTCGACAAAGCGGTGAGGCGCGCCCGCGAGAAGATCGACGGCAACGCCGACATCCGGCTCACGCTGGAGACCATGATCCTCCAATGCCT
>CAYZPW010000083.1:0-16333 GCA_964480475.1 uncultured bacterium | reverse complement strand
GCCTAAAGGGCCTTCTATATAGGGGAAACCGGCACCATATTGATGGGCACTATCGAATTCTATGGCTGGGGAATGAATATCTTCCACGCAGTTGATAGTTTCAGGTTCTTATGCATGCAGGAAAATGCGGACCGATCCAAGGCGGCGGAAACCAGTTTGGCAGAGAAAGTCAGCTCCTGCATTACTGCTCCACCGCGGTTTGTTCGTTTGAGTTTTGATGACAACATGAGGATGCAATTGCTTTCGCCGTGCCGGGCGCTGCAAGTAGGTCTCTGTTTCCATGACTTATGGGTCCACGACCGCGTGGATGCATCGTCGCAAAAACGAGCTCTGGCCGAATTTGCATTCCTCTTCTCTGTTGCAGCGACGCTTGTAGTCGTGACATTGATAGGACGGAGCCGCGTTCGCATTTCCTTGTCTAGAGCGTGCGCCTGCATCCCCATGTGTATTCTGTTCCTTTTGCACGGCTATACGTTCTGGAACATGCTCTCGTGGGTGAGACGTAGGGCCTTTGCCAACATACAGGGATTCGAGGTCAGCGCGCCTTGTCTTTTCTTCGCATGCTGGATCGCCATCGCGTTGAACGTCGCGATGTGGCCCAGGACGTTTGCCAGGCCTGAGGTCTCAAGATGGATCCATATCGTCTCAGCAATCGCTCTGGCTCTTGGGCAGTACTGGCTGTTTGATCTCGATAGCGCATTTGCCATTCCCTTTCTTTGGGCATCAGTGACCGGTGGTACGATATGCCTTTTCTTCGCTATGTTTCCCACCAAACTGTCACGCCCAGTCCGAAGAACCTGAGGACGACCACTCAGGCGCCTTTGAGCGACGTGACGGAGCTTGAGTGCCGGCGGCATAGGGGAGGATACTTTTGTTCAGGAATGCGACGGGGCGCCTCGGACGTTCCGAGCTCGGCTTGTCAGCCGACGGGGCGCGCGTATGGGGCACCTGGGCCAAGGCTACGAGAGCGGACGCTCTCCGTCGCTGCACAACAAGACTTCGACTAATGCAACGATCAGCAAGTTCGAATATGAATACAACCCGGTGGGCAATCGGACGAAGATGACGGTTGATGACAGCGACGATACAAGCTACGAGTATGACGATGTCTATCAGCTGACGAAGGTGACGTATCCCGACAGCTCGACGCACGACTTCGCCTACGACGCCAACGGGAACAGAACCGATTGGGACGACTCGGCGGGGCCAGACTATGACTACTATTATGACACGGCCGACCAGCTCACGTCCTCGACCGACGGCGCCTCAACCTGGACCCACTACTACGACGGGAACGGCGCGATGACCGCGCGGGCGGAGAGCCCCCGTTCCCCAAGCTTCTTCGGCTTGCGAGCGAACCGGGGCACCTCGCACGTCACTGAGCTCGCCTTCAATGCCGAAGCGACGCGAACGCGGCGCCTCGGCCCAGGGTGTGGGTGTGGCCTTGCCACCCTCGGCCCAGGTTACGGGAGCGGGGCCTCGCCGCTTAGTCGGCTTTGATGAGTTCGGCTGGGTCTTCCATGAGGTCGAAGGCGGTCCCGAAATCGATCTCGCCCCTTTTGAAGAGCTGGATGAGGGCCTGGTCCTTGGTCTGCATCCCAGCGTTGCCGGCGTCCATAAGAGGATAGAGCATTGGGGTGTCGTTCCTGATCATCTGCTGCACGTCAGGTGTCGCAACGAGCAGTTCCATCGCCAGTGCCCGCCCTTGCCCGTCTTTTTTTGGCACGAGGAACTGGCAGGTTGCGCCGACCAGATTCCGCGCGAGGGTATTCCGGGCCGTACTCCTGCGGTCCTCTGGCACAAGATCGAGCAGGATGTCTATGCACGACTGGCAGCTAGAGGCCTGGGCGCATCCGATTACCAGTATGCCGCTCTCTGCGAGCTGCAAACTGCCTAAAAGCGACTCGTAGCAGTTGAGGTCAGAAATCCCGACAACATCGGCATTGTGCTCCTGCGCCGCGGCGAGCGCGTGCCGGACCGACGGGACGTCCGACGCTACCTCGACCTGGGTCACCATGCTCTGCTTGTGTTGGAACAGGAACGATATCGGGTCCTCAATCGTCCTTATATGAAAGCTCTGGCGTTCGTTGAGGAAATCGATGGCTGAGGCCCAGACCGTCGATCTGCCTGAACCGGCAGGCCCAGTTATCAGAAGCAGACCAGACTTTTTATCGAGCAGCTCGAAGAAAGTCGATGGCAGGTCCAGTTGCTGCGCGGGGACGATATCCTTGATTATCTCCTTGAACGCGCCGCACACGCTGCCCTTCTGGTGGTAGAGGCTCGACCGGAACCTCGCCAGCCCTTTGACCCCGAAACTGATGTTGATTGACTTCTCCGTCTGAAGACGTTTCTTCTGATCTTCGTTCAGCAGTCCGAGGCACAGATTCTCGGTCTCATCAGGGGTGAGAGCTTTCTTTGAGATCGGCTCGATTTTGCCGTCCTTCCGTAGTCTTGGCGGGGACCCCGGAACCAGATGCAGATCGGAAGCGGCACGCTTGAGCATCGTCTTAAGCAGGCCATCAAGCGAGACCGACTTCTCTTTTCTTGTCTTGGCAGACACTTGCGACTTCCTCAACTGAAAAGCAAAATCGATTTTCTAACAACTCATAATCCCTCATTGTTTTCAACATTGCAAGCAAAAACTTGAGGAGTTTCTTTGGAACGGAAACGGGAGAAAAGAAAAAAAAGGAATGGGGCAAATGCCGCCTATGAAGAGGCAACTACAAACCGTTCAGGATTGTCGGCTGTATTGCCTCTTTCCGGACACGTGTGCGTCGCCGCCGTAGATGTCGTTGACCACGATGACGGGCATATCCTTGACCTCGAGGCGCCTTATCGCCTCGGGGCCGAACTCATCGCCGAAAATGACCTTTGCGGAGACGATCCGGCTCGCAAGATATGCTCCTAAGCCCCCCGGCGCCGCGAAGTAGACTGCTCGGTGCTTCACGATCGCATCTTGGACCTCGGGGGACCGCTGTCCTTTTCCGATCATCCCTTTCAGCCCTTTTTCTAGCAAAGCCGGAGTGAAGGGGTCCATCCTCGAGCTAGTGGTTGGCCCTGCGGCGCCAATCACGTGCCCTGGCCGTGCCGGCGTCGGACCAACGTAATAGATGACAGCGCCCGAAAGGTCGAACGGAAGTTCTTCTCCCGCTTGAATCATGTCAAACAACAGCTTATGGGCCTTGTCCCGAGCCCCGATCAACTCTCCGGAGATGAGGCACTCGTCGCCAGCCCTCAGGCCGGTGATAACATCGTCCGTCAGCGGTGTCGTCATCCTCTTCGGTGTGTTCATGGACCTCATCTCCTAAAGCACGGTCTCGGCGCGCCTCGCCGCGTGACACTGAAGATTAACTGAAACCGGGAGCGAGGCGATGTGGCACGGCGCGGCCTTGATGTGAACCGCGAACGCGGTCACAGTCCCGCCGAAGCCGAGCGGTCCGATTCCCAGGCTGTTGATGTCCTTGAGCAGTTCGCGCTCCAGCTTGTCGTAGAAGGGCTCTGGATGTTTGGGGCCGATCTCTCTGAATAGGGCCAGCTTCGCCAGTTCGGCGCACTTGTCGAAGGTCCCCCCGATGCCGACCCCAACGATAATCGGCGGACAGGGCTTTGCGCCGGCTTTCTCAACACATTCAAGGACGGCCTTCTTGACGCCCTCAAGGCCATCCGAAGGCGACAGCATTTCAACTGAGCTCATATTCTCGCTCCCGGAGCCCTTTGGCATGAACCGGATGCGTATCTTGTCGCCCTCGACGAGCCTCGTGTGGATAAAAGGCGGCGTGTTATCGCCCGTGTTCTCTCGGCGCATGGGATCGCTCACAATGGAGTTTCTCAAGTAATGCTCGGCGTATCCCTTTCGGGTGCCCTCGGTCAGGGCCTGCTCGAGCGTCATGCCCTCAATGCGGACATCAGAGCCGACCTCAACGAAGAACGTCGCGACGCCGCAGTCCTGGCAGATCGGATACGAGCCTTCGGACGCGATTGACGCGTTTTGCAGTATCGATTTCAGGATGGTCCTGCCGAGCGGCGACTGCTCCCTTCTGGAGGCCCGCTCAAGCGCCTGGACCACATCGTCCGGCAGCTCGTAGTTGGCCTCGCGACACAGGCCAGCCACCGCGCTTATAAGTGTTTCACCCGTTATGCTTCGCATTGCTTACGAAGATGTCAGAGCAACAAAGTTCTTCGACCGAGGCTTCAACCGGCAATTGCCGGTTCCTTAACCTCGTACGCAAACGACAGAGGCTCGGATACATTCAGAGATGCGTCGAGTATCTCGACGGAGACGAGCGCGCCATCGGCGTCATAGTCGAATATGATGCCAGGCCGAACCTCGTCGCTTTCCTGGATCTTCGCATCCCGGAAGATTAGGGTGAGAGTGTCCGTTTCGCGGTCGTAAATGCCCTTCATGGAATCAGCCCTCTTTCCAGTACTTGTCTATCTTCGATGTTCTATAGACGGTCACTATAACCTGATACCTTCCCTGATCTTCGACAACGACTCTGAGCAGGAATGGTTTTCCTGAAAGCTTATCCCTATCACGCGACTGACATACTCTACGATTGCCTCCTAACACTACTACTTGTTCCGGGAATCGCACCACATTTCGCACCTTGTCGGCAGCAATGCCCCTCCTGCGCATTTGCAGCGAAGCATGATCACTTACAATGATTCGGGGCTCGGTCTTCATACACCTCTACTGGTCGGTGCTATGGAGCAGTGCATCGTTCGACTATCTTATCGAGACCTTCCATTTAGCTGGTGAAATGCCGGATCTGTAGTAGCACAGAGCTCAAGGAGCTTGCCCAAATCGTGAACGAATGGGAAATCAATGTCTCTGTGGATGAGATATGCTTTCAGATACTTCTCTATGACCTGTTGGGCGTGAAAACATGCCACGTCGAATGACTTGCGGGATGAAATGCACAGCTCAACGGCCGCAAAATCGCTCTCAGCTTTGCCGAGCCAGCCGCGCACCAGGTCATGCAGGTCTTTCATACAACACCTTCCCCTCTCGGACAGCTGTTGTTACAAATGCCTGCCTAACCTCACTCCAGTCGTACACTTCTTCGGGGGTATAGACCATGATGTCCATCGGGACCATTATGTTCCGAAGCGCGTAATAGATGCGCCCTGAACGGTCCCAACGCGGCACATCCGAGCTCTTGATCACCAGAATATCCAGGTCGCTCCGGCTGCCTGCTTCATCTCTCGCGTGGCTGCCGAACAGAATTATCTTGTCCGGGTCGGCAACCTCAACGATGCGTCTGACGACCTCGGCGATCAGCTCCTCGTCAATTGTCACTGGCGGTGCGTAGATCTGGTCAATCATGATCATGTCCTATACTTGCCCCATTATCGGAGATGCGGCAATGTCATTGCAAGCAATTGCACGTTGCACGGCGCAAAGCGATGGGTTGTTTCCGGATACCTGAAGCCCCGCAACCTAGTGCACCTTTTCGTCGGCGTCGCTCATCTCGTCGATGAGGCGCTGTGTTTTCATAAGTTCCTTGTCGGCGCCGGCCGATTTGAGCATCTCGGCGGCCGAGAAGAGGACCGACAGAGCTTGCTGGCGTGAGCCGTGCTGACGCAAAACAACAGCGATGCAACGCATGTCAATCGCCTCCTGCCGCTTTGCGCCAATCTCTCTGTGCATGAGCATCGCCTTCGTGAGCATGTACAGTGCACGAGACCAATCGCCCTGCGATTCATAAATGCGACCGATGTTCAACATGACGTTGGCCTGTCCGCTACGGTCTCCAATCGTCTCGTAAATACTGAGCGAGGAGTTGAAATACTCAAGCGGCCTGCCGAGCTGACCACGCTCATAAAGCATCGTTCCGAGGCGACTGAGCTGCTTCGCCTGGCCCTTTAGGTCACTTTGTGCCTTGAACTTGCTGAGAGAAGACTTCGTTGAGACGATTGCCTGCATCCGCTGACCCGTCTCCCAAAGGACCATGCCAATCTCACCTAGAGCGTGCGCCTCCCTCAGTTCGTCCCCGGACGCTTTGGCCTCGGAGAGCCTCTTGCGCAAGCTCCTAAGCGAGTCAAGCAGGTTTTCCGCCTCGCCGTTTGCAGAAGTCTCGGGAACGTTGCCTTCCACGTTGTCCTCGCTCATCAGAGAACTCCTACAGACCTTCAATACGAAGCAGAGTCGGTTTGTTTTTCAACGCCGATAGATATAATGGCAAAACACACGCAAGATTGCCATTTGTGCGGGTTGGTTTCGAACAGCCGTCCCGACTTCAAATCTGTTGACGTTCTTGTCAGTTAACCCTATATTCTAGTCTAGGCAGTATATTCTAGCCTGGGTGATTCTAAAGGGATAGAAGTCAAGGTAATCTAAGGAGGGGCTTGTCGTGAGTGCTTCAACACGTTTGATTTGGGCTGTTTGTTTTGTTGCTATCTCAGTTGCCGCCGGTCCTGCTTTCTGCGGTTTCAAGACCGTCATGGCGACTATTGACGACGACGTCGAGACCAGGTTTGGCATTTATAGGCCGCTTGCCGTTGATGTTGAACCATCCCTTGAGCCTGAGTACATCGCCGAGGACTTCAGCAACGTCGCTGATTTCGCGGCCGTTGCCGGGCAACTGAATGAGGATGCCAGGGCGCTTCTAGCGAAGAACGGTTTTGTGGTTACGCCGACGCACGATCCTATGATCATTACGATTCAAGGTCTGTATGAGGACCTTCAGCCGTTGGGACGCCGCGTGTTTGTGACAACGGATTCCATGCTGACCACATATCATGTGCTGTTCGATTATAGCCTCAGGGTAGCCGAAATGCAGAGCTTCTTCGACGCGGTGGTCGAGCTGACGCAAGGTATGGTTGAGAAGACATACGCGATGTATTTGGGCAGCGTGGCGCTGCCAAGCTCCTCAACCCTTGCTTCGTCCCCGTATGTGAACGAGCTCCTGCTCAAGAATCTCGCCTATTTCTCGGTCCCGGCAAAGCTGCTCGATCCGGACTATGCTGTGGCTGCTGAGGCGGCCGACCTAGTTGAGGAAGAGCTCGCCCTGATTGAGGCGCACGAGGGCAAGGAATGTTCTCCGATCATGGGCTATTACGAGGATTACAGCCAATACGTTCCCCGGGGCCACTACACCCGCAACGAGACGTTGGGCCGCTATTTCAAGGCGATGATGTGGTATGGGCGGCTGATGTTTCGGCTTGAGCCCAACTCATCGCTTAACTGTGTTGAGAAGGACCCGTTCGAGGAGACGCTTCAGGCGCTGCTGATAGTCCAGACGCTTGTGAACCTTGAAATGGACGCTGGGACAGGCCTCGAGCTATACGACCGTATCTACACGCCAACGGTTTTCTACGTCGGCGAGGCGGATGACCTGACGATTGAGGAGTACTTCACGCTGGCGCTGGACATCTATGGAGAGAACTTCGCCTCTATTGCCCCTGAGGGGCTTATGGATGAGGAGAAGCTCTTCGCGTTCACCGAGGCGGCTAAGGAACTGCACGACCCGCTGATCAATTCCACGTTTGTTCAGGACTACGAGGACCATGCGGTGACGACCAAGGGCTTTCGGTTCATGGGCCAGCGGTTCATCCCCGATTCGTATGTTTTTCAGCAGCTGGTGCACAATAAAGTCTGGGGCCGCTTTATGCCCAAGGGTTTGGACGTTATGGCCGCGCTTGGCTCATCCCGCGCTTATAGTATCCTTGATTTCGTCTATCAGGATACGCGCTATCCAGATTACGCTGAGCGAATGGAGCGACTTAGGACGTGGTTCGCGACCCTGCCGGACGCATCGTGGGTGCAGAACCTTTACTGGGACTGGCTCTATTGTCTCATGCCCACGCTAGTTACGAAGGGCGAGGGCTTCCCACTTTTCATGCAGAACAACGCCTGGACCGACAAGGAGCTCGGGACAGCGCTTGGTTCCTGGACTGAGTTGAGGCACGACACGATTCTATATGCCAAGCAGAGCTACTCCTATGAGACTGGCGTGCCCGACCCGACGATAGGTTACGTGGAGCCAAATCCGCTGGTCTATTCACGGCTCGCCTCGCTGTGCGACATGACGATTACTGGCCTAGAGGGCTACGGGCTGCTTCTGCCCGACTATCGAACGCGGTTTGAGAACTTGCGCGATACGCTATTGGTTCTGAAGCAGATCAGCGAGAAGGAGCTGGTCGGCACGGCGCTCGATGAGGACGAACACCTGGCGATTTTCTACATCGGGAGCAGGTTGTCGGAGATACTGACATTTCCGGAGGATGACCCTGCGAGCGAGAACGAAGAGGACGGCAAGATGGCGCTGGTGGCCGATGTCCACACCGATGGCAATTCTTCTAGCGTTTTGGAGGAGGCGGTTGGCCATCCGCACTATATCTACGTCATTGCGCCGACGGACGACGGTCTGGCGACGTGCGTTGGCGGCGTATATTCATACTACGAGTTCACCTGGCCGATGAGTGACCGCCTGACGGACGGCGCGTGGCAGCGGATGCTGGAGGAAGGCGCCAATCCGCCGCAACCGGAATGGATGTCATCGTTCGTTGCGGAAGGGGTATCAGAGGGCCAAACGTCGCTCGCGGATATCGTTACAATCGCTGCGAACGATCTGATCGTTTCAGATGGCGACACGCTGACCATGTCTGTCTCGATCTCGACGCACAATGACCTGGAGAACTGCACAGCGCAGATCGCGGCGCTTGATCCGTCCGGCAATCTCCTCTTCTATCCTGATTTCTCACAGGCGCCTCAATCATTGGACTTCTCCATGCCCGCTGGGACGGTGATAAGGGACCTTCCCATCTTCGAGCTTGAGGTCGTTCCGTGGGTCGGGAAGGGCTACTATGTGTGGATGACCGCTATATACGATGAATCACTTACGCTCGTCGATTCTACGGTCAGCATCTCACCGCTTCTGATCAGATAGACCTTGATTGCAGCTCGAATAGCTGCATACTAACAGTATCCCTGAATAAACTCGCTCGACGCCAAGAAAGGATGCCTAATGCCAGCGATTACCAAGAGGTCCATTGAGAAGCTTCGACAGATGATCGTTGGGCTTCAGGTTCGCGATAAGGATTTTGTATTGTCTTCTGGGGCACGCGGCCGACATTACATCGACATCAAAGGCGTCTGCCTCGAGCCTGAGTCGCTCTACACGATTGCTGGCACTTTCGTGAAGTGGATGAAGGAAATGGGTGTTTCAGTAGCTGGCGGTGGAGCTTTGGGCGCCGACCCGATCGTTGGTGCAATGGTGGCAATATCTCACCTCAATCCTTTCAATCATCCTATCAAGGGGTTCATCGTCCGCAAGAGCCTTAGCGACTTTGGGACGGATAATCTCGTTGAAGGCTGCACCGAACGAGGCGCAGCGGCTATCATAGTTGATGACGTACTTTCCACGGGGTCCTCGACTCTCCGAACGGCGCAAACGGCCAAGAACTTCGGCATGACGGTCAAAGGCGTTTTTGCCGTTGTGGACAAGATGAGGGGAGGCGCGCAGAAGGTCGTCGAAGCAGGGTACGACTGTAGGTCGATCTTCACCTTGTCATCGTTGAAGCTTCCCGACTAGGGCCGCTGGAAAGGAGCCCCGTGGAAGTACCAGAGGTCGCATCTCTCAAATGATGGAAGACATTCGCAAGAACTTAAGAGACGTCCGAAGCAGGATAGAGAAGGCCGCCGAGCGTGTTGGGCGGTCCCCGGCTGAGATAACGCTGGTCGGTATCTCCAAGGTTCAGCCGATAGAGAAGATACAGGCCGCCGTCGATGCTGGGCTTGTCCATTTGGGCGAGAATCGGGTTCAAGAGGCGGCGGACAAGCTCCCGCAGATTAAGGGAAATCTCCACTGGCGCCTCGTCGGGCACTTGCAGCGCAACAAGGCCAAAAAGGCGGTCGAACTATTCGACATGATTGAGTCGATCGACAGCGAGCGCCTCGCCCAGGAAGTCTCAAGACGATGTATTGAGGCGGGAAAGACGATGGAGATTCTGCTCGAGGTCAACGTCGGCGGGGAAGAGGGCAAGACCGGCGTTGAGCCCTCGAGGCTCACGGACCTCGCACGATTCTGCGCGGGTCTGGAGGGCATCTCGGTCGAGGGCATTATGGTCATCCCGCCGAGAAGTCGAGGCCGTATTTTCAGCGGTCGCGGAGGCTATTCGAGGAGCTCAGAGACGCAGCAATCGAGGGCCTCGACATCCGGCGCCTCAGCATGGGCATGAGCAGTGATTTCGAGGTCGCAATCGAGGAAGGCGCCACGATCGTCCGCGTCGGCACCGCCATCTTCGGTCAACGCAGATACGACTGACCGCACCCCGCATTACCTCCCGACGGCTGCCGGCGCGTTCTGGATAATGACCGTCGGCGATGGGTTCCCGGGCGGCACTGGGAGGGCTTGCTGCTCGAGGAGCGCTACGTGCTCCTGCATTGCATATCTCGCCTGATAGATGCAGTCCTCGACGGAGTGGCCCACACCGGTGAAGCCCTCCAGGTCTGGCGAGTAAAAGCTGAAAAACAGCGGGTCCTCCGTTGCCTCAATGACGAGAGAATACTTCAGTTCTAGCATTTGCGCTCCCCTCCTCCTCTTAACTGCGCTGCTTTCAGGATTGCCATTAGCGTGCCGGTAGGAACCTCCCGCGAGCCATGGTAGTCAATCCTGATCAGTTTCTTCACGCCCTCTTTCCCATAATATCTAACAGAGCCTTTCTCCTTGATCAACACAAAACCGTTGCGCGAGAGCAAGCGCACCAATTCACTGAACTTCAATTTGTTTCGCCGCTAGGTAATGATTCATCCATTCCGTCTTCATGGTTCTGAGTGTCCTTCGTGGATTCCCGATTCTATTAGATGAGTGATCCACGAAGAGCACAAAGGCACACGAAGGGAAGTCGTGCCTGCGTGGAGGAGAATTGGAGATCCCGGACCTACAAAGACGTCTTGCTCAGCCGCTATCGGCTGAATCAATGAGGCATTATCCCTTCTTTCTGAAGCTGTACACGATCCAGCCCACTGCGATAATGATCAGGACCACAGGAATCCAGACGACTTTGACTGCAATCCACTCCAGCTCTGCCAACAGCCAGAAAACGCCGACGATCAGAATTAGAACCGCAGATGTTGGGAATTTTCTGTCCGTGGAGTGACGGCTATTCTCTTGAGTCATGGTGCCACCTCAACGCAAATGAAAAGTGCCGCTATCAATTTCGAGCACCATTCTGCATAAGCTATACATCCTTTTCAAGCCGGGATTTAGGTCCTGCCGATGCCAGATGCCGAATTGATGGGAGGATTATCCACGTTCAGCCGCCCTGCGCCAATTCGTGTTCATTGGTGTTCATTCGTGGTTCCCCCTCCTCTTCGTGGATTCTTGAGAATGCCGAGGGCCGGACTTGAACCGGCACGAGCCATCGGCTCAGCGGATTTTAAGTCCACTGCGTCTACCCATTCCGCCACCCCGGCATCTATAGAAGCAAAACATCCTAGTCAACAATAGCCCAAATGCAAGCCGAATCAAAGTGAGGCGGAGGTTCCCCCGCTGGGGAAACGGGGCAAAGGGCGAAAAGGAGAAAAGGCGAAAAGGGATTGGGCAATCTCCGTTCACAAACGCTAGAGTCCAGGTGACCATGCCAGAAGAGGCGGTTGCCCGGCTTCAGCCGAGGCAACAAGACGGGTATCATTATATTAACTCCCGATTTCAATCGGGAGATTCCAGAGCCAGACGCCGTCCCCTCCTCCCTTCAGATCGAGATTCTAGGGAGGAGGAAGGCGACCATATCCTCAGGCTCACCCGACTCGAAGTCGGGTGTTAGGATAATCAGAGCCATCTATACGGCCGCGTTGAAACGCAGCCATCATAACCCAGATTCGTACAGCGATCTCTCCGAAGTGGAAGCAGCTCACGGATTTGCTTGCATTGCATCCCCAGAATGTTGATTGAGTAATGTCCCTTGAAAGAACGGGGTGCATAAGGGATAATCCCTCTCGTAAATGACCGACTACAAATGACATGAGAGCCGGAAGCGGAGCGGATGATGGCAGAGGATAAGAGCAGCCAGCCGAAGATTGAGTTCTGTGAGAAGTGCCTTGAGGAGAGGAAGCCGGCCGCCCGGAAAGCGCCGCTCTATGCCTGGGGGCAAGATGGCTGCCCACTGAGGGAGCCGCTTTGCTGGGAGCATTGGAAGCCAAATGGAGAGCAGGTCGAGGGATACAAGGGATTCATCGAGCTTCTCAGAATAAACCTGAACGACGCTCATCTTGAGAATGCCAACCTCGTGGCGGTAGATCTAGAAGGAGCCAACCTTACTTCCGCTCATCTCGAGAGAGCAAATCTCTATAAGGCATGTCTGAAAGAGGCAGTGCTCTGGCTCGCCCACCTCAAAGGAGCTAACCTCACGGATTCAGAACTCGAGGGAGCAATGCTTACCGCCACTCATTTCGAAGGAGCCTGCCTTCATTCCGCTAATCTCAAGGACGTCCAGCTCAGTCGTGCTCATATGGAGGGGGCTGACCTGAATCATACTCGCCTTGATGGAGCAGACCTCGGCGCAGCCAATCTTGATGCTGCCAATCTCAGATCTGCTCATCTCGATGGCGCCAAGCTCGGCTCCGCATATCTCAAAAGAACCGACCTATCAGGAGCAATGATTGAAGGGGCTGACTTAACGAATATCCAACAGAAGCGGTACACGCTCTGGGTGATGTTCAGGGACGCGTTTCGTAGAAAGAAGAACAGGATCCGCATCACCCGATGGGATTCCGTGAGCGGCATTGACACGGCGAGAACGGATTCCCTCACGAGGGGATACATCAAATGGGTATCTTACATAGAGGACCTACGAGCTAGACACCCATGTCGAGCGCGCTTCTGGGGGTTGAGCTGCTTCTATGGTCAACCAGTGTCTCTTGTGCTGTTTTGGGGTCTGGTTCTCGCCATCGCCTTCGGCGCGGTATACGCAGACTACCCCTATCCGAGTTGGCTCCCCCAATGGCCACGGCTGAAGGCCTTCCTCTTTGACGTCAATCCGAAGATCGCCGTATTCAAGTCGGTCGATAATTGGCTGACACCATATTACTACAGCATCGTCACATTCACCACACTCGGCTTCGGTGACGTGCTCCCGCAGAACACGGCCGCGCAGTTTTGGGTTATGATCGAGGTCGTGCTGGGCTATGTGGTCCTGGGTTTCTTGGTCTGGGTCCTCACGAACAAGTTCGGAGGCCGGGCGTGAGGCGGCAGTTCGGCGAATCAAAGCCGGGCGCGATGCAATTCATATAGGTGCGCTGCCAGGTCAGCACAAGTGAAAGCGTTCGCCGCGCGGCGAACGCAGTCCAGAGGGCTGACTTCGTGTGCCTTCGTGCCCTTCGTGGACGAATCATCTATTAGATAGGGGATCCACGAAGAACACCAAGAACCACGAAGAAGAGAGGCCAGTCTGGCGCGATGGCAATAAGCGGTTCAATCAGCCAAGTAGGCGGCGGGTCTTGTTTCTATCCGACATACAGACGGGCGGGTCAAAGACCGCGCCCCTACATGACCTAAGATTCGAGTTTGGCAGCAGGCTGGAAAGCCCGCCCCGCGCCCCTCGTGTCCGTTTGTCCCTTTCGCCTTTTCGCCTTTTCGCCTCTTCGCCCCCATCTGCCTTTGACCGATTGACCTGTTGACCCCTCCTCGTCGATCCCGTTTGACTTTGAGGCGCGGCAGAGGCTACATTGGCGGGACTTTGGAGCCGCTTTCGTGGGATTAAGGGGCGGTTTTTCACGGATTATTTGAGGGCAGATTTGGGCGAACATCAGGGGCGACGATCGCTGCTTTTTTTGGGCATATTCTTCACGACGCTCGCGCTTTTGATGCTCGAGGTCAACATCACGCGGCTGTTCTCGGTCGTGATGTTCTATCACTTCTCGTTCCTTGCGGTGACGATGGCGCTTTTTGGCCTCAGCGCTGGCGGGGTCTTGGTCTATGTATTCGCAGACCGCGTTCTTAAGAAGGATTCGCCGCCGAGGCTCTCTTTGTTCGGGGTCCTTTTCTCCGCGTCGATTGTTGGGGCGTTTCTCATCTTCAAGTGGTTCCCGTTCGAGGCGACGATGAGCATCGGTTCTTTCCTGAGGTTGTTCTTGCTGTGCGTCTTATGGACGGCGCCGTTCCTTCTGGCGGGCATCTGCGTGGCGCTTGCACTGCGGACATACAGCAAGCTCGTAAGTAGGCTCTATTTCGCGGACTTGGCGGGCGCGGCGTGCGGCTGCGTCGCTATCGTCGTTCTGATGGAGAAGTTCGGGTCGCCAACGGCCATCCCCATCATCGCGGCCTCCGCTGCGCTTGGGGCGGCGTTCTTCGCGGGATTCGAGCGGCGTCGGGTGTGGATTGGCGTCGCGGTCGTTGGGATATGCTTCCTTCTGAGCCTCGCGGCATTTGCACATCGCGACGACGTTCTGGAGATACTCTCTAAGCGGGACTTTGCCCGAAAGAAGAATATGAAGAGGCTAGACCTTCTGTTTGTGGAATGGAACGCTCTTTCCAGGGTGGACGTCTTCAACTGGCACTCAGTCCCGGGATGGGGCGTGAGCGAGGCGTTCAAGGGGGAGCTTCCCACGATGCTCGGGATTCAGATCGACGCGGCCGCCGCAACGCCGCTTATCCACTTCGACGGCGATTTTGGGAAGCTTGAGTTCCTGAAGTATGACGTAACGGAGGTCGTCCATTTTCTGAAGAAAGGTCCAAGCGTTTTTGTGATCGGGCCAGGTGGGGGGCGGGACGTTCTGTCGGCTTTGCTGTTTGGCGCGAAAGCCGTGTATGCAGCAGACATCAACTCGTTGATGGTTGATATTGTCGGGAAGCATTTTGCGAGGTTCGCGGGCCACGTCTATGATCGACCTGACGTTACGGTTGTCGTCGATGACGCGAGGAGCCAGATTCGGCGTTCTGAGCAGAGATTCGACATCATCCAGTCGTCGATGACCGATACGTGGGCGGCAACGGCGGCTGGGGCGTTTTCGCTTTCCGAGAACAGCCTCTATACGCGGGAGGCGTTCAACGAATACTGGGACAAACTCGCTGATGATGGCTTGTTGTCGTTTTCACGCTGGGTCTCGTCAATACAGGGCGAGACGCTGCGGGTGTTATCTTTGTGCCTCGCTTGTCTGGAGGATCAGGGCGTCGCGGAGCCCTGGAGGCACGTCGCCGTATTGGCGTGCTCACCCGCCGGGACGACCCTTCTGAAGAAGTCGCCATTTACCGAGGACGAGATCGACTTGCTCAGAAAAGTCGCAAGGACGCTGAAATATGAGATACTCTTTCTTCCGGGACATCCCGGAGATCGAACCTTCACGCAGTTGGTGCAAAGCGAGGACCGGGATGCGTTCTATCGCGATTACCTTCTGGACGTATCTCCTCCGACGGACGACAGGCCCTTCTTCTTTAACCTTTTGAAGCCTTTCTCCGTCTTTCGATCTCTAGACGTCTTGCGAGGCGCGATTGACCATCTCTACGCCCAGGTCGTCGTGGTCTTCCTGTTTTTTGTGTATCTGGTGCTGGGTTTTTTGCTCATATTGCTGCCGCTTCGTTTCAAAACGGGCAAGCTGGAGGGGCTTTCGATGAGAGTTTTTCCGCGGCTTTTCTACTTTGGGGCAATTGGGCTGGGCTTTATGTTGGTTGAGATCTCAATAATGCAGAAGATGACACTGTTCTTGGGGCACCCAACCTATTCGCTGCTCGTCGTTCTTTTCTCGCTGCTTTTGTTCACCGGCATCGGAAGCCTGCTCACGGACTTCGTGAGCGTTCGCCGGCTGCGGTTCCACACTGCTCTATCGGCGATTCTGGTCATCGCGGTTGTGGGTCTGTTTATTACATTCTCATCGGACATCTTCGTGCGTTTCATGGCCGCTTCTTTGCCGTATCGATTTGCTGTGTGCGCGATGCTGTTGGTTCCGCTCGGACTGGCGATGGGTAGGCTTTTTCCGCTTGGGATCAAATCGCTTTTGGGCGGCGGGGAGTTCATGGTTCCCTGGGCGTGGGCCCTGAATGGCCTCACGTCGGTTCTGGGCTCGATTCTGGCCATAATGATCGGGATGTGGGTCGGTTTTACAGGCTGCCTTGCGCTTGGGATGCTCGCTTACGTTGGTGCGGTCCCGGCCATTGCCATTACCCGATCGAGAGCGGAGCGGGCGCGCGTGGCGTGAACTAATCGGCTACCGGTTTGCTTTATAAGGGTAGGGACGCGCACGGAACACAGTGCGCGGCCGGTAACGATGAAGCGAATCCAGTGCAAATGACTTAAGCGATTGTCAAATCCTCAGAACGCGGAAGTTGGAACTTAGATTCTAGATGAGGCGGCTTGACACATATATTTTTCGGCAGATGGCTGCCCCGTTTGGGCT
>CAYZPW010000082.1:0-16343 GCA_964480475.1 uncultured bacterium | reverse complement strand
AGCTCCTCGAGGGGCAAGAGGAAGAGGCTGGCGGTCGGGTTCAGTGCTATCAGCGCAGCGGCTATGGATACAAGCCATTTCACGCCCTTTTCGCGGCGAATTGCGTCTGCCGAATACCCGACGAAGTGGGAGCGGAGACTCCTGAACCGAGCAGCTTGCGCAGCGCCTCGATGGTGCCTTGCTTGATTACGTCGAGCTGGAGTGACTCGACTTTCGGGTCGGAAAGGTCGCCGTAAACGCGGAAATAGGTTGGCAGCAAGGTCTTGTTCCCCTGAGTGATCAACGGCCCGACGAAGGGTATCTTATGGGTGATGCTCCCCATTGTGGGCAGCAGGAACACGCCTATTGTTGACTCAATCGACTGATTAAGCAGGTCGATATCGCAGATTGCGGTCATCTTCATGGAGCTGCCAACAAGCACGAAATCCCGTGTGGAAAGGACGCCGTCCTCGAGCGTCGCGGTGCATTTCAAAAGCTCGTATGACGTGCCGGTCGTGGCGAAATCCCGAAAGTCCATCCTAAAAATCCTAAGAATGTCCAGAAGCGAGAATATCTTGGACAGAATGCCAAGTTTCTTGATGATGCCGTCCCTCGACTTCAGCGTCAGTTGACCTTCGGCGAAGTTGAGCAGTTCGTCCGTGTCGCTGCCGCAAACTTGGAATCCGCCAGAGACACTTGCCCTACCGGTCGCGAGAACCTTCTTCGTGCCCAGAAGGGCGAGCACTTCTTCTAACCTCACGTCCTTCATCTTGAAGTCCGTCTCGACGGAGAGGCCGCATTCCACGAGTATTCGAGACACAAGGTCAAGATTGAGATTGCCCTGACAGAAATCCGTCTGGAAGCCGTCGATTCTCAGCACACCGTCTCGGACGGGCAGCGTAAGTTCTATCCGCCCGAAATCGTGCTCACCAGCCTTGAATCTGTCCACGCTGACCGACGCATCCACGGTGCCGCGGGCGAAGAAGGGCAGCTCCTCGAGCCAGGTCAAATCGGTGGCGGACGCAGCCGCAGTGACTGACGTCTCGGTAGCACTGCGAAGCGCACTTGGCTCTTTCGGGGAGAAGCCAGTTACGAAATCAGCCGTGTTGAGCTGAGGCGACCTGAGATTGAGGCGCAGAACGTCCGCATCGAAATCGGCGCGTGCGTCTAGCGACACCGTTGACTGGCCGACCCTCACGCCAAAGCCATCAACGTTGATCACATTGCGCGAGCCCTTACAAGCGAAGTTCAGGTTCTCGAAGTGTCTCTCGGCGCCGCTCAGGCCGAAGCTTACGTCCCGAGCTTGGAGTTGAGCCTCGAATCTTCGAGCGGTGGGCGCCTGAGGGTCAAACTTGCCGTCCATACTCAACACCAGCTCTCCACGTGCCAAACTGGGGTCAGATATCGCTAGAAGGGCTGAGATGTCAGCCATTCTTATCGGGCTTCCCACGACGCGGAAGGTGAGTTTTGGCTCTGCAAGGTCCGCGGCCCGGCCCGTCAACTCCAGCTTCGACGTGCCGACCGTAACCTTGCCCTTGACACCGCTGAGGCGAGAAAACTGCTGAAGCCGACCGGTGAACCAGAAGTTGAGGTCAGCCCGCTCCGGGTTGAGGCAGACGTCACCCCAAGACAGCCTGTCGCCCTGCGGCGAGACCCGCGCGTCAATCGCCAAGTCATCCGGCGCCCCCTGTGTTTTCAGCTCGATTTCGGGCGCCTGAGAATATGAGAGCTCCTCAAAAAAGCTAGCGCCAAGGAACGTCCTCAGGTCCTCGAGAGCAGGCTTGACCGAGAGATGCACGTTGACATCGGTCGTCTTCCATCTGTCTTTCTCAAGGGCAGCAAGAAGAGGCTTGTTGACTTTGGCTTCGAGCTCAAAATCGCTCTTGCCCAAAACGCCGGACATACTTCTGATATGGAGAGCCTCCTCGGAGACCTCGACATTGCCTGAAAGGCCGGAGAGCTCAAGCGGCGCGTCCTGGTGCTTTACGTCCAAGTCCTGAAGCTCTGCTGCCACTTTGAATCTAGCGTCGTGAACGTTCTCAAGCGGGAAACTTGTTGTGGCCTCAGCCTTCACCCGGCCCGACGTGAAATCCATCTGCTCCGCGGCCCGGCTGATAGATTCAGGCATCACCTCCGCCGCAAGGACCTTGTTGATGGTGTCTGCATCCAGCGTCGCGACGAGCCCAGCCTCGCATGAACTTGATGTCAGAGCTGAGCCGCCTGCGGTCTTTTGGCCGACTGTTTTGGCTATTGGAAGAAGCCTAAGCCAACCGCTCAACTTCGCTTTGGTGTCGATGTGAGCGACCATTGGGCAGAAGCGGGCAAGCTCGGATACATTAGTTTCGTCCAGATATGCCGATAGCTCCCAACGGGGTGCGTCCGTTTGGACGAACTTACCTGAACCGCGCACGGTCACCCCGCCGATTTTCAGCTGCGCCTCATCTATCGAGACCTCCTCAAGCCCCGTTGTCGTGGCCGAAACGCGGAGGTTGCAGGTTTCTCCGGCTTGCTTCCTGAACCAGTCGTCGTAGCTGATTTCCTGCCCAGTGAGACCTGCGTTTATTAAGAGTTTGAGCTCATCTAGCTTCCCTTTGGCGCTCATTTTAATCTCGATAGTGGGGCCAGTGCACGCCATCGGATACCCGGGATCAGAGAGATCGAGAAGCGCCTGCAGCGATTCAGGTTTAGCGCGAATCACCCCCTCGACGGACATCTGCTCCGAAGCTGAAAACGGATTCTCTATTGTTATCGTTGCGTCAATCGGGGGCTTGCCCCTTGCAGGCTGTTTGATTCTTATCTTGGCAGATCGCGGTTCGATGTCCGCCACGATGTATGGAATCCTTAGCTCGAGGTCGGAGGGGATATAGCGGAGTCTCCCTCTCCAGAAGGTTAACCTGACGTCAAATTGCGCATCGTATGCCTCGGCTAAGAAAGCCGTGAGATCTCCGGAACCTATGAGCTCACCCTCGAGCTTGTCCAGATTCCTGAACAACGGCGCCGCTGCCGATAGTGACGGAACTGAGGCACAGATGACAGGTATTCCTGAGAAAGAAGAAGTGGCCTTAACTCGCGCAACGACCATCGGTTCGTCCTTCCTTGAGGGATCCCGGTCCTCACCCGGGCTCATCCACGGTTGCCTGTATGCCTTCTCTGTCAGATCTCCGAGGAATCCCCAGTGGGTCGATATGCTCTCAATGGAGCACACGGGTTGTTCTACATTTGGGCTCGCAATTAAACCCTCTCTAATCCTCGCGCTGACAATTCCATCTTGCAGTGAGACGGAGCCAGAGAGCTTTCTCAAGTCAAGAGTCTCGTAGAATGGCGAGACAGTTGCGTTACGTATCGAGAAGTGTGCGGCCAACGATTTGGGCGCGAGCGAGGAGTTATCGCTTAGGTCGGAGGCCTTGCCCATGAATTCTACCATCAATCGACGAAGCTCGCCCGAGATGCTCATGCTGTTGATCTTCTCTCGTGCATCTTCCGGCATGAGCGGGGCGAGGAAGAGGTCAAATGCGGTGGCAAGAGGCATCTCGTAGCAACCGACTTCGAACGCGACTCCCGGGTCGGGCGCCCCGAACCTTACCATAACCAACTTCCCACCGAGCTTGTTTTCGTCAATGGTCATGTGGATCGGCTGCGCGATGAAATCCGTACGGTCAGCGAGAATCTGAAACGTCATACTAAGGTCATGTGCCTCACCTGCATTCTGCCCGGCAAGACTGTTCCTCAGGCTCAGCTGTTTTATCTCGGCCTGGCCGTCAAATGCAATTCGCCTGGAGCCCTGCGTCTCGATTGAGACTTCAATGCCGCAGTGTCCGGAGAATCCAGCCTCGCGCACCTTTGACGGCAAATAAGCAGTGAAGAGGGGCAAAGGGATTTGCTCCGCGGAGACGTTGCCTTTCAGCCTAAACGGCAACAACCCGTCGCGGGAGCTTAACGCGGACGGGTCGATCTCAAACTCTGCCTCGATCTCACCCGTGTCGCCGCCGCAGGGAAGGTCGCACGAGGCGCTCAGGTCGAACGGCGCGTCGCAGCTCATGCCGTTGACCTCGATGTCGGTGTCGCAGAACCACGTCTCGACCGTCGCCGGTGAGGCGACCACGCGATCGACGATCGTGATCCGCCCGCCGGAGATGCTCATGTCCAGTCGTTCAGGAAGCATGTCTGACTCGCGCAAGAAGCTGAGCGGGCTCTCTCCGCCGCTCGCAGCAGGAGGACGCGGGGCGGGCAGCTCTTCTGACCTCCGGTCGCGGACGAGCCACACCTGTGGGTTGCGAATGTGGACCTCCTCGACAAGTAGCTTCCCGAAAAGGAGTGAGACGACATCCAGATCAATTCTCGCCCGCGGCACGGACAGCTTCTCGATTGGCCCGACCCCGTCGGGGATTTCGATGCTCGAAACAACGAAGCTCACGTCAGGAAGGATCGCCGGCCGCCCGCTCTTAATGGCAACCCGTGAGCCAAGCGCCTCGGTCAGCGCATCGGCAAGCAGGTGGGCGTAGCTGTCAAGATTGATGAGAGACGGAACCGTAAGGGCCGCAACCAGCAGCAGAATCGCCGCCGCGAGAAGCCTCATAAGAGTCCTTTTGCTGCTCAATCTTGACCAGTTCATGTGTCTATCAACACCCTGAGAGATGATGAGACCATCTAATGGAAGCGCCAAATCGGATCATCTCAACTCACTCGGTTGCCATTGGTCTAGGTTAGCGAAGCTGACGACCGCTCGCCAGCAGGGCTGGCTGCTACGTGCTCTAGTTTGATTCGATTGGGATTCTTCCGAGGTCGCGGCTGCTACCATGCACAACCGCAAGCACTAGAACCTGTTCCTCAGTGAGGCGATAAATGACCCGGTAGTTGTGAAATACGATTTCACGCAGTGTCTCATCGTCATACTCCAGCAGAGTCCTTCCGATCTTCGGGAAATCACGGAGACGTTCTACAGCGCCGATTATCCGTTGGACAAATAGCTTCGCATAGTGAAGAGAATCCAGCGCAATGTGCTCTGCTATTGAGCGCAGGTTCTCTCGGGCCGAATCCGACCACACTACTCGAGCCATTCCGAGAGCTCTTTCTTGACTTCCTCATGTGACTTCACACGTCCCTCTTCGACATCCTTCAGGCCTTTCTCGATCTTGCCTCTGACATAAAGCTCATATTGGATGTCTTCCAAATCACAGTCGTCTGGGAGAGACTGTATTATCTTTATTGCTTCTTGCTTCAGGTTGGACATTTCGTTCTCCTATCACAGGTGCTTTGGTGCTTGAATTGATGAAGCGCTTATGGCGATTGTTTTATCACAAGGACGCCATAGATACATAGAGGAAAAATCGCCGTGGCCTCGTCGCAGGCAGCGGAGGCGGCGGGACAGCTCTGCCCAGTCATTTCGAGGCCCTGGCGCAGGCGGTGTTGGCCCTTACCGTTTCGGCTTGCTGTCCGCCGTGGTTCGCATCGGGGTGAACGAAGGAGGATTTTCCTCTTGGCCCGTTTTCCCGTTTCCGGAAACTCCCCTCGGAACTTCTCGTTGACTCTTTGGGGCTGCACAAATACATTGACACAATAGCTTTTCAAACTAGCGCGGAGACCACATAGATTGGCTAACAGGAATGCTGTCTGCTCATTCTGCGGCAGAAGCAAGAATCAGGTAAAAAGCCTCATCGGCGGGCAAGCCGTCTATATATGCGACGAGTGCATTCGCACGTGCAGCGAGATACTCCGGAAGGAGGAGGCGCTAGGCACAACATTGCCCAGGTTCAAGAGATTGCCCAAGCCGGCTGAGATGAAGGAGCAGATTGATCAGTATGTCATCGGGCAGGAAAAGCCGAAGAAAATCCTGTCTGTGGCAGTTTACAACCACTACAAGCGGATCAGCTCCAACGTATCCACGTCAGACGTTGATCTGACCAAGAGCAATATCCTCTTGATAGGACCGACCGGGGTAGGGAAGACCTTGCTCGCCGAGACGCTTGCCAGAATCCTGAAGGTTCCGTTTGCGATAGCCGATGCGACCACTCTTACTGAGGCGGGCTATGTAGGGGACGACGTAGAGAGCTTACTGCTGAAACTGATCCAGAACGCGGATTTCAACATCCGGTCGGCTGAAAGGGGTATAATATACGTTGATGAAATCGACAAGATCGCGAGGAAGTCGGAGAACGTTTCGATCACGAGGGACGTCTCTGGCGAGGGTGTTCAGCAGGCTCTGCTGAAGATAGTCGAGGGCACTTCCGCAGGGGTCCCGCCTCAAGGGGGCCGTAAACATCCCCATCAAGAGACTTTAAACATCAACACACGGGATATTCTGTTCATTTGTGGCGGCGCGTTCAACGACCTGGAGAAGATCGTTGGCAAGCGGGTCAGAAAGAAACGGATGGGCTTCGGGGGGGAGATACACGCGAAAGAGCAGGTGAGCCCCTTTGAGCTTCTTTCGCAGGTTGAGCCGCGGGACCTTGTGAAATACGGCCTCATCCCGGAGTTGGTTGGTCGGATGCCGGTCATAGCGGTGTTGCACGAGCTTCAAGAGCCTGCCTTGGTGCGGATTCTGTCCGAGCCAAAGAACGCTCTTGTGAAGCAGTACAAGCGTTTGCTTCACATGGACAACGTAGCTCTTCGCTTCACAGACGATGCGCTGCGTGAGATAGCCAAGGAGGCCATGAAGCGCAACACTGGGGCGCGCGGGCTGCGAGCCATCCTGGAGTCTATTATGTTGGACGTAATGTATGACCTGCCCTCCCGAAAAGGTGTAACCGAATGCGTCATAACCCGGGGTGTCATTGCCCAGAATCGTAAGCCGACGCTCCTCAGAAGCAAGGCGGGATAGAATGGACGGGTGCGCTTTAGCAGGCGTTTTAGCGAGTTGGCAGCGGACTGCAACGTGAATGGAGCGCTGATGTGGCTATGAAGAGCATGACGGGATACGGCCAAGGCGGCGCCACCTTCGAGGATGCAACCATAAGAACAGAGATTAGATCGGTGAATAATCGCTTTCTCGATGTCTCCGTCAGGACGCCGCCGGGCCTCATGAAGTACGAGCAGAAGATCCGGGACTTGGTCTCGGGGCGAATCAAGCGCGGCAAGATCGATGTCTTTGTCTCTGCACCCGCCGGTCTGGCGGGAACGACCAGGGTCTCGGTCGATGAGTCGCTTGTGTCCGAATTCATAGCTGTGCTGAGGCGTATCTCAGAGGAGCATGGGCTTTCGGGGGACGTCGGGCTGGAGATGTTGGCGAGTTTCAGGCCAGCTTTCTGCGTGGAGACCACACCAGACACGAAGGAACTATGGGACCCGATTGAGGACTGCATCACCCAGTCGCTCGAACAGCTTCTCCAGATGCGAGAGAAGGAGGGCGCAAGCCTTCAGGCGAAGGTCACCGAGCAAATTGAGAGTCTCAAGCAAGACATGAAAGGACTTGAGGGCGACCTGGTCGGCAGCGAGCAGCGAATACGAGACAGACTGCTCGAGTTCGTTCGGAAGCAGTGTGAGATGCCCGAGCTGGACAGCGATCGACTGGAGCAGGAGGTAGCCTTTCTGTTGGTGAAGTCCGACGTTTCAGAAGAGATGGCCCGGCTCTTCAGCCATCTGAATCAATTTCAGTCCCTGAGTAAGGCTGCTTCGCCGGTGGGCAAGCAGCTCACATTCATCTGTCAAGAGATGCTCCGCGAGGTCAACGCAATCGCGTCCAAGTCGCAGTCGAAGGAAATTGCCGCTCGGACGATAGAGATGAAGTCGCGTATCGAGATAATTCGCGAACAGCTCAACAACATCGAGTAGGAAGGCCGGCGATAGTGTTTGAGAAGCGGCCAGGGAGCGGTTCCGAGCGCAGACCTAGCGATGAAAGAGTGTCCGATGGCGGTGCAACAAAGGACATCTCATCCACAACTTTGATCGCGGATATTCCTGACACAAAGGGCGATTTCGTCGGGACATACTTGCTCAAATCCAAGACGCTTGCCGAGAGCAAGAGCGGGGCAGCGTATCTGAGGCTTCGGCTGAGCGACAAGAGCGGCGAGATCGATGCCTTCGTCTGGCAAGATGTTGAGGCCGCGGACTCTAGCGTCGCCACCGGTCACGTCATCAAGCTCAAGGGAAGAGCCAACATTTATCAACAAAGACCGAATGTTAAGGTCCTTAAGTTGAGGCCAGCTCTAGAGAATGAATACGACGTCAGGACGATGGTTGAATGTCCAAAGACGGACCCAGAAGAGCTTCTCGCGGTGGTCAAGGGGATGATCGAAGGGGTTGGTGACGCGCACTTCAGGGCCCTTTTGGATGAGGTGTTCTCGGATGAGGAGTTCGTATCGCGGTTCAAGACTGCCCCAGGAGCGAAGGCGATTCACCATGCGTATCGTGGCGGTCTTCTGGAGCACACCGTGTCGCTATTGCGCCTCGCGACCGGCATCAGCGAGTTGTATGGCGATTTAGACACAGACCTTCTGATCACGAGCTGCATACTGCACGACATAGGGAAGATGCAGGAGTACAACGAGGAGCTTGCCATCGAGCGGACGACTGAGGGGCGCCTCCTGGGTCACATCGTGCTCGGTTTGCTGAGCTTGCAGCGCTACGTCGAGAGACTCGACCAGTTTCCTCCTGTGAAATGGCGGAAGCTGGTGCACGTTCTGATAAGCCATCATGGGAGCCTCGAATGGGGTTCTCCTCAAGTGCCGATGACGCTTGAGGCGATAGCGCTTCATTATATGGACAACCTCGATGCCAAGCTGGGTCAATTCAGAGCAGTGTCAAAGAAACGTAAGGACCCCAACTTCGAGGGCTTCACGACCTACGACAAGTTGCTTGAGCGGTATGTGTATTTCGGGGACCGCCCGGCAAAGACAGATAGCGAGGAGGGCTGACGACTTTGCATGCCGTGCTGGTGGAAGACGTGGGGCAGCATGTGGGTCAGGAAGTCTCCCTTCGCGGCTGGGTCTATAACAAGCGCTCGAGCGGGAAGATAAGATTCATTCTACTGAGGGACGGGACAGGGATAATTCAGTGCGTTCTGGTCGAGGGCCAGGTCAGCGGCGAGACGTTCGAGAGGTTTGCGCCGCTTACTCAGGAGACATCGGTGATCATAACGGGGACCATAAACGAGGACAAGCGCGCCCCTTCGGGATACGAGCTTCTTGTCAAAGACGTAGATGTAGGTCAGATTGCCACCGACTACCCCATAACTCCCAAGGAGCACTCGACGGCGTATCTCCTTGATAGGAGACACCTTTGGATACGCTCCCTGCGGCAGAATGCCATCCTGAGAATAAGGGCCGAAGTTATCAAGGCCGTGCGAGACTTTCTCGACGGCGACGGCTTCGTCCTCGCGGACACCCCTGTTTTCACGCCGACATCATGTGAGGGGACAAGCACCTTGTTCGAGACCAAGTACTTCGACCAGACCGCCTACCTGGCGCAGAGCGGCCAGCTATACAACGAGGCCACCGCTATGGCGCTTGGCAAGGTCTATTGCTTCGGTCCTGCCTTCAGAGCAGAGAAATCAAAAACCAGACGCCATCTCACGGAGTTCTGGCAGGTGGAGCCTGAGGCGGCCTACTACGATCTTGACGATATGGCGGACGTCGCTGAGCGAATGATTGTGTATCTCGTCAGGTCGGTCCTGAAGAACAAGGCGAGAGAGCTGAAGGCGCTTGAGCGGGACACGACCATCCTGGAGAAGCTTGAGGCGCCGTTTCCCAAGATAGCCTACGACGAGGCGTTGGAGATACTCAAGACAAGGGGTATAGAGGTCGAATACGGGTCGGACTTTGGCGCTCCGGAGCAGACCGCTCTGAGCGATGAGTATGACAAGCCCGTTTTCGTAATGAACTTCCCGCTCACGGCAAAGGAGTTCTATATGAAGGAGCACCCGGAGAAACCGGAGTTGGTCCTTTGCTTCGACATTATGGCGCCGGAGGGCTATGGCGAGATAGTTGGTGGGAGCCAGCGTGTGGATGATCTGGAGACGTTGGAAAAGCGGCTTAGGGACTTCAACCTGCCAAGGGAGCCGTTTGAGTGGTATCTTGACCTCAGAAGGTTCGGAAGCGTTCCGCACAGTGGCTTCGGGATGGGAATAGAGCGCACCGTGGCCTGGATATGCGGCATCAAGCACATAAGGGAAGCGATCCCATTTCCAAGAACCCTATATCGGATCACCCCGTAGTCCTGGCGCAAATGGCTGCAATGGTAGAGGTTTTCGGCGTAGGTAGGTCCTTTGGCAGGAATGTCCTTGCGCTCTGGGACATTTCATTTGCCGTTAAGAAGGGTCAGTTCGCGGTAATATGCGGACCAGCCGATTCCGGGAAGACGACCCTTCTGCGCATCATAAGTGGCCAGCTCAAGCCCACCGACGGTCACGTTCTTGTAGATGGCGTGAACGTTGCAGGAGTTTTCCTGACCGGACGTCAGCAGATTCTGGGAAAGACGATAGGTGTGGTTGGCTCAAGGCCGCTGGTTCTCAGAGGCACATCTGCAGTTAGAACCATTACTTTGGCGTTGGCCAGCATTGGCTTTCATGGCAAACCGGGGCTCCAACGTGCCAAAGACGCGCTGGAACTTGTGGGACTGTCCCACAGAAGCAACGCCCTGCCAGTGGCCCTTTCTGAACCCGAGCGAAGGTCGCTATCGATAGCTAGAGCTCTTGCCACGCGACCAAGAGTCCTTCTTGCTGACGATCCTATCCTAGGCCTTGACAATTCTGCCGCCAAGGACATAATGACAATACTGAATCGCGCATCCGACCGGGGCACTACCGTGCTCGTGGCCACCAGGGCGGATAACGTCTGGCAAGGCCTTTCGCCTGTCACGGTGCGCCTCCTGGCCGGACGCATTCAGCATTAAATCGGAAGAGCTAACGCCTCAATAGCCGGGAGGGCATGAAATGAGGGAGTTCGATTTATCGGATTTCAAGGATGAGACTGGCGAGGAGAAGCCAGAGAGAGCGGAAGACGAGGAGTTCGAACCCGTCGTCATTGAGGCTGCGCGCCTCGACCCCGAGGGAATGACCCAGGACGCAACGTTTGCGACGCTCGCGGCCGAGGAGATCAAGAAGCAGTTTGCGCGCCGGGATGCTCATATCAAAATCTTTACTAGTCAATTCAAGATCGTGGGGAAGCTGCTCGTTCCGGCCGAGGGCGCCATGACAAGACTCACGGACACACTCAATATGCCGGAGAAGCACTTTCTGCCGATCACCGAGGCTGAGGTAACATCCCTCTCGACCGGCAAGGTCGTCCACTCGAGCACCTTCGTAGCTGTCAACAGGGACGACGTCCAGATCATTATGCCAATCGCCGAACCAGAGAAACCAACAGCGAAGATCGACTTCGCAGGCGATACGTTCCGCGAAGAAGAGGTCTAGATTGCTATAAGCATTGTCACACTTTGCGCGACGGCTACTTCATCAGGACCGGTTTTTTCATCAGCCTCTCGCGTCTTACCAGGGCGAGCACATAACATGAACCGGCCTAACGACGATTCTTGTCCGGAAGCACTAGCGCATATCGGTTCTGTCGTCAACAGATGACCGGCCACGACCTCCTATTGATTTCGCTCCATAGAAACTCAACGTGTCTCGGACTCTAAGAGGAGACGCTTCATTGTGACCCGACATGTGCTGACGGTGAGAAGAGGCAGCTTATCAGAAACCAGCAGCCGTTGGGTCTTGCGGCGAGCACCCCATCAAAATCCAAACCTTATCAGAAGCCGACGCAAGTTGGGTGCTGCACGGGATACCTTATCAGAAGCCAACGGACGTTGGCGTTCTGACGGGATACCTTATGAGAAGCCAACGCAAGTTGGCATTTTGATGGGATACCTTATGAGAAGCCAACGCAAGTTGGTTCTGATAAGGTATGTTATGTGAACTAACTGACGCGACTCAAACTCAATGAAAATCGCTATCCCTCTGCCCAGCTCGGTCCCTTTCTCGCCCGGCGGAATAGAGAAACTCGCTGGCGGGCTTGCTAACGCGCTAGAAAAGGCTGGGCATCAGGTCGAGGTAATCAAGATGCCCGCGCCTGAGCGGAGCTGGTGGCAGATCATCTCCTCATACATCAGATTCTGGCGCCTGGACCTGAGCCACTTCGACCTTGTGGTCTCACTCAAATACCCGGCGTGGATGTGCCGATCAAATAAACATATTGTCTATATGTGTCATCGACTTCGCGGGCTTTACGACACGTATCCTCTGCCGTTGGGCGTGAAAACCTGGCTCAGCGCCTCGTTGCTTGGATTTCCTGGGCCTCTGATACGGCGCGTTGTCCATTGGTTCGATCGAATTGGCCTCTCGAGCCGGCGGGTTTCCCATTTCTTCTGCCTTTCGGAGACGGTGAAGCGAAGGGCTGATTATTTTCCCCAAGGATGTTATGAGCCAGTAGTTCTCTATCCACCTACTTCTCTGAAGGGGCTATCGCAGGGACACTACGACTACTTCTTCGCGGTGAGTAGGCTGGATGCGCCGAAACGGATCGACCTGCTTGTCTCGGCGATGGCGCACATTCAGGAAGATGTGAGGCTGCTCATTGCTGGAGACGGGCCGCAGAGGCCCTATCTTCAAGCTCTTGCCGCGAGCGACCCCAGGATCGAGTTTCTGGGTACCCTTACGGACGAGCAGCTCGCCAGGCTCTATTCGGACGCTCTGGCGGTGCTATTTGTGCCTGTTCAGGAGGATTTTGGGCTGGTTACGGTTGAGGCGATGAGATGCGGAAAACCGGTGATAACTTGCATGGATTCCGGTGGCCCGACGGAGTTGGTCGAGGATGGCCTGAACGGCTTCGTCTGCGCACCTGAGTCGCGTGCGATCGCTGAGAAGATGTCATTGCTCGCCGGAAGCCCCGATATGGCGAGGGAGCTAGGCGAAAGAGGGCTTGAGACAGTCTCTAGAATCACCTGGGAGGGCCTGGTCAGCGAGCTGCTGAGACCCTACAATTACCTCCAACTGAACTTTAATAAGTCCCGACAGAATAAGAGAATTATGTGTGTCCTGTCGCCTTATGGAATCTATCCTCCTGTCGGGGGCGGCAAGGCTCGCATTTTTCAGCTTTATCGACGTCTGGCACGCTACTACAACATAGTCATCGTTTCCGTAGGCAACTACAACGAACGATATGAGATGAATGAGCTCTCGGACGGCCTAGTCGAGGTAAGGGTCCCCATGACGCCCAGCCACAGCCGCAAGCAGTGGGAACTGGAGAAAGCCGCCGGGCTTCCTATCTCGGACGTTGCCATGCCAAGGCTCATGAAAGAAAGCCCGATGATCGGGAAGGTCATCGATCATTTCGTTCAAAAGGCTGATGTCGTTGTGGCGTCGCATCCTTTCCTGTTCGATGCGATTCGCCGCCGTGAGCGGACGAGGCTTGTGGTGTATGAGGCGCACAACGTTGAGACGACGCTCAAGGCAGATTGCCTGAAGGGTTCCAGAACGGGCCGGCGCCTGCTGAGTGAGACAAGGCGCGTCGAGCGGGCGGCGGCTCGTCAGTCTGATGTTGTTTGGGCCACTTCGGAGCATGAGGCGAAGGACCTCGCGTCGATGTTCGGGACTGATGCGGAGAGCATTTGGGTCGTCCCTAACGCAGTTGATACTAGCGCGATCGGTGTGCCAGATGCCAGAACTCGCAAGAAGGCAAGGAGAGAGCTCGGCTGTGATGGGCCGGTCGCGCTATTCATCGCATCGTGGCATCCGCCCAATCTTGACGGCCTGCTTTTTTTGAAGGACCACCTCTCTCCTGCTCTGCCCGACTATGAGATCGTGGTCATCGGCAGCGTGAAAGACCAGTATTCGTCTGTATTTGAGAACCTTGAGTTCCCGGACAACCTGAGCGTTCTGGGCGTCGTCGATGAGAGGATCAAGAACCTCTGGCTCGCGGCGGCGGACGTTGCGATCAATCCGGTTGTGGCCGGTTCCGGCACGAGCCTCAAGATGTTCGACTACATGGCCGCTGGCCTTCCGATTGTAACAACAACTGTGGGAGCAAGAGGGACTAGCCTTGTGGATGGTAAACACGCCGTCATCTGCGAACCAGAGCAATTCGCCGAGAAGATACGTCATCTCCGCGATAACCCGAAGGTGGCGTCCTTGCTAGCGGCGGCAGCGAGGAAACTCGCGGAAGAGCGCTTCGATTGGGCGAAGATCGCGGATGCCCTTCACGTGAGGCTCGAAGAGGCAATGCCCTCTCCCCTACCCCGCGAGTTCGACGCCACTGCTCAGCAGCCGTTCGTCTCCGGTTGGTATCCGGTTGAGATGTGGGAGGCGAAGTTCCCGTTTCGATGGTCGAACGGCGAGGGGAAGCTTGCCATTCACAACCCCAAGCGCGAGGCAACGCTGCGCCTCGACCTCCTGAAGGGCGCGTCCCCTGAACTCAGCGTGCTAGTGAATGACAGTCCGCTGACTGAATTGGCCCTTCAGGATGGCTGGCAGCAGGTCGAGGTGCAGGTGCCCCGTATCATCGACGGCGACGCCATCGAGGTCCTGCTGAGATGCGACCTCTGGCGCCCGGCCGACGTTGACGGCGGCAACGACTTCCGGCGCCTCGGCGTGGCTATTCGCAAGACCAACATTGTGTAGGGGTGCTGCTTGGAGGCCGGGACATAAGTCGAATCTGGGATTGTGTAGGGGCGGGGCTTGTCTCCGCCCGTTTTATATCGCAAACGAATACCCGGATACGGCAATCAATCAAACGGGCGTGGTCTTAAGACCGCGCCCCTACAGAATGCCCTGCCCAGCATGAGCCGATCTACGTGCAGGTGTGCGGCGCCGACCTCGATTTGACATTCCAGTGCATCTTATGAGAATGTCGATGCAACGACTGTCTTGACGCATAATCTCAGGGAGGTATCGGCTGATGCATGAGTCAAGGAACGGTAAGAACCTGTCGGATACTGGCCTTCAATCGTTCAAGATCGATAAGCGGCTTCAGGTGGCGGCGCTTGTCGTGAGTCTTCTCGCGATTTCGCTCTATGACCGGCTGATGGCGCTTAGGCCCTGGTCGTGGCTGGCGCGCGGCGGGCCAAGCACGGGCGTTATTATGGGCTTCACCGCCGTTCACCTAGTTGTGTTCTTCGCGATGGGATACCTGTTGTTCAGCTGGATGAAACGACGAACAGCATCATCAACGCTGACGCTTTCGGGCTTGATCTTGGTGTTGTTCGTCAAGTATCCCGTAATACAGAATGGGCCTTTGGCTTTCTTTCTGGGTCCTTCCGACCCAATGTCTCACATCACCCCATCCCTATGGTATTGGATCGGATACTATCTCGGACTGTATGCGGGCTTTGGCTTCACAATAGGCCTTGCGCTGTGGGTCAATTACCTGGTTTACCGTATTGCCCGACGGCATGGAGTGCAGGCGGCGATGGCAGTTGCCGTGGGGATATGGGGATTCCACTTCGGGCCGATTTGTCACGGCGCCTCGTTGCCGCAGACCGTTGTGCTTTGTCTGGCGGTCTTGTCGCTTGCGGTGCTGGCATGGTGGCCGTCAGCGGCTGCACTCAAGACATTCGCTGGCCTGGTAGCCGTGTCCTTCCTCGTGGGCATTATCACGGGAGGACTGAGCTCTCCCACATTCACGGCATTCGGCCTCAGACGGGTTACGTTGATTCCGTTCTTAGTGCTCTCAACGGGCGTTGTCGGCGCCGCGCTGGCCTCTGCCTTGGCTCGACGGCGACCCAAAGGCGCTCAGCAGATCGCGACGACTTGACCCTTCATTTTGCTAAACGCCGCCTCGGTGCGAAGGATTCGCGTGAGGGATTGGCGGAACGCGGCACTAGAAGACGCTTCTCGCCGTCAAACCACCAGTTTCGCCTCGAGGTCATACGTGCCGGCCGACGTTACTTGCGCCTTGATGAGATCGCCGGGCGAGGCGCTGCCCTTGACGCGGATCACGCCGTCAACGTCCGGCGCCTGTCCGCGCGTTCGGCCAATGAGCTGAGGGCCTCTTCCCTTCTCGTATCCCGCATGGTCTATGATAATACCTAGTTCTTTCCCCACTAGTTTGCGGTTCTGCTCCAGAGAGATGCTGGCCTGAAGCTGCATGACCGCGTCCAGTCTGTCCTGCTTGGCTTCGTCAGGGGTCTGGCCGTTTAACGCGGCGGCCGGCGTGCCCGACTCACGACAGTATGCAAACGCGCCGAGCCTGTCGAACCGGACCGTTTCGATGAACTCCATTAGTCGGTCAAATTCGGCCTCGGTCTCGCCGGGGAAGCCGACCATGACGGTTGTCCGTAACGTTATTTCAGGAACGGCGGCCCTGATTCTCGATATGAGATCGACAAGCTGCCGCTTGGTTATCTTGCGGTTCATTGCCGCGAGCACTCTGTCCTCGGAATGCTGAACCGGGATGTCGATGTAGCTGCACACCTTCTCATTTGCCGCGAGCGCCTCG
>CAYZPW010000081.1:9820-16454 GCA_964480475.1 uncultured bacterium | reverse complement strand
TGCAGCCCTATATCACACGCGGTGGGTAAAAGCAAAATGGGGGACACCGGTGAGGCGCCCCCCATGAACAACAGGGGAATACTACGCCATGTTCTCTATCAAGGCCGAGGCGTATTCCGACGTCTTGAGTTTGGTGGCGCCTTCCATCAAGCGATGCAGATCATAAGTGACACGTTTCTGCTGGACGGTCTTGGCTATCGCGGCATAGACCAGCTGCGCGGCTTCGTCCCACTCGAGGTGCTCCAGCATCATGACGCCGGACAGGATCAGTGACGTCGGATTGACCTTGTCCTGGTCGGTGTATTTGGGCGCCGTGCCGTGCGTCGCCTCAAAGAGCGCGATCTCATCGCCGATGTTTGCGCCCGGCGCCATGCCCAGGCCGCCCACCTGCGCGGCACAGGCGTCGGAGAGATAATCACCGTTCAGATTGGCAAGCGCAACGACCTCGTACTCTTCGGTGCGCGTCAGAACCTGCTGGAACATGCTGTCTGCGATCCTGTCCTTGACGACTATCTTGTCCTCGGGCTGCTTGCCGTCGTATTTGTCCCAGAGCTCCTGCTCGGTGATGGTCATATCGCCGAACTCCTCCCTGGCCAGCTCATAGCCCCAATCCTTGAAGGCGCCCTCGGTGAACTTCATGATGTTGCCCTTGTGAACCAGGGTAACGCTCCTTCTATGACGCTTGATCGCATATCTGATCGCAGCTCGGACGAGGCGTTTGGTAGCGAACACGCTTATCGGTTTGATGCCGATGCCCGAGTCCATTCTGATGTTCTTGCCCATCTCTTTGTTGAGGAATTCGATGACCTTCTTGACTTCTTCGGTGCCTTCCTGCCACTCGATACCAGCATAGACGTCTTCGGTGTTCTCACGATAGATGACGATGTTCATCCGCTCAGGGTGCTTCACAGGGCTCGGGACGCCCGCGAAATACCTGACGGGTCGGACGCAGCTGTAGAGCTCCATGACCTGCCGCATCGTGACGTTGAGGCTCCTATAGCCGCCGCCCACCGGTGTGGTCAAGGGGCCTTTGAGGGCAACGAGAAAGTGGCTGATGGCGTTGATCGTGTCCTGGGGAAGCACCTCACCGTATTTGGCCTGGGCGCTATCGCCGGCATAGACATCGAACCACACGATCCGCCTCTTGCCCGCGTATGCCTTATGAACGGCGCCATCCAGCACGCGGCGCGCAGCGCGCATAATGTCGGGGCCAATACCATCACCCTCGATGACTGGGATGATAGGATTATCAGGAACGACAAGCTTGTCGCCCTCAACAGTGATCCTCACCCCGTCTGTCGGCGGAGCTATCTTGTCAAATTGCACTGTCAATCTCCTCTTTCCTCTCACAAGGAGTTAGTCAAGGTTGAAATCGCCATATTTGCCAATGTGATTCAGAAGCCCGCCGTCCTCAAGTATCTTCTGCATGACCTTGGGCAGCGGGGCGAATGGAATCTCCTTTTTCTTAGTCAAGTTGTGAACGACGCCCGCGTCAAGATCGACCTGGAGCTCATCAGCAGCGTCTATCCTGTCGGTGTTGCAGATTATGGCCGGCAAACCAACATTGATAGCGTTCCTGTAGAATATCCTTGCGAACGATTTGGCCAGGACCGCGCTTACTCCAGCCATCCTTATAATAGTTGGCGCGTGTTCGCGGCTTGAACCCAGGCCGAAGTTGTTGCCGCCGACCACGAAATCGCCCTTGCGCATCTTGTTCGCGAACTCGGGGTCTGCGTCCTCCAGAACGTGCTTTGCCAGCTCCGGTAGATTGGAGCGCAGGTGGAAAAGCCGCCCCGGGGCGATGTGGTCCGTACTGATGTCGTCCCCGAATTTCCAGGCCTTGCCTCTCATCTTCTCCATCATATCACCTCCCGAGGATCGGTTATCTTCCCAGTCAAGGCCGTCGCCGCGGCCGTTGCGGGGGAAGCCAGGTAAATGAAGCCCTTGGGATTGCCCATCCGGCCCAGGAAGTTGCGGTTTTGCGTGGTCAAGCACGCCTCGCCGTCGCCGAGAACGCCTTGGTGAACGCCAACACAAGGCCCGCAGCCTGGCGGCAGAATCAAGGCACCAGCATCGATCAAGGTCTGAAGCGTCCCATCCTTGAGGGCCGCGGTCAGGATGCTCCTGGACGCTGGAGCAACCAACAGTCTAGTATCCTTGTCGCGCTTTTTGCCCTTCAGAATGGACGCCGCCACTTGAAGGTCCTCGAGGCGCCCGTTAGTGCAGGTCCCGATGACGACCTGGTCGATTTTCACGGGGTCCATCTCCCGTATCTGGTTCATCGTTCTGGTGTTATCGACCGTGTGAGGAAACGAGACCGTCGGCTCCACCGTCGAGACATCTATCTCGATGGTCCTCTCATATTCAGCGTCCGCGTCAGGCGAAATCGACCTGAAAGCATCGCCTCGACCCATCCCCTGCAAATAAGCCCCGGTTACCTCGTCCGATGGGAAAAGCCCTACCTTGGCGCCCGCCTCGACTGCCATATTGGCAATCGTGAGGCGCCCCGACATGTTCAGCTTCTCAACGGTCCGGCCGGAGTATTCGAGCGCCTTGTAGGTTGCTCCGTCCGCGCCGATCATTCCTATCAGGTGAAGGACCAGGTCCTTGGGATAGACACCATCCCTGAAGTTACCCTCAAACTGTATCCTAAACGTCTCAGGAACTCTGAACCACGTCTTCCCCAAAGCCATCGCGATAGCGACATCCGTTGAGCCCATCCCTGTCGCAAACGCGCAAAGTGCTCCGCCGGTGCAAGTGTGAGAGTCTGCACCGACGTGAACATCCCCGGGGGCCAAGTATTCCTCTGGTATGATCTGGTGGCAAATCCCGTCACCAACCTCGGACAACACAGCCCCTGTCTTCTTGGCAAAGCGCCTGAGCAAAGCGTGATCGTCTGAGAGCTCTTTGCGCGGAGAAGGCGCCGCGTGATCGAGGAAGAGCACCGTTTTGTCGGGGTGCGCCACTCGTTCCATTTCGATCTTCTGAAGCTGCCGAACCGCGAGCGGGCCTGTGCCGTCCTGCACCAGGCAGACATCAACCGAGGCGATGATGAACTGGCCGGCCCGAACCGCGCGTCCTGCGTGCTCAGAAAGGATTTTCTCTGCTAGCGTCCGTCCCATAATCGTATCCTTCTGTCATCCTACTGGCCGTGGTCTTGAAATAGGGAATGCCCCTTCAAAGAGGCACTCCCCGACGTAGTGGTCTTAGACCAACGATGAAAGTCGATTGAAGTCAAGCGATTTCGGCCTGTTGATTGCAGTTCCGATGCCACGGTGCAGGATCAACTGCGAGAGCATTCCCATCACCCTGGATACGCTGAACAGCACGGTGTAATACTCGAACTCGCGGAGCCCGTAGTGGTAGAGCAGCGAGCCTGAGCCGGCGTCAACGTTCGGCCAGGGGTTCTTGATCTTGGGGAACTCCTTCAGGACGTTCGGAACGACCTCAAAGACTGTGGCGACAGTCTTGAACACGGGGTCCTCAGGAATGTGCTCGTTACCAAACTCGAGGAACCCGGCGAAGCGTGGGTCGGTCGTTCTCAGGACAGCGTGTCCATAGCCCGGAACGACCTTGCCGGCCGCAAGTGTGTCCCTTGTGTGCTTTTCAATCTGCTCCTTCGTGGGAACGCCGTCGAACTTCTCCATCAGCGCCAGTATCCAGTTGAGGCACTCCTGGTTGGCAAGGCCATGAAGCGGGCCAGCCAGCCCGTTCAGGCCAGCGGACACCGCGTAATACGGGTCAGAAAGCGCCGACGAAACGGTGAAACACGTGTAGGCGGAGACGTTGCCGCCCTCGTGATCGGAGTGGAAAGTTAGATACAGTCTCATCAGCTTCGCGAAATCGCCCGTTGGGTCAGCGATACCGAGCATGTTGGCGTAGTTGGCGCCCAGGTCGAGGCCCATCGTCCAGGGGATTATGTCGCCCTTGTCATAGCGAATGCGATAGACCCCCGCTGCAATCGAAGGGACTTTGGCCAGAATGTGAAGCGCATCCTCAAGCGCGGGAATCCAATACTGGTCCTTGGTCATGCCCTCCGAGTACATTTTGCGGAACACGCTCTCGCGCTCCAGGACAAGAATGGCGGTGTCCAACATCGCCATCGGGTGGCTGTCCTCGGGCATGGCCATAAGGACATCCCAAACGTACTCCGGGACATAGGAACGCTTGTCGAGGTCCTGCTGGAGGGCTTTCTTTGCCTCATCATCCGGGAACTCGCCGGTCAAGAGGCAGAAGAATATCTCCTCAGGCCACTTGTCCTTGATCTCGAGCAGCGGATGGCCGCGGATTATCAGGCCCTTGTCAGGCTCGACGAGCGATGTGTCGCACAACAGGCCGTAAACGCCCCGGAGACCTCCCAAAAACTGCGCCACCGTAACCTTCGATATCTCCTTGGCGCCGTGCTCCTTCGCAAACGCCTTGATCTTCTGACGATACTGCGGAATCTGCACGGCTAACTTCTGCTGCAAAGTTGCCATCTTCTCTGTCTCTCCTCTGTTAAAGGTTTAAGCTACTCTTGATGACTGGTGCTTGTAGTGTGATTAACGAGTGCTGTCTGTGCCCCAAGTCTCTGCGAGCAACCGACAATACCTGAATCGCCTCTCGATAGTCAACCCCAATCTCGCTGATAGGTTCCCAAGAAGTGAAGCGGGTCGAAACAGATAAGGGATTAGGTGGCGCTGGACTTCTGGGGCCATGTTGCGCCGTGTTGGTTCACCTATTGTTAGACTGCTTGGACGAAGCTGGGCCACCTTTTGTCCCGACAATCTGCAAGGTGAACCAGAATGAGACGAGGCAAATGGGCACGAACCTCCGGTGCGCCTCGCAGAATGGCCTGAAAGTTGCTCGCGACGCCAAACAAGTCTGCATTCTGCTGCTTGGGGGCAATCGGCTTATCTTTACTTTGGCCACACAGTATCAGTCGAACACATAGCTAAAGAGGCGAGCATCTGCCGGGCTTTTTGGGAGGAACTGGCACACTTCTGGCGGCATCTTTCAGCTGTCAAATGGCTGCGGTCCGGGGTAATCAGGGCAACGCAATGCACCGGTCAATCTCATACTGCATTATCGTCAGGCGTACCAGGGTTGCGCTTGGAGGAGATATGGGTGGGAGCGTCGAGATGCCCGGCGATTCACTAATCAAACCCGCGGTCTGAACAAAGGCTGCCTGCCGAATGGGCAGGGAGGCGGCCCCGGCAAGAACGCTTACGCTGACCTGACCCGGCTTGCCCGCAAGCATCCAGAGCGGCTGTTGAGCCAGACGAACAGTCGCCCTAGTGCCTTCAATCCGAGCTGACAGCTGAAGCTCAACGGGACGACCATTTGCTGTAAACTCCAGCTGCACGGTTGCCTGGGATGCCGGTGTCCTCAGCTGGAGATCGAGCCTGTCAATCAGCATGGTATCAACCTCGGCGTTGAGGTGCAATTGACTCGCACCCGGACTTGCAGCAACAGCCCGGGCATGTATCACGTCAAAGGACAGTCCCATATAGGACTTCTGCCGTCCAACAACGCGCTCAGCCAGCACAGGGTCTTTCACTGCCCTTTGACCGTCAAACCGAAATGCTAACACTGTCTGGTTTGGCCGAATCGCTTTGCGCTGCAAGTCTCTGACCCAGCTCCTGAAAAAAAGCGCTTCCAGGTTCTTGCCGTATTCGGCGCGGATAAACACTTGGATGTTCCCCGGGGGAGAAAGGGGACTGTCAACCGGGATGCTGTCCGGCAAGACTATTAGAATCCAAGCGTTGTCCGGAACGGTCGGCTGCGCTGCGACAATCGCCTTGGGGACCTGCGCGGCCTGCTCGGATTCGTCCATAAACATCCCAAAGGCCCTCAGGAAACCACCGGCATAGAAGCCAACGATCAGAACAAGCACCGCAAAAGACAGAAACCTGAGCGGAGCTATAGAGAGTTTGGGCCGCAAACTCCTCGTGAGTGCGCATCTTGCTGCCAACGCAATTGCCGCAATGGGCGCGACGAAGAATCTGAGATGACGTGTCAGCCCTTGGCCCGAGAAGAGCTCGGCCCAGCCCATGTTCAGAAGCTCAAATACCCAATAGCCAACAGCAATCACTGTTACCCATTCAAGCAGCACAACCAACGGTCGCCTCCTCTCGTGCTCAAGCGCGCCTCCCAAGCACGAGATTGGCAGGTGAGCAAGCAGACCGGCCATCCCAAATGAGGCCAGGTAAACACGTCGTGGCAGAACGTCAACCAGCCCATAGTTGAGAGCCGGCGTGACTACTGTCCATAGCAACAGAAACAATGTGAGTCGCCACTTTGCTCTGCAGCCAAGACAAAGCAGCAAAAAAGCTGCGACGCAAAGCGCCGGCGAGAGCTGCAGCGGGCGGATGATCCCATATACAATTGGTATCATTCTTTTCGCTGCCGAGGCCACAGTCAAGCCCTTGGCAGTGATTATCCATGCCCCCGCCGCGTCGCCCACCGACATGAACTGGTAGAACCTCAACCCAAGATACATCACGGAGATGGTCCAAAGAGGCAGTTGAGCTCTGATCAGGCGCTTCTTGAGCGCAGCGCGTCCCCCGCCCAGGCCCCAAAGCAGCTCGTATGCAATCAGCATGGGAATGACCACCATGAAGGTGTCCGGATAGGTGAGCAGCCCAGCTATGAA
>CAYZPW010000081.1:5809-9810 GCA_964480475.1 uncultured bacterium | reverse complement strand
GAGGCAAAGAGGCTCTTGAGCCAGGATGCCTTTTTGCGGAAACTCGGCCCAGCAAGCCAGAGCGTCAACATCGAGAAGAAAACCGAATAAACAGGTGGTGACACCATCTGAAAGACCGGTTCAACGTGACTCGGCATAATGGTGAAGATGACAGCGCCTACGGCGGCCGTAAGGAAGCTCTGGGACAAAGCTTCCAGGATCAGGAATACCAAGACGCAGGTGAGGGCATAAAGCCCAAACCTGAACGCTCGAGGTATTAGAGGGTCTGTCCCGAACACCTCATACGCGCCAACTGTGAATACCCTCTCCATCAAGGGCCGGTAGTATCCAGATCTGTGTGGCTCCACAATAGCACTGAACAATGAAGCTGAGATGCCCCAGTCACGCGCCGTTATTTTCTGCAGTGCTTCGCCTGTATAGTAGGCGCCAACCCCAGGGCCGGTTAGCAGCACCGCGAGCAGAACCAATCCAACAACGAACCAGCGCCTTATCTTGAGATTCTCGCACAGTCCATTATCTGGCCAAAGCTGCATCGGCAGCCCTCCAAGCTAGCGATTCTTCTAGGTTTTACAGGACACGGATTGTCTGTTTTGGCAGACTATTGGTTATGGGCGGTATGTTGTCAAGGTGGACATGTCGGAACAGGCCTCCCCACTGATGCGTGTTATGCTCTTATTCTGCCCCTGCACACCAGATTCGAGGCGCTGCCACGCTTGCTCGGGGCCTCGGACTGGTCGCGTTGGTTTCCACTTTAATCCAGACAGGCGCTCCGGTTGGTTCCGTCGCGCCTACTGCCGGTTCAATCTTCGGCAGAAGCACAAAAACGCTTGACGTGCTGACGGTATGTCGGTTATCGTTTTTCACAATTAGGACCGCATCTTCTGTGAGCCTAATACGACCCACGGGCGGCCCATCGGCAACATCTGGTTTTGGTTGGGGGTAGGCGACCACGCCAAACCCGGAAACAGACATTCATAGGGAGGCAGCAAGATGCGAAGAGCACTCTTCTTCTCAACGTTCGCAGCATTGGTTGTCGCTGCGTGTCGGTTGTTGTTCGGTTTCGGGACGACCATTGACGTCAATACGGACGCCACGAGCTATTACGCTGGCGACGTGCTCACGGTCTCGTTGTCGGCGATCAACATGACGCCGATGGAGGCTGAGGTGGACCTCTACCTCGCGCTCGAGGTCCCCTCTGGCGAGTTTCTCTTTTACCCCGGATGGTCCAATGAGCTGGCGCCAGCAGTATCTGGGGTTGTCTTGTCGGGAGGGGCGCGAGTCGGCCCGGTCGATTTTCTGCAGATTGGTCTTCCCAGCGGTTCTCCACCGATTGAGGCGCTCCACAGATACAGAGTCCACGCTGGGCTGGCCGCTGCTGGGACTCTCGATTTCGATCCTATCGACACCGTTAGGTTCAACGTGCTCAAACGAGGCGCGTGGGAGACATATTCGAACTCGAACGAAATCAGGGACCTTCTGCTGCGAGATGACGGGATGGTCTATGCCGCAACTACTACCGGGTTCATCGAGGCGAATCTGGGCACTGGGCACTACAAGAAATACACGACAGCAGATGGCCTTCCCTACCCCTCGATCCAGAGCATCACCGTGGGCCCTGATGGCGCGCTATGGCTCGGCTCAGGTAATCCAATGAGCAGGAGTTCGGGCGGCGGCGTCATCCGTTACGAGGACGGTAGATTCAAGGCCTACACGACGGAGGATGGGCTTCTGGGCGACTGGGTCTCCGGCGTCGCGTTCGATTCAATTGGCCGGACGTGGTGCTCCACCAACGAGGGTGTCTCGTGTTACGATGGCACATTTTGGCTGAGCTACACCACTGACGACGGTCTGGCGAGGAAATACGGCTCTGGGATATTCGTGGACAGCCGGGACCGGGTCTGGTTCCCGACTCGAGGCGGCGTCTCCGTTTTTGAGGGAGGTCCAAGCTGGCGAACTTATAAGGCCTCGGACGGCCTTCCCAGCGACGTTGTCTATTGCGTCAACGAGGACCCGCAGAGGCGGATATGGTTCGGGACCAACGCCGGAGCGAGCAGATTCGAGGGTCAGACATTCACCAACTTCACAACTGCGGACGGGCTGGCCGAACCGGAGGTGGATTGCATAATGTTCGAGGGCTATGACGTGGTCTGGTTCGGAACGCGTCCTCTTAACATAATTGGCGTCGGCTCGGTCTGTCGGCTTCAAGGAGATGCCTGGACGACATACACCCGCGATGATGGGATTGCCGCCAACGTCTTGTGCTTCGCGTTCGATGCGAACGGGGCGCTGTGGGCCGGGACGTATCAGAAGGGGCTTTGCATCTTCGACGGCTCAAGCTGGCACAACTTCTATCTCACGGATGGTCCGTTGAATCCGGACACTGATGTCAGAAGCGTAGCAGTTTCCGGGGCAGGCGAGATATGGTGTGGGTCTCCGTTTATGGGCGGTCTCAGCAACTTCGACGGTGCAAGTTGGGCGTATCATGACCAGGCCGGCGACCATGTATCGGCACTGAAGTTCGATGTGGATGACAATCTTCTGATTGCTACTCAAGGCGGCGCCCAAGGGGCGGGTCTGGTCAAGTTCGACGGAGAGACCTGGACCTATTACAGGGAAGACGGCGCCCCTGATTGGGTAAACTGCATCGCGATTGACGGTCAACGTCGGATATGGTGCGGCCTGGGCGGGAAGGGCGTTGCAGTCCTTGACGGCGAGACCTGGAGCATGGTCACCTCAGATGACAATCCTGTCTTGGGCGGAGCGGTGACGGATATTGAGATGGGAGCGTTCGGCGATGTATGGATCTCCGCCGTCGTGCATCCAGAGTTCGGAGGAGGCGGAGTAGCGCATTTTGACGGTGCAACCTGGACGGGCTACACGACCGAGGACGGGCTGCCCACGGATAGGGTTTATTGCCTGGCGGTGGCGCAGGACGGAACAGTCTGGGTCGGCATGGATGGGGAAGGTGTGTCGTTCTTCGACGGAGCGACCTGGACTACATGCAGCGAAGAGGAGGTCCCGCACGCCGATGTCTTCGTTGCGGACTACGATTCGGCGGGACGGCTGTGGCTGGGGGGCGTAGATGGTGTGACGATGTACGACGGCGCAGATTTTCGGCAGTTTGACTGTGGCCTCGGCTTTCCGGGCTATTGGGCCTATGACATGGCCGAAGGACCCGACGGCAGACCTTGGTTCGCTACCTCTGGCGGCGTAGGCGGATTCAGTCCCGATTCCTGATCTCGCTCACTGAATTCTCGCGCTCCTCAGCCGGCCACCGTGCTCCCCGGTATGGCCGCGTTGCCGCTTATACGAACCGAAGCGCCAGAGGCGGGCAATGTGGGAGCTTCTCGGGAATGCCAGGCTCTTTTCAGGAAGCAGGTGGGCACCCCGATGTAACAAAGTACCCACGGGCCAGCATCGGACGACTCCCTATGCCACACCGTTAGACTGTAAACTGAATACACATCCAACCCTCGCGCCGGTTGCAATCGGCCGGGGCCGGGATATTATACCTGAACCTGAATAAGTTGGACTTCGGCACACGAGGATGACTAAATGACAGCTGCTCAGCAGGCCGATGTGCTTTTTGTAACGTGTAGCTACTATAGGGAAGAGGCGCGGACGCGGCAGATCATCAAAACTCACACACCGCCCCTTGGGCTGGCTTCGCTGGCAGCATACCTGCTTCAGCACGGCGTTTCCGCCAAAATCGTTGACGCGCTGGCGCTCGAACTTCCGGCCGAGGATGTGCTTGACCGGATCGCTGCAATCAAACCCAAGGTCATCGGACTTACGTCAATCACGCCGCTTTTTGAGGCCAATCGCCGGCTCGCTGGCCTGATAAGGTCGCGATTCCCTGAGATTCTTATCGTCTTGGGCGGCCACCATGCGGCAACGCTCAAGGAAAAGATCCTGAAAGAGGCGCCGGAATTTGATGTTGTCGTTTATCCCGAGGGCGAGATACCGCTGTTGTCGCTGGTTGAGGCCTTTGCGGCTGCGGA
>CAYZPW010000081.1:0-5799 GCA_964480475.1 uncultured bacterium | reverse complement strand
ACTGGGACAAAGAGGCGTTCCTGTGGAATGAGAAGACGTTATGGGCGATCCCCGGGATAGCCTTTCAGACTGATTTCGGGGGGCCGGTTGCCACCGAGAGGCCTCCTCTCATCATGGACCTTGATACGCTTCCGTTCCCAGCGCGGCATCTGCTGCCGATGGAGAGGTATGTGCCTCTTCCTCACCAGCACAGTCGTCTCCCAGCGATCCACGTGATGGGGGGGAGTAGGGGCTGCCCTTACAGATGCGCATACACTGCAACAACACCACTGTCATGGGCACGAGGCTGCGGCTCAGGACGCCGGAGAACATCGTCAAGGAGATCGACGAGCTCAAGCGCGGCTATGGCGCAAGGGAGATATTCTTCTGGAATGACACGATTACGGCCAATAAAAAATGGCTGCACGAGCTCTGCGACATTCTGATCACTGAGAAAATGGACATCACCTGGTCAGCGGGTACAAGGGTGGATATCGTTGATCCCGATACGCTGGAGACGATGCGGCGTTCCGGTTGCTGGTGGCTTCTCTATGGCGTCGAGTCGGGCGTTCAGGAGCTTCTTGACCTTCTCGATAAGAAGACGACTCTCAAGCAGGCCAGAGACGCAGTGAAATGGAGCAATGACGGGGGCATTGAGACAACGGCTTCGTTCATGATCGCCCTGCCTGGGGAGACGCCCGAGTTGGCGAGGGAGACGATCAGATTCGCGCTGGAGATAAAGCCCACTTACGCGGACTTCCACATTACCACCCCGTTCCCCGGGACAAAGATATTCGAGGATGCCCACAAATACGGAAGATTGAACATGGACTTCTCCCGCTACGACTGCTATGAACCCGTCTTCGTGCCGTTTGGCTACCGCGACGAGCAGGAGATACGAAAGATGCTCTCGCTCGCCAAGCGCTCATTTTACTTCAGGCCATCATACGCGCTTAAGAAACTCGCGAAGGTCCGGTCATTCGGCGATATTCATCGGATTTGGAGGGGATTTGTGAGGCTGCTGGCGTTCCTTTCCAAAAGCAAGCGATTTCAGAGGCACCCCGATTGAGACGAGGCTATATGCGCGAGAATCAGACCGCAAGGGCTGTCTATCACTTGACGAAGGCAGCGCTCACGAGGCGCCAGCCGGTTTACGTAATCTATGAAGTGACTGACCGCTGCAATCTAAGGTGCAGGATGTGCAGCGTCTGGCGGCGCGCCAATAGGGAGGATGAGCTTAGTCTAAGCCAAATCGACGTGCTGGCAAGCCGACTCCGCGACATGGGCGTGGTTGTTGTGAGCCTCAGCGGGGGCGAGCCCTTCTTGCGTGAAGACCTCCCCGAGATCGTTAGTATTTTTAAGAGTAAGGGTCTGATCACTCGGCTGATGACCAACGCAGTCGATGTAGATGAGGGTAAGATAAGAGCCGTCGTTGACGCGGGTATCCACTCGGTCTCGATCTCGCTAAACACGCTATTCCCGGAGGAGGAGGCACATATCTGTCGCAGCGACAACGGTCTGTGGGAGAGAGTCGTTTCCAACATGGTTCTGTTCTCAAGGGTCTTGAGCAGACGCGGCTCTCTGCTGGTAATGTCCGTCTGCGTGTCCTCGGTCAACGTCGATCAGCTCCCCTTTCTCGAGGAGTTCGCCTCGTTTCTTGGGTTTCGTGCCAACTTCATGCCAACTGAGCTAGCCCCGAGACGGAAGTCCAATCTCAGGTTTGCTGACTACGCGCCGGAACTTGAGCTGACCTTTCCGTGCAAGATCAAATTCATGGAGACAATGAGTACGCTTTTGGGCCGAAAACGAGAGGGAACGATACTGAACTCTACTCGTTTCTTGAGGGAGATGCGGGAATTCGTGCTGCGAAAGGGCCATCACCCGCGAATCTGTGATGCCGGGACGCTGTACTTCACGGTTGATCCCGCTGGCGGATACTCGATATGTCATGAGTTCGAGCCGAAGGACTCGCTTTTGTCACCGGGTTTCATCTCGCGCTTTGAATCGCCCAGGTTCGTAGAATACTGGGCGAATCTCAGGCGAGGGTGCCCCGGCTGCATGCACCCCTGCTGGATGGAGGTTACCAACATATTCCGTCATTTACGGCCATTTATTCAAACAGCCGGCCAATTCATTGCCAACTCCCGCCGCCATCGAGTCGTCACGCCTCAGCAAGCGCTCGAGTTCGCCGCGTTGTTAAGGGAGCGGCTCGGGCGAGACCACAGCGTTCCTGCCGGATAGGTGGTTTCGGCGCCGCGGCAAGGGGCTGAACGCAGATCGCATTTCGGGCTGTCAGTTTTGGTTACGTCTTAATACATACGTGCTAAGCCGTGAACTGCCGATATCGCCCATTTAGGTGTCACGATATGTTACGCTTCAGAGAACCTAACCGTAGAGAATTCAATCGATGCGTCGTTCGCCTTATTCCGGGCCCCTTCAAAAACGGCAGTTCGGATGGCCGCAATATAGCGGCATTTAGTCGTCGAAGCGGCACTAGATACGGATATCATCGCCAACTCTGGCATGAATACTGCTCCATGCATTGTGATGTACGTCAATGTAGGGAGTAAATGGGTTGTCAGACAGCAGCAAGCCAGACTATAGTTGAGAGCCTTCTGATCCAGCCCCTTACTTGAGACCCATTTCTCCGTAGTGATTTACGAGGCGTCGGACGGCTACTTCCAGGAGCAGGCGAATGATCCGCCTCGTCCCTCCCAAGATGCTGGATCGGGGTTCTCAACCTACGCGTAGTGTCTGTTTCGTATGGTGAGAAAACGGGGTCTGTGAGGTCCCTACTCCACGTGGTAGTGGAAGCCGAGGTCCACCTGACCAGCGTCGGGCGAGCCGTCGGCCTGCGTTGTATAGCTCGAGAGCCCCGCGTCGGCCGCTGAGATGTTCCCGGCGTCTATGCAGCTGCTCGTGGGGTCAAGGTAGTAACGGCCAAGCGGTCCGGACACAAAAAGCGGGTCCTCGTAGATGTTGCCAACGCCGTAATCGTGGGGGTCTCCGACGCAGCAATACCCGGCAGGGCAGCTCCAGAGGTCGTCGCCATTGCCCCAGATGATGCAGTTGTAGATCATTGGCTGCTCCCCGTAGTTCACGACGCCGAACCCGTCATTTGAGGCGATCGTGCAATTAGATATAACGGCCGTGCAGCCCCAGCACCAGATTCCCGAGGCGCCGTAGTATGACGTTCTGTTTCCAGTTATCAGGTTATTCGCTATCGTCGGGCCGCTGTCCGGGAAACAGGCTATGCCGAAGCCCTCGTTGTCAGCGACCTGGTTGTTCGCGATAACAGCGTCGCTTTTGTCGGCGGCGCAGATGCCTCCTACAAGGCCGGAGTTCCCGTTGCATTCGTTTTCTGTTATCTCCGGTGAACTCTCGAGGCAATAGATGGCGCCTACGCCGCGTGAGGAGTTGTCGTGAAAAGTGTTGCCGGATATCGCGGGGGAGCTTTGGAAGCAGTAGATGCCGCCCGCCAGGCCGTCATCGCCTGAGACAGAATTGCCGGATATCTCGTTGTGGTCGATCGAGCCTGAAGCCGCGAAAACGTATATACCGCCGACAAGTCCAGACCCGCTCGTTGCAGCGTTGCCGGTTATGAGGTTCCCGGAGATGACCGGTGAGCCGCGTTGGATGTAAACCCCGGCGGCAAAGGCGGCCTCGCCAGTCGCGACGTTCTCTGCAATCGTGTTGTCTTCGATGACGGGAGAGCTTTCAAACGCGTAGATGCATCCGACCTTGTCGCCCTCGTTCTCACTTATCGTGTTGCCGACGATTTGAGGCGAGGCGCTCACGATGAATATCCCACCCCCAAAGCCCAGCCGCCCGGTCGCCGTGTTGCCAACGATTGTGTTGTGCCGGAGAATGGGGGAGTTGCTCAGGCAGTATATAGCCGCACCTGAATCGGCTGTGTTCCCTGTTATGATGTTGTTTTCCACAGTCACAAAGCTGCCGCTGCAAGCGATCCCTCCCCCGTTTATGCCGTTGCCACCGGTTATCGTAAATCCCTCCAGCCTTGCGTCTTGCACGCCGCTTACGTTGATCACCATCGATGACTTCTGCGCATCGAGAACCGTTCCCTCCGCCCCCTCGCCAACAAGCGAAACCCAGCTCTTCATGTTCAGTGGGAAGCTCTCGCCATTCTGTGAGGCCGAGTAGGTCGAGGCGGCAACGTGAATAGTGACTGGTGCGGGTTCTGCACCTGTAACAGCGGCAAGCGAGTGCGTAATCGTCTTGAACGGCGCGTCGGCAGTTCCGAGGTTTGCGTCGTCGCCGTGCTCACCGTCAACAAAGACATCGGCGGTCATGCCGACGCGGGGTCTCAGCACTTGAAGTGCCGTCCGGACCAAGTCACATCTCGCATACGCCCCCCCATCGGTCCGTATTGAGACCATGTGTTCAGCGAGCGCCGAAAACGACAAAAGGATTCCCAAAGAGAATACCGCGCATAGGGCCACTACCGGACGAGCTCCACGGAGCAAACGAATTCTTCTCATTCTCTTACCTCCTCGAGTTGTGAGCGCAACAACACCTGCTGCAAATAATAACAAAAGACGAGGGATAGTGCAAGCAATAATCACCCTTGTGCGATGCAAGGGCTCTTGGGCGAAACTAAGTGTGTCGTTCCCAAAGTCGCCAATGACCTTTAACAGACAACAACATAGGTTATAATGCGTTGCCGAGCTAGTAATTCATTAAGAATGGAGACTTCTCTTGTCGCGCAATGATGCACCTAAGGGCCGCTACTTGCTGACTTCGGCGGGGCTCGATCGCAGGCGGCCGATTACTCATTTCCGCAAGACAGCTTGCGTTACAGTGATCGTTGTAGCCTTGCTGCTTGGCGTGCTGCCGGTTTGCTCCTACGCTCAGGCCGACAGATTCAAGGAAGCTATCCGCCGGCAGGAGAGCAGGTCGCCTGCCACTGACGAGAAGAAAACGAAATGGGCAACGGGCGACAGCAAGGCTCACAGAAAGGCTCGGCGGATGATCGAGGGCATTAGGGGCACGGGCCACGGAGGCGAGGACTATCAGCCGATGAGTCCTGAAGCAGTTGGCGAGCGAATGAGGGAGACCGAGGAAAAAAGCAAGTACTTCATGTGGGTTGTTATCGGTGTCCCAGCCGTTCTGATTGTCCTTTTCGGACTGAAGTTCTTCTTCAATGTCTTCGTGAAGCCCGTCGTTACCCCGGTTCGGCGCTCCTTTAGGACCCAAAGGCCGGCGGGACCCAGCGCATCGCAGGCCAGGAAGCTGGTCTCGATGGCAAGACGTTATGAACGCAAGGGCGCCGTCCTGGACGCTGCGCAGCTATTCGAGGCAGCGGATGAAATAGAGACGATGCTCATGCGGGCGAAGAAAGGTGTATCCCGGGCCCCTGCCAAGCGGACCCACCTTCAAAAGGCCGCGGACCTCTATGAGAAGGCCAGAGATTACAAGAAGGCTTCGGAGCTTCACAGTAAGCTGGGGGTGCCGGGCAAGATGAAGCAGCTATTCTCGCTTCAGGCCAAGGAATACGAGTCCCAGCGGAAGTTTCTCCTCGCGGCTGAGATGTATGCAAAGGCCCAGGACTTCATTGCGGCGGCGGTCATGAACGAGGCTGGAGGGCACCTTCACGGCGCCGCGGCTTACTACGAGAAGGTCGGCGAGAGGCTGAAGGCTGCCAAGCTCTACGAGCAATTCTACCAGCAGGAGAAGATCGACCATTTCGCGAGCATGCACGACCCTCACACCTACAACTACGTCCGCAAGTACGCCCTCAAGAGCGCGAGGCACTACGCGGCGTGCGGTAAGTTCCGCAAGTCCGCTCAGATATTCGCCGAG
>CAYZPW010000080.1:0-17161 GCA_964480475.1 uncultured bacterium | reverse complement strand
ACCATACACGGTCAAGGCCTAGCAGTCTCCGCGCAACGACGGAAACGAGCACGGTATTGATCAAGTGAACAAGGATGGCCACGGCGTGGTAATAGTCGATTCGTGTCCCAAACAGTGCGAATTTGAGAGCCCAGACGTAAGCACCCAGAGGACGAAAATGCGTGTATTCCTCTGGACTCAGCCCCGGTCTTTCCCCTTTGAAGAAATAATTGATTAGAGTGACGCCGAGCTCCCTGCGCCCGTAGAAGCCGAAGTCGTCAGCGAACAGGTCGAACTTAAGAGACGGTAGATAAAGTGTGGCGATTAGTCCAAGTATCAAGAACCACAACCAGACGTTGCGAAACCTGAGCGCCTTTGTTTTGCGCAACCTCCAAGACCTCCCTATTCGATCAACTGATCCACCGGCGCCACTTGCGGAGTGCACTAGCGAGCAATGATAGCAACTGCCCATTCCGAGTCAAGATCGCTCGGTTAAGCTGTGGTGCACGAAGCACTCGCACCTGTCGTCGAGGACGTTAGGAAGGCGCTCGCGGAGTCCAAGAGGCGGCGCCTCATCTCCGCGTCAATGGAGACCGAGGCCAAGATCGTCGGCCGTTAGACTTCACGGCCCGCGCCGCGGCGGGGGTGTTGTGCGCAGACAGCCGTCGGCCAAAGAGTCTGACGGCGGAGTTCGGCATAGCAGTTTGGGGAAGGACGTCAACAGCACGATTAACACGGAGCAGAAGCATGAGCACAAGATTGCAGAACTTCACAGACGCAGCTTAGTCCGGGTCAAGTCAACAGTGTTGTGGCTAGTTGTCGTTCGGGACAGCTCCGGAGCTCTTCAGGCCTTTTAGGTCGACTGCGAGTCTGAGGGGAGGCAGACCTGATTCTGCGGGCGGTGGCCTGCGCACCAGCGGCTCCCGACGAATACGCATCGCGGCGAGATAGGGAAGGGCATCTTCATCCACGAGACCTGTGGTAATCAAGACTACCTCTTTCGCAGTCAGCCAGTCGAGTCGGCGTCGCAGCATAAACGTCGCCTGTCCGGCCTCAATCTTTTTCACAGCCCTGCCCAGAGGGCTTTGGTTGCCATGTCCATACCATTCCAGCCAGGCGAACTGTGACGGCAAGCGGGTCGACTGGGTGAACATGACGGAGATAAGGTCATAGGCAACCGTGTCCAACGGGGTATCTTCCGTGTCCAGGCGCCCGGCGGGTCGCCGATCGACGTCGCAGGCCAGAAACCTCGCTCCCGATTGGCCGGGAGGACCGTTGAATGCGAACGACAGCATGTCCGGTCGGGGCATCAGGTAAGAGGCCTGCCGCGCCCTAAGGAGCGCCTCGAGGTCATCACGGCGAGTGATCTTTTCGTCTGTCTGCCCCATTACAACAAGATCACTCGGCTCAGTATCAGGGGCTTCGGCGATGTTGCCAAGCATCTCTTCAATCGGGACGAAGGCAAGATCACGGCCGGAGATGAGCAGCGCGAAAGCCCGAATATAGTCAATAAAGATTAGCTCGCCGTCCTTGACGAATTTCAACTTAGTTGTAACTACTGTGAGCGGCGCGTTTCCTTCGGGCAACTGAGGGACGAGACTCTCTGCCAGGCTTCTGGCCTTCGCGCCCAATCTACACCTCCAGGGGAAGTCCATCGCCAGACCGAAATTGCTGGCCGCAATGAGGGCCACCAGCATAAAGCCTACAACGCTTGAGGCCCGGAGCCGCCCTCTTCTCCAGCCATGTAATAGTAGAGCGAGTGCCAACGCAAGCCCTCCCAGCACGAATACGGAGCTCGGGCCGTCCTGCTTCACGAACCCGTAGAACGTGCCGCCCGCCAGTGCAACGAGTAATCCGATCTGAAGCGAAGCAATTCTGGGCCTGGGCCTCCCCTCGAACGTCTTTAGGACCAAGACCAGCATAAGCGCAAATGCGACGCTGGCGGGATAGCAATTCCTCGTGTGCGGTCCTTGCAGAAAGGTTGGACCCAACAAGGCCAAGACTAGCAGCGCCAGAATCCGCGTTCTGGCCCAAAACAGGCACAATAGAAAGAAAATCCCGCCAAGCGCCCCGAAGAAACCATATTCAACTGGACACCAAAGAATCGTCAACAAGCCATGGGCTGTCCTCAGCAAGAGGCTAAGCGTGATCTCTGGGATGAGAGCCCTAAACGGCAGCGCAAGCCTCACCGTCATGTAGCCGGCAACCAGGACAACTGAGATCGCCGCTGCAATTAGCATCCTTCTTTTCGCCCCTTCTGCAGGCCTCTCGAAGGGGAGGAACCAGATAAGCCCTAGTAAAAGAGGCATGACCAGCGCAAACTCCTTGCTGGCTATGGCAAGGACCATAGACAGAGACAGGGCAAGCAGCGCGCCAATGCCGCCTTGACGCACGTACCTGACCGAAAACAGAATAGCTGATAGGACAAATGCCGTGCAGATGGCAGCATCGTTGGCCGAAAGCCAGGCCACCGGCTCGAAGTTAAACCAAAAGACCGCAAACAGAAGCGAGGCGCAGAGCGACCATACACGGTCAAGGTCTAGCAGTCTCCGCGCAAAGACGAAAACGAGCACGGTGTTGATCAAGTGAACGAGGATGGCCACGGCATGGTAATAATCGATTCTTCTCCCGAACAGCGCGAATTTGAGATCCCAGACATAAGCAGCCAGAGGACGGAAATACGTGTATTCCTCTGGACTCAGCCCCGGTCTTTCCCCTTTGAAGAAAAAATTGATTAGACTGACGCCGAGCTCCCTGCGCCCGTAGAAGCTGAAGTCATCGCTGAACAGGTCGAACTCAAGAGACGGCAAATAAAGGACGGCGAGCAATCCCAGTATCAAGAACCACAGCCAGACATGGCCGAACGTGGGCGTTCCCATTCTGTCCAAATCCTAAATGACCTCCCCATTTGATCAACTGACCCACCGGCACCACTTGCGGAGTGCACTAGCGAGCAATGATAGCAACTGCCGATTCCGAGTCAAGGGCACTAGCTAGGAGTTTCCCCATTGGGGAAACGGGAGAAAAGGAAAAAGGGGAAAAAGGAGAAGAGGGACTGGTCTGCCCCAGTGTAAAGGCTCCAAATCCCCCCTCACGAACGCGGGACGGCCTGTCGCGCGGGCCTTCTGCCAGACAGACGTATTCCACATCGCGACGGTCCTGAACATGGCTATGCAGGAACTAACTCAAGGATTTGAACCTCGGGTTTGGGGAAACTCCTGCAGTAGCTAGGCCGAAGAATCAGATTGGCGGCGTTGACGTTGTGGGCTCATCTGTTTGAAAGGCGATTGATGTTGCCAATCGGTGGCAATGCTGCTGTCCATCCGTTCATATCTGAGGCGAGCTTGGCACGTGCGAGCCGACCAGTTTCGCTCGCCAGCAAAAGGACCTTTGGGAGTGCGCCACGCACCTTGACAGGAATTGGGGTGGGTGATATTAGAGGGGTTCGCAGTTAGGTTGGTGGCGGCGGTTGTTCTTTTCTCATGAATAGACCAAGGGGAATTAGTTGCTCACGCCTAGGTCGAGAAGGTCAGGTAGGTCACGGTCGGTTCCGGTCCAGGTTTTCTTACTTGCCGTTACGATAATGACCGCGGGCGCGAGTTTTGGCGTGGGCACATCTTCGTCCGGCATTCGCCCTGGGCCTCCGGTCAATCCTTCTGTGCTCGACAGGCCCAATGATGCGGGCTGTGCTATTGAGATCACGTGGGAGGCTTCTTTCGACGACTCCAGAGGCCGCGGAATCGTCAACTCATATTCGATTTTTCGCTCTTTAGAAGCGGTAAGTGGTTTTGCGAACGTAGCCACGATCAACTCAGGCCGTGAGCGATACCTATATGTTGACGAGAAGGTCGAGGACGACAAGCGGTATTTTTACAAGATAGTCGCGGAGACCGGAAGCGGTGCCTTCTCCGATCCAAGTGTGATAGGCCCCGTCATCTCATCCGCCCAGTGGTTCCACACCGACCGCTACAACATGCTCTTCGCCTTGATCATTGTCTCGGCATCGGTACTGATATTCATCTCTATGGCTCGCAAAGGGAAAGAGCTCTATATAAGGCCGATTGCTGGCCTCCAGGCGGTTGACGAGGCGGTGGGCCGCGCGACCGAGATGGGGCGCCCCGTTCTCTACATCCCTGGCATTCTGGATATGGACGACGTCCAGACAATAGCCGGGGTTGCCATCCTGGGCCGGGTCGCAAGAAAAACAGCGGAATATGAGACCCCACTTTCGGTCCCCGTTTCGCGCTCCGTCGTTATGTCCGCCGCGCAGGAGACAGTCAAGGAGGCGTATTGGGACATGGGCAAGCCGGACGCCTATCACCCGGAGATGGTTCGCTATCTCACTGACGATCAATTTGGCTACGCGGCCGGCGTCGATGGCATCATGCTCCGCGAGAAGCCCGCTACCGTCTTTTTTATGGGCGCGTTCTATGCGGAGTCTCTAATACTTGCCGAGACCGGCCACTCAATAGGCGCGATACAGATCGCGGGCACGGCGATGACCTCGCAGCTGCCGTTCTTCGTTACGGCGTGCGATTACACGCTGATCGGCGAGGAGCTTTTCGCGGCTGGGGCGTATCTGACCGATGACCCCCGCCTGCTCGGAAGCCTCAAAGGCCAGGACGTGGCGAAAGGGCTTGCGATCGCCTTCATCTTCATCGGGATTATCCTAGAGTCGTTCGGCGTTCACTGGCTGACCGACTTCCTTAAAGTGAACTAATCAGGACTGGTTCGTGAGGCGCGAAATACCACTGATCATCACATTCGTGTGCGGCCTCGCGATGATCGCGCAATTCTTCATCCCGCACGCACCGTTCGGCGGGGTGAAGGACTATTTTCAGCAGTCCTACATGATCATCGCCGCGTTTGCGATGCTTTTGGGAATCGGCAACCTCACGAAGCTACACGTCAGGAAGATCAGCGAGAAACGGCCACAGTGGGGGTATAGCGTTGTCCTTCTTGCTGGGCTGCTTGGCATGGCAATTCCGGGCCTTTTTATCGGTGGGATCAAAGAGGGCACCATTTTCGACTTCCTCTTCAGGAACGCGTATGTACCCATGAATTCCACGATGTTCTCTCTATTGGCCTTCTTCGTTGCATCGGCCTCGTATCGGGCGTTTCGGGCAAGGACCGTGGATGCCGCACTCCTCCTCATCGCCGGATTCGTCGTCATGCTGGGTAGGGCGCCAATCGGCGATTGGTTGACCTCGTTTATGCCGGAAGGCTGGCAGATGTCCGATTACGCAAACTGGATTATGGAGATTCCGAATACGGCCGGCCAGCGGGCGATCATGATGGGCGCCGCGCTCGGCGTCGTTGCCACATCCCTGCGTGTGATTCTCGGAATAGAGAGGAGTTACCTGGGCGGTGAGTAGCACGGCGCCCGTGACAAGACGCGGATTAGTCGATAGGCTCAAGGATATCGATCGACGGATCATATTCATCTTCATCGCGGCCGCGGTCGTCTTCCCACTCTTGAGACCGGTTGGCCTGCCATTGAAGTCTAGCCCGCCGTCGAGGGCGCTTTATCAGGAGTTCGAGAACCTTTCTCGCGGCTCTGTTGTGCTCATGGCGTTCGACTACGACCCGGCGACAGATGTTGAGCTCGGCCCGATGAGCCTGGCGATACTGAAACACTGCTTTCTCAAGGGTCATAAGGTGGTCGGACTTGCGCTTTGGCCGCCGGGTGCGGGCCTCGCCAGGGCGAGCTTTTCGGAAGCGGCAAGGGGCTTCAGCGTTGAGTATGGCGTCGATTACGTCAACCTCGGATTCAAGGCGGGAGGGCTTGTCGTTATCGACTCACTCGGCAAGAGCTTCGAGCGGAGCTTTCCAAAGGACATTGACGGGAGACCGATCGAAGAGCTGCCGTTGATGAAGAACATCAATAACTACGCGGATATCGATTTTGTTATGAGCCTGTCGGCCGGGGACCCGGGGCTTCCTTTTTGGATTATGATAGCTCAAGGGCGTTACGGCAAGAAGGTCGGCGGCGGCTGCACAGCCGTATCAGCGCCGATGCTCTATCCGTATTTCCCGAATCAGCTCGTCGGCCTTCTTGGAGGCATGAAGGGCGCCGCGGAATACGAGCTCTTGGTGGACGCTAAAGGGGCTGCAACGAAGGGCATGGACGCTCAGTCAATAGCGCACGCCGCTATCGTGCTGTTCGTCCTCATCGGGAATATATTCTTCTTCGTCAGCAGACGTCGTGAAAAGCGCGGAGGGGCTCGGATATGAGCCTCGAGTTCGGCACGTGGCTGGCGTCGCTGTTGACGCTTTGTATGTTCAGCTTTTTGTACAAGGACAATCCCTTCTACAAGTTCGCTGAACACGTGTTCGTAGGCATATCCGCCGGTTACTGGCTCTGCTACGAATTCTGGAACACGGTCAAGCCGAACCTGCTCGACAATCTCGACAAAGGCAACTGGCGGTATTTGCTGCCTCTGGTCCTTGGTATGTTCATGCTCACCAGGCTGGTTCCGAAGGTAGGATGGCTCTCCAGGTGGGCGATTGCATTCATGGTCGGCTCCGGGGCCGGCCTCATGATCATTACCTACTTGCAGTCGAACTTCCTGGAGCAGATAAAATCCACCTTGCTGCCGCTTGATCCGGCCTTAAAGCCCTGGTATCTTGTGTTGAATAATCTATTGCTCTTCGTGGGTGTGGTATCTGGACTTGTATATTTCTTCTTCTCAAAGGCTCATACGGGTGTTACGGGCGGAGTCGCTCGCGTCGGTGTCGTCTTTCTCATGGTATGCTTTGGCGCCTCGTTCGGATACACCGTCATGGCTCGTATCTCACTTCTGATCGGAAGGATGTACTTCTTGATGCACGAGTGGCTTGGATGGGTATAACGTGCCAGGATTGAGGAGTAATCTGCGTCTTCTCTCGCCTGGCTTATCCCCGGCCTTCGTATTCTCTTTCTTGATCGTATTCTTCGCCCTTTGCAGCACGGCCTATTCTCAGGTGGAAGCCTTCGACGCCCCTCCCGCCCCAGCTACGAATGTAGTGCTAAAAGATGCTCCCGACGACGAAGGTGGCGCTATAACGATTCTCTGGACACTTTCAGCGGATGACGCTGGCGGAGCGTTGGACGTCATTGGCTATGATGTGCGTCGCTCAAAATCGCCTGCCGGCCCGTTCGAGACCGTTAAGTCAATGCCAAGGGGCTCTTCTGAAGCTGCGGACGAGACCGACCTCGAGAAGGACGTCAACTACTTCTATCAGGTTGTGGTCAAGGATGCCAAGGGTGAGAATCCCTCCGCTGTGGTAGGGCCGGTACAGGCGAAGGTTCAGTGGTTCAATCTCGGTCGCACGAACACTCTCATCGTAACAGCAATCTATATAGCTCTTCTCCTGTATTTCATTCTTCACGCCAAAAAGGGAACCAATCTCTTCATTCGCAGACTGGCCGGGCTCGACGCGCTTGACGAGGCTGTTGGTCGGGCAACTGAAATGGGCAAGCCGATTCTTTACGTCCCCGGTATCAGCGGTATCAGCGATGTTGCCACAATAGCGTCGATTAACATCCTGTCGGGCGTTGCGAGGACAGTGGCCGAATACAATACTAGGGTAATCGTGCCCAACTACGACCCGATCGTGATGACCGTGGCCCAGGAAGTAGTCAGAGAGGGCTTCCTGGCAGCTGGCAAGCCCGACGCCTACAACGAGCAGGATGTGTTTTACGTTACGACCAACCAGTTCGCGTTCGTCGCGGCCGTTGATGGGATCATGGTCCGCGAGAGGCCAGCGACGAACCTATTCATTGGCATGTTCTTCGCAGAATCGCTAATTTTGGCGGAGACCGGCGCATCGACCGGCGCAATCCAGATAGCCGGCACCGACGCGGTCGCCCAGCTGCCGTTCTTCATAGCCGCGTGCGATTACACACTCATCGGTGAGGAGCTCTACGCGGCGAGCGCTTACCTCAGCCGTGCTCCGTTGCTTATGGGCAGCCTCAAGGGACAGGACTGGATGAAGATATTTCTTATTGGCTGCATCCTGATTGGCATTGTTACGCTCTTGTTTGACTATGAAGGCTTCAAGAATCTGTTTGAGACACCATTGATGATTTTTAGGCAGTAGCGTGTTTTGGCGGGCTTGTGGGTTGCATAGGACTTCAGATTCGACATGATGAGAAGACAGCTTCCTCTCATAATCTGCTTCGTTGCTGGCATGGTCATGTTGGCGCAGAACTTTATCCCTCCACTAACGTGGATATATCAGCAAGCGATCGCCTGGGCAAGGATCATAGCGAGTATTGCGCTCTTCATAGGCCTGATAAGCCTCGTCCGCGTGCATACTACCAAGTTGAAGCGAAAGGTCGCGGGTTCGCAATATAGCTATGTAACGCTTTTCGCTCTGTGTTACATGATGCTCGCCGGACTCCTGACTCGCTATCACTTCTTTGTTTGGCTGCATGACAAGAGCGACGCTGGCTCGACAGGCGATTACATTGTCTCGGTATTCGAGAACGCATTCAACTTCCAGGAGTTATTCCTGAATATTCAGATCCCTATTCAGGCTACGATGTTCTCCCTATTGGCGTTCTTTATCGCCTCGGCGGCGTTCCGCGCCTTTAAGGCGAGAACGTTTGAGGCGACGCTGCTCCTGATCGCGGCGACGATAGTCATGCTCGGCCGCGTGCCGCTCGGCCAGATGATTCCGGGCATATCAGAGATCACAACCTGGATTCTCGAAGTACCGAACACAGCCGCAAAACGCGGAATAATGATTGGCGTCGGCCTGGGCATGAGCTCAACAGCATTGAAGATCATGCTCGGGATCGAGCGGACTTATCTGGGCATGAAGGACTAGGTGAGGCAGCGATGAGTTTTCTGCGTTTTTTGCTCAGGATGGACAGGCGGCTCGTTTTCGTCCTCGTTGCGCTTGCTGTTGTAACGCCCTTGATAATGCCGCTCAATTTGCCGATTGAGGTCACCCAGCCAGTACGGCAACTGCACACCGCAATAGACCGGCTTGCGGCCAGGAGCCGTCCTGTTATCGTCTCAGTGGATTATGACCCATCGACCGTGCCCGAGCTTATGCCGATGACGCTCGCGGTCCTCAGACACTGCTTCAGCAAGGAGATACCGGTTATCGTAACAACTATGCTCCCCGCCGGCGCAGGGCTTGCAAGAGACGCCATGGAGACCGTTGGCAGAGAGTATCCCAATCTGTCCTATGGGACGGATTACGTATATATGGGCTACAAACCTGGCTATATGCTGGTCATGCTCGGAATCGGTGAGGACTTTCATCAGACATATCCCTCGGACGGGTTCGGGACCCCAAGCTCTGAGCTGCCGATCCTCAAGAACGTGAAGAACTACGATGATATAGCTATGGTGGTTGATTTCACCGGCACGCAGGCTTATGAAATATGGATCATGTTTGCCCACCAAAAATACGGATGCAAGGTCGGCGCAGGAGTTACCGCTGTCATGGCAAGTGATGCGTATCCTTATCTGAACGCGGGACAGCTGGAAGGCTTGCTTGGTGGGCTCAGCGGGGCCGCTGAATACGAGAAGCTCATCGACAAGCCGGGAGATGCTACCGTCGGAATGGACGCCCAATCGGTCGTTCATATCCTGGTCATCATCCTGATCATTCTCGGCAACGTCGCCTACTTCGCTACGAGGCGCGAGGGCCATACGACTCAAACTGCCGCTCGGCAACGGGGAGGCAGAGAGTAACGTGACAGGAATCGAGCTCTTCTGGGCCTGGGTTGCCGCATTTCTCACGCTGAGTATCTACTCATTCCTATACAGGGACAATCCCTTCTATAAGTTCGCCGAGCATCTCGTCGTCGGCGTCTCTGTCGGTTACATCTTCACGATCAACTGGTTCCAGGGCTTGCACCCCTATCTGTTTGACCCGCTGGCAGATTCCGGGGACAACCCAATCAACCTGCTCCGACTCATACCCCTTTTCCTGGGCCTGCTATTCCTGCTCAGAATCAGCCGAAAATACAACTGGCTGAGCCGTTTCACGATCGCCCTTCTAATGGGGATAAACTGCGGAGTGGCGATTCCCTACACGATTGAGACCAGGATCATCCAGCAGACCAAAGCCTCGATGATAAACCTCATTGACCAGCCGAGTTTCTGGGCAGGTTTCTGCAGCGTTCTGATTCTCATTGGCACGGTCTCCACTCTCATCTTCTTCTTCTTCTCGAAGGAGCACAAGGGTGTTCTCGGGGGCACAGCAAGGGTCGGTATCGTCTTCCTGATGGTCGGCTTTGGCGCGTCGTTTGGCTACACCGTCATGGCCCGTGTATCACTCCTGATCGGCCGCCTGAACTTCCTCATCAACGACTGGGCTAAAGGAACCTGGGGCTTCATCTTCGGATAGCTGTTGATCCATCGCCCCGCCCGCTGGTTTACGTGCCATTGTTCCCTCGCGGGAATGGACGCGCTTCGATGTCGTAGGGGCGGCTCACGAGCCGCCCGTCACGTCAATGCAATGCAATCTAAAGACATTCTCGATACGGCGATCAATTTGAAAGGGCGGGTCTGAGACCACGCCCCTACACTTGTCTCGTCGGTGTGCTAATATCTCTGTGTTCTTAGCACGTAAAGGATTGAGAGAATGCAGGAAGCCTTTGCCAAACGAAAAGCCGCATACATAGACCTATCAAATGGGAGGATCGAGGCGCGGCAGATTCCTGAACAGGCGCGGCGGATGCTGCTCGGCGGGCGAGGCGTCAACATGCTTGCGCTGCTAAAATACGCGCCGGCTCATCTCGAGCCGCTCTCGCCTGAGGCGCCGCTTATTGTGGGTAACGGCCTTCTATCCGGCATCCCGGGCATCTGTCTTGCGAGAACGTCTGTTTCAGGCATCTCACCCGAATCGGGACTGCTGGGCGATTCCAACGTCGGCGGGCACTTCTGCGCCGCGATGCGCCGGACCAGTTTTGATCTGCTGGTGATTACCGGCGAGTTCGAGAGCCCCAGCATAATCGTCATTGACGGCGACGCGGTCTCCTTTGAGGACGGCGCCTGGCTGTGGGGCAGGGATGCGTTCGCGGCGCACGACGCGCTCAAGTCCTGGTTTGGGACGGATGCTGAGGCGCTTGTCATTGGCCCGGCCGGGGAGAACCTGATCCGCTTCTCACAGGTGCGAGCAGGTGGGCGGCACGCGGCGTCGAGGACAGGCCTCGGCTGCGTCATGGGCGCGAAACGCATCAAAGCCATCGTTGCCAGGGGAATGAAACGGGACATGATGGCCGACCTCTTCGACCGTGACGCGTTTGCACGGCTGACGAGGCGCCTGCACAAGGTAGTGTCGAGCGTTGACGTTGTGAGGCATCTCGCCAAACGCGGCACGCCATTCTTGTACGACGTGCACAGCCGCATGGGACTGATAAGAACCAAGAACGCCACGTCCGAGCCGCTCGATGGGGGCAACGCGCTTCGCAGCGCGAGGCTCGTTGAAAGGTATTACGTGGGCCGGTCGGGCTGCTTTTCGTGTCCCGTCCGATGTCAGCACAGCTACAGGATACCCGACGGCAAGTACGCCGGCATCCAGGGACCCGGCATCGAATACGGCACGCTCGGCACAATCGGCCCTGTCCTCGGAATCGCCGACCTCGACGCTGTCCTCGCAATCAATCACAGGCTCAACCGCCTCGGCATCGACTCCTGCACGACCGGCAACCTCATCGCCGCAGCAATCGAGCTCTTTCAAGGCGGTGTCATAACCGAGAAGGACACGGGCGGACTGCGCCTCAGCTGGGGCGACGCGGACATGGTCATGCAACTTGCCGACCTTATCGCCAGAAAAGAGGGCATCGGGGCGCTTCTCGCGGAAGGCGCCAGCGCATTGTGCGAGCGATTCGGCGACTCTGCGGAGAATGCGACGATCTGGTCGAAGAAACTGCCGCAGTCGGACCCGGTTGATGTTCGCGGCCACAAGGGCTTTGCGCTCGGTATCGCGACGGCCACACGAGGCGCTGACCATCTGCGGTCGCGGCCCACGCTTGAGGCGCTGAACCTGAATAGCAAACGGCTGAAAGAGATGTTTGGCGTCGATGTGTCCCCAGACCCGGCGTCATATAAGGGGAAGGCGGAGATGGTTCGCCACACCGAGTCCCTCTTCGCGGTCTCCGACGCGGTCGGGATATGCAGGTTTGTCGTCAAGTTCAACAGCCCTGACCTGTTGGGCTTTGAGGAATTGGCCGAATACATCAGCGCCGCCACCGGGCTGGACCTCAGCCCGGCGGACCTCGAGATAATCGGCCAGCGGATCAACACAATTGAGCGGTTTTGGCTTGCCAAACGCACCAACGGCGAGAATCTCGACGGCCTCCCGAAGCGCTACTCGGAGCCGATGCCCGCCGGCCGCTTTAAGGGCCAACGCATCGAACAGCGCGAGTTTCGAGCAGCCCTGTCCCACTTCTATGAGATATCGGGCCTCGACCCGGCGACCGGCGCCCCCCTCGAAAGCACGCTTAGCAAGCTCGGCATAGACGATTCGCTGCTGGAGCTGGCGTGAGCAATTAGCTCTTGAGGCTGTCCCATAAGTTGATTCTGGAGGTGTAGGGGCGCGGTCTTTGACCCGCCCGTTCTAATTGATTGGCGCATCGATGGTGCAGGATTTAACGAATTGACAGACACGGGCGGGTCTGAGACCACGCCCCTACAGCCTAATTCCGACGATTATGTCGCGAATGAAGACGATGCTCGTTGATCTTGAAAACTAGCCGAATCTGATGTATTATTATCGTGTGACTGCACAGCGAAATCCTCACCAGCCGACTTATTGGACAGTCTCTCTTCTTGGGTGGGAGCATCTCGCACCTGCGGCCAGCCCGACGCTCCGACAGAGCCTCAAATCCCCCAAGGACGCCAATCGCTACGTTGCTTGTAGAGGGAGGCAACACGAACCCGGACGCACAGGTTTCATTCTGTTGATTATCAAGCGTTGGTCGGGTTTGACTTTGGTATCTTTCAGTGATTTGGCTTGTTGTCCTAACGTAATTCGTTGACAGGCTACTCTCGTTGAATATAATCTGCCCGTAAAATGAAGGCAGTTACCCTCAACAACAAGACAGTTTGAAGGAGGCAAGAAAATGAAGTTCAACAAGTTGTTTATTCCTGGTCCGACTGAGGTCCGCAAGGACGTTCTGGAGCGAATGGCCTTGCCCTTGATCGGCCACCGGGGCGCCGATTTTGCGGAGTTCTTCAGCAATCTTACGCCGAAGCTGAAGATGCTTTTGGCCACGGAGGGTTATGTCTTTGTCTCAACCTCAGCATCCACCGGAGTCATGGAAGGCGCGATCCTAAACTGCGTCGATAAGCGCTGTCTGAACGTAACTTGCGGGGCGTTTGGCGAGCGTTGGCACCAGGTAACGAAGGCCTGCGGCCGCGAGGCGGACATCTTACCGTCCGAGGAATGGGGCAAGGCGAACCGCGTCGAGGATGTTGATAAGGCGCTTTCAACGGGCAAATACGACGCAATGACGATGCAGGTCAACGAGACCAGCACCGGCGTCATGAATGACTACTACGCGTTCGGGGAGATGATGAAAAAATACCCGGACGTGATGTTCCTCGTTGATGCAGTTAGCGCGATGGCGGCGGTCGAGATCAACGTCGATGAGCTGGGCATGGACGTGTGCCTCGCCGGCGTGCAGAAGGCCTTTGCGGTGCCGCCGGGCATTACGGTTTTCTCGGTCTCAGAAAAGGCGATGGAGAAGTCTAGCAAGGCGCAGCGGAAGGGCTATTACTTCGACTTTGAGGTCTTCAAGAAGTATCTAGAGAAGGGCCAGACGCCGACCACGCCGGCCGTGAGCCTGCTCTACGCACTCGACTACAAGATGGACCAGATGTTTGAGGAGGGCCTGGAGAACAGATACCAGCGGCACGTCCAGATGGCGGAATACGCTAGGGCATGGGCCAAGGACCGGTTCGACACGTTCGCCGAGGAAGGCTACCAGTCGGTAACACTGACGACGGTCCGCAACTCCCGCGCGATCTCGGTCGCTGACCTCTCCACGTTCCTTGCGGACAAATATGCACTCCAGTTGGCCAACGGCTACGGTAAATTGAAAGAGAAAACCTTCAGGATCGCACACATGGGTGATCTGACGCTCGATGAGATCAAGGACCTGCTGAGCAGGATTGACGAATACCTAGGAGTATAGACGGGCTAATTGCCCCAACCACTGGACGCAAACCATCTGAAATAAGCGGAGGTGATAATATGACTCGTGTCTTAGTCTGCGACCCCGTAGCGAAAGAGGCGGTCCAGAAGATGCAGAAGGGCGGCCTCACGGTTGACGTGAAGACCGACATGGCGCCCGAGGAGCTCGTTTCGACGATAGTTGATTACGACGCTGTGATCGTCCGCAGCGCGACGAAGGTTACGAGGGAAGTCATTGAGGCCGGCAAGAAACTGAAGGTTATCGCCCGTGGCGGCGTCGGGCTCGACAACATCGACCTCGATGCGGCGAAGGCCGAGGGAAAGACCGTTATCAACACCCCGGCGGCGAGCTCAGTCTCGGTGGCCGAACTTGCGATGGCGCACATGCTCGCTATCTCGAGGTTCATCCCTCAGGCCAGCGCCACGATGGCTGCCGGAAAATGGGAGAAGAAAAAGTACAAAGGCGTGGAGCTCTATAAAAAGACGCTCGGTGTCATCGGAGTCGGCAGAATCGGGCGAGAAGTTACCAAGCGGGCGCTTGGCTTCGAGATGACGGTCATCGCATACGATCCATATATAACGCAGGACATGCTCGGCGACCTTCCGGTGAAAATCGTCAGCCTGGACGAGCTGCTCCAGCAATCCGACTACATCACGCTACACATGCCGCACAACGACGAGACGCATTACCTTCTGGCCGAAGCGGAATTCGCCAAGATGAAGGATGGCGTGCGCATCGTCAACTGCGCCCGCGGCGGCGTCGTCAAGGAGGCCGCGCTGCTTGAGGCGATGAACAGCGGCAAGGTCGCTTTCGCCGCCCTGGATGTCTTCGAGAACGAGCCTGTCAAGGGTAATGAGTTCACGTCGCTGCCCAACGTGTCGCTCACGCCGCACATCGGCGCCTCGACCAGCGACGGCCAGTTCCGCGTAGGGATGGAGGTTGCCGAGAAGCTGCTGGAGCTTCTGGGCTGAGCATTTGCGGTTGGTATTAAGGACGGTTGGAGAACTGATTCCTTGCAGGCTGTTCGGCTGATATCCGTTGACGAGGAAGCAAGATTGATGTCTTGGCCTGTTGTCTTGAGTTCCCTGAGAGGGAACCACAACAGTAGCCGTGGGTGTCAACCCACGGATTCTGGCCCGAAAGGAATATATCCGACCCTGAAGCGGTCGAACAACCTGACAAGGGTCCTTATCTGTTCAGCTTCGATCCGTGGGTTGACACCCACGGCTACTCACGTTAATCCCCTTCGGGGATCGGGGCATTGACACCAACCAAAGCGCCTGTATCCCCCGCAGGAAGACTCCCGTTCCGGGGTCTCTCAGTTTGAAGAAGCGTCTGCCCTGGGACCAGTATTTCATGCAGATAGCCCGGCTGATGGCGGAGCGGTCAACCTGCCTCAGAAGGCAAGTTGGCGCGGTCATCGTCAGGGACAAGCGAATCCTCGCGACGGGCTATAACGGCGCCCCGACCGGCATGAAGCACTGTGCCGAGGTCGGCTGCCTCCGCGAGAAGCTCAACGTCCCGTCCGGCAAGATGCACGAGCTTTGCAGGGGCCTCCACGCCGAGCAAAACGCCATCATCCAGGCCGCAATGTTTGGCGTGTCAATCAAGGACGCCGAGATATACTGCACCAACGTCCCTTGTATAATCTGTGCCAAGATGCTAATAAACGCTGGTATCGGCAAACGCATTTACTACCAGGATGGCTATCCGGATGAACTCGCACTTGAGATGCTTCAAGAAGCGGGGATGCAGCTGATCCGCATCCCGTTCAACGAGGCAAAGGGCGGCGAGAATGGAGACCAATAGCGACGCCACGAAGATGAGAATCGCGCATCTGGGCCTGTTGACTGGCCTGTTGCTGGCCGTATTCCTAACGCTATCCTGCGCCTCGACCAACGAGGTTGTCCTTGACGACGAGGAGTTGTTCCTCCTTGCCAGCAAGAAACTGGAGACGAGCCGGGAGGCGGGCTTGGTCCGGGCTATCGGGCGCCCCAAGAAGCGGAAGGAGGCGGTCGAGCTCCTCGACCAGCTGCTCGACAAGTATCCCGAAAGTCCCCATGCGAAGCACGTGCAGATGCTGCTGGCCGACCTCTGGTTCGATGATGAGAAATTCGAGGAGGCCGAGGCGGAATATACCGTGTTCCTGAGATTCTACCCTTCCGATGACGGGGCGGAAAGGGCGCAGTTTCGGCAGCTGCTGACGCATCAACGGCGGATAGGAACCTACGACCGCGATCAGTCATTCACTCACAAAACGCTCGCTCTGTGCAAAGTCTACCGGACCAGGTATCCGGGCGGGGGGTTCACGCCGAACATCGCCGTGATTGAGCGCGAGTCGCTTGCGATGCTCGCCGAGCACGAGTTCTACGTCGGACGGCTCTATTACCGTCGGCGCGAGTATGCCGCTGCAACGTCGCGACTTGAAGGCATCATTCGCGACTTTCCGGACTCCGAGGCCGCCTGCAAGGCACTCCTTTTGCTGGCAAAGCTCGACGCCAAACTCGAACGACCCGCCGACGCCATCGAGAAGCTCCAGCGCCTCATCGAGGAATACCCCGGCTGCGACGCTAACGCGAAGGCCAAGAGCCTACTGAAAGACCTCACGTCGTAGAGCAGGCGGCGTTTGCCACCGCGAATGGCGTTTTCGTCGGGCCACGTGAGGCCTGACAGAGGCCTGTCCGGGGATCGGCCAGAAGGCGACATTCCTGCCGCTGTCCTCGCATTCGCCGTACGGTGAACCCCTCCATCACCCCTCGACCGTATCAGGCGTGCTCTCAGATCACGTCACTACGATGAATTCCTTTTGTCCGTTTCTCCCCTCTCGTCCGCCGTAGCCTTGGCGAAGGAAGGTTTCCTTTTGTCCCCCTCCGACTTTGGACTTCGAGCACGAACGTGCGCCCTAATCGGAGGCGAGCTCGGCACGTGCGAGCCGTCCCAGTTCGCCCGCAGGTGAAAAAAGCTACGGGAGCCGAGGCTCTCGGCTGGAGGCGAGCTCGGCACGTGCGAGCCGTCAAAGTTCGCCCGCGGGTGAAAAGA
>CAYZPW010000079.1:9705-17167 GCA_964480475.1 uncultured bacterium | reverse complement strand
CTGGATGATCGGATACTTGCACGAGGTAACTCTCAGCGGTGAGACGTTTTCGAAGGTGCTCCACGTAACGCTCTGTCCCAACCGGCTGGAGTTCCCCTGGCAATTCCGAAGCAGCGTTGAGTGGGACGACTGGCCTTACGGATACCCTGGGCGCAACTACACTGTCCACACAGAGAAGATCTGCATCTACGTCGGGAAACAGGAAATCCTCAACTTCCTGCGCCGTGGAATCCTCCATAGTGGCAACGACTCATGGCCCTATGACGCACTCTTCCCCGGCCTCGCAGACCAAGTGAAGGACGATTGGGAAGTCAAAAAGGAGACCCAACCCGACCAAGAGGGCAGTGCGCACGCACCTCTGTTCGCAACTTTCGCAGCCCACTTTGCCGAGGCGTCTGAGCGATTCAACCCATACAACTGCGAGAGGGAACCTTGGAGCGTCCGTCAAGAATATAAGCTGCTAATCCCGATCACTGACGGAAGTGATGCCTGGTTTGGCATAAGAGGCAAGATCTACCCGTGAAGCTGTCCACGACGCTTTTTGTGACAATGCTTTTATGCGGCGCCATTGCTGGTGCGGCCTTTGGCCAGATATCGACCTCGAATTGCGCCTGGACTATCGAAGAGGGCCGCCAAGGCAGGGCACGCTGCGCATTGAGCACAGGCCCCGAATGCCCCAACGTGATCTATTCAAGAGGGATAGGTCAAGGGCTTGCGTTTGGCGGCATCGGCCCGGAGGACAGGGTCTTGGTGACCACAGGTTATCTACAAGACAACCGCGTTCTGCTCCTACACCGTGACGGATCCACAGATCTCAGACTTCTGCTCGGGTACACGGATCCGAATTGGTCCGGCTTCTATGGTTGCGCAATCGATGACGATCACATCTACTTATGTGACACCTCAAGCGGGACCAGAGACATGGTCCTGTCTTGCCGGCGCCTTGACGGGCCAGAGGTATGGAATACGACAGTTCGCGCTAGCATCGTCGTTCCCGTGCACCACAGAGGACTGGCGGTTCTTGCGGACTGGGGAACTGACGACCAGGGGCTAATGAAGGTCTTTGATGAACATGGAAACCTGGTCTCAGAAGACGTGCTGAAGCATCGGCCGTATATCGCTGCGTTCAATGCAGATGGCATAGCGTCGTGGGCATATTACACCTGGAAGTATGAGTGGCCCTTTGGCGCCGACGCAGAGTGGTTCTGTGCCTCTGAGCTGAACCCAGATGGCGTCTCGATTCATTCGGCACACTTTCCGTCTTACGAGACGTACCCCGCGTGGGGTGGTTACTACACAAAGGTGAATCAATTAGGAAATGTTCTTGTCGCCGCGAAGAAGAAAGTGGCCGCCTTTGCGGATGTTAGCCTCGAAACCATGCTCTGGGAATACACGCCCAATGGATTCACGGTCTGGGAGAACGGGTGCGGAGACCCATTCGGCGGCTGGTACATCGTCCATGCATTGCCGGAAGGCGATGATGACTGGTTCCGGGAGCTTAAGCTTCTAAGAATCGACCCGGACGGTACCCCCGCTTGGGATAAGAGCATGGGCCAACCATGGATCTCTATAGGTGTGAATAGTATATGCAAATGCGATGCAGCGGGCAACGTTTATTATGCATTCGAAGGTGAGGTTATCTCGCTTGATCCCGACGGCGCAGAACGTTGGCGCATGACATTCCCTGAAGAAGACGTGGATGTTCTGGCTCTTGATTCATCTGGGACAGTATATGTGAGAGGGCACACTGATCGAACGACCATTTTCGATCAAACGACGCTTCTCGCGTTATCCGATCACAAGCCACACCACCCGCGTGCACGCGTCAATCTACCCCAGCGGCTTGGTGCCGAAGAGTATTCGCCCGGTGAGGAGGTGATTCTCCTGGTTCAGCCGTATAATTTCGGCGAGGATGAGGTGGTGGATGGCTATCTTGCGGTTATCCTGCCGAACGGGGCAATCTCTTACTACACACCCTCCGGCTGGAGCGCCTCGCCCACGCCCTGGTTCCCGAACGTCTATCTGCCGAACAGCTTCGAGATAATCGACGCCCCACTTTCCCTCGGCACAATCCCCGAATCGCCGCCCGAAGGCACATACACCGTCATCGCCGGCTTCTGCCAGCCCGGCGCCCTCACCCCCGTCGATGAGCTCTTCCCCCTTACGTTTAACGTAGTTGCCCGTTGACAGTGGGGGCTCACCACAGAGACACAGAGAAGAAAGAGAGAAGAGGGCAGGCGTTGGAGGCGAGCTCCCTTCGGGTGCGAGCCGGCCAGGACTTATCCGCAAGCGAAAGGAGCTACCCGAGTGCCGTGGGCACCTCGCCGTCGCTGTCGGAGAAGATTGGCTCGTAGTATTGCTCGACGATTGTGGTCCATTGGTATTCCTTGAGGACCTTTGCGCGGCCTGCTTTGCCCATGGAATGGCAGAGAGCGGGGTCTTCGATGAGCTTCTTGAGTCTGTCCCGCAGAGCTGATGAATCGAACGGCTCAACCACGAAGCCATCGACTCCGTCATCGACGATGTGCTGGAGTCCGCCCACACGGCTAACGATGACTGGCTTCTCGCAGGCCATTGCCTCGAGCGCGACGATCCCGAATGGCTCCGGCCAGACCGATGGCACGACGCATATATCAACGGTTGTGTAGAGCTCGGCCAGCCCCGTCTGGTCTAGCCACCCCGTGAACTTGACGAAACCCTCCTCACGGGCGGGCGAATCGGTAACGAGGAGCTCGACGTCCACGCCGTCCTGCGCCAACGGGGCAAGGGCCTTAAAGAGGACCTCATAGCCCTTGAGCGGGTCTTCCTTCCGACCGCACATCAGGACTCTCCGAGGACGCGGTCCTGGTTCAGAACTCGAGGGCGAGAAATTCGAGGCGTCAATACCGGACGGGGTTATGCGGATGTTGGGGTTCATCGGCCTTAACTTGCCCGCGATGTAGTCGTTGTAGCAGATGATCGTATCGACAGAGCTGATTGCGCGTCGAACGAGGTGAGGATAGTGCGGCAGAAAAGCGAGCGACCTCACAAATGGGATACTGAAGTGTGTGCTCTTGGGATGTTCGGACAGCCACTTGTGGGCGCACAGCACGCAAGGCAGGAAGTCCCTCCAGCCGTCAAGCCAGTTGCGCTTGCAGAGGCGCATCGTGTTGTCCATGAAGTGCCCATGGGACTTCGGACAGAGCGCCTCGTGTGCGTAGAAACGCAGTATCCGCCTGTAGCCTTCCATGGCGACGACGACGTAGGGCTTGAAGTACCATCCGTCAGCGATGAATACCCAGTCAGGATTGAACTCATCAACGGCCGCTCTGAAGCGCCGCGGCAGCGTGAAGGGCTGGAACTCGTAATCCTTGAAAGGGACTTTTTGAACTGCGAGGCCCGGGTCCTGATCAACGCTTCCCCTCGGAAAACCCAGCCGGAAGTCGGGGCAAAAAAGCACCACCTGATGGTTCCGGGACAGGCCCGACGCTACGTGCTGTATGTCCGTTCTGGCGCCACCGTCAGGCGGCCAGTTGAACAGGAGGTCAATTATCGCGATTTTGGCCATCTATCCGTAACACGGAAGGGAAAAAAGGAAAAAAGGAGAAAGGGATGATGTAGGGGCGGTGCTTGCCCCGCCCTGTGTGCATTTGACGAATTGAAGCAGGATGCGGCAAGCGGCACCCCTACGACCTTCGACTTTGGACTAGCTACTGAATACATCAAATACGCCGCCGGTATGGCGGAAGAGCTCGAACTTCCAAAGCTCCTTGTTACCGATGGGCAAGTCGATCTTCTTGGGCCGAACGTCGAGGTCCTTTTGGAAGATTGCCGACCGAATCAGCCCCAATTGGCCAAGGACCAGCGATGTAAATGCGACGTATCGGAGAGATTCGTCAGCATCCATCCTCTGGTAGGCGGTCAGCTCGCGCCATATCTGTCGCAGCGTCAATCTACCGTCGCACGAATCGAAAAACGCCTTCACGAACTTCAGATACTTGGCGTGCCTTATCCTGTGTTCCATTGTCGTCTGATGCTCGTGGTAGAACTCGTAATTCGTCCCACCCATTGCATTGACGCATATCCAGTAATCGACTGGCCTGAGCTTCTCGATGTTTCTTATCGGGACATCGTCCAGCAGAGAATCCGGGACGAAGTTGATCTTGTGGTGGTAGTAATCGGCCCAATCCTTGGCGAGGACTATCCCGAGGCGAGGCGCCATGTCATAGAGTTTTGTGCCTGGATGAGCGGTGCAGAACTGGCCCACGTAAACGGGATACGCTAACGGATGGAAATGCTCGGCCCACGGGAGGCCTTCATGTATCTTGTCGATGAAGTTGGCCTGTAGGTAGTAGCCGGCTAGCGTCTCACCGGGATTGAACGCCATGTATGTGAACATAGGATACATCCCGACCTGCGCCTGTATCCTCGCGCACGTCATGATGTCCTCAAGCGACTCCTGCTTGTCTATCATCTCGAACGTCTCGGGATTGGCGCTCTCGATGCCTATCTCCATCCCGATGCAGCCTGAGTCCTTGGCCAGCTGCATCAGGTCAGCGTTCTTGATCAGGTGCGATGCTCGTGTTAGGCCCACCCAGTTTATCCTCAGTCCTCGGCGGATTATCTCCTCGCACAATGGCTTGATGTAGTCGCGAACCATAAACAGGTTGTCGTCCCAGAAGTGTATCTGGTGGATGCCAAGCTGCCGGCCGATAGTCTCTATCTCATCGACGACCTTGACCGGGGCCCGATACCTAACCTTGCGCCGCCACAGGAATGGCGAGGTGCAATAGACACAGTTGTAGGGGCAGCCGCGAGAACCGATGACCGGCACGCGCTTCCCGCCCGTTACGTGCATGTCGGTGGTGTAGCAATCGAGCTTCAGAAGGTCCCATGCCGGGAACGGCAACTCGTCGAGGTCCTGAATAAAGCCGTCATCCGGCCATGATTTGAAGTCCTCATCGGGGCTTGGGCGATAGCCAAATCCAGGGATGCCGTCGAGCTTCTGGCCGGCCATCAGCCGCTTGACGAGCTCGCAAAACGACCGTTCACCCTCGCGGGTTATGACGTAATCGGCGTGCTTGGAGGCCTCATCTGGAAAGATCGTGGTGTGAACGCCGCCGAATACTATCTTGGCGTTGGGACAGAGCTTTTTGAGCGCCGGACTCAAAGCATACGCAAACGTGGCCTGCGCGGTCCAAAACGTTATCCCGATTACGTCCCGCCTCTTTAGCCAGACGCGACGACAGAGCTCGTCGTAAGTGAGGTTCTCGGCCTGGGCGTCGAGTATCTCTACGTCAATGCCAGAAATCTGCTCCCGCAGATAGGCCGCGATGTAAAGAAGCGACAGCGGCATGACATGCTTGTGTCGCTCGTTGATCGCGAGCGGCAATTGAATGAGTAAGAGGTTGAACTCCTCGCCGCTATCCCCAGCCATAGCCTGCCCCGACCTACTCTGACGCTTTTTCCACAAGACGGTAGCAGTGGATTACATCTTCCTCCTGGTAATCCTGAAAGCCGTGCAGACCGATGCCGCAGTCGAAATTCGTTTGAACCTGTTTGACGTCCTTCTTGAATCGCTTGAGCGACCCAATCCGGCCAGTATAGACCTCCTCGCCGCCGCGCAGAAGCCTTGCCTTGCCACTGCGGGTTATCTTGCCGGTCAGGACGTAGCAGCCCGCCACCTTGCCAAGCGAGGGAATCGAGAACACCGCCCGGACCTCGGCCGTGCCGAGCTCCTCCTCGACCAACGTCGGCTTTTCCATCTTCTTGATGACCGTCTCTACGTAGTCAAGAAGCGAATAGATGATGTCGAATACCTTTATCGTTACGCCTTGCTGCTTAGCGAACGCGCTGATCTGCGGACCGACTCTTATCCCGAAGCCGATGATCTCGGCCGAGGCGATCTCAGCCAATGACACATCGGCCTTGGTCACACTGCCAACGCCGGAGTGGATGATTTTGAGCTTCACTTCTTCCGTCGCAAGCTTCGATAAGGAGCCACTGAGTGCACCCATTGAGCCGAAGACGTCCACCTTAAGGATGAGGCTAAGGCAGTTCTCTTGCAGCACCTCAAATGGCAAGAGAATCGCCTCACGACGCACCTGAGGCGCACCTCGCGCATCCTCATCGCGCTGGAGTTCCGCGAGGCTGGCCAGATATTCCTTCGCCTTCGTGCTCTTCGGGATAACGTTGAAAGGATCGCCCGCGTCAGGAAGCGCTCCAAAGCCCATGACCTCGACCGGGTGCGAAGGGCCGGCCGCTTTGACGGTGCGGCCACGGTCGTCGGTCATAGCTCGCACCTTGCCCGAGATTGTCCCAGCAACGAAAACATCACCGCGCTTCAGTGAACCTTCCTGGACCAGAACCGTTGCGACAGGTCCCTTGCCTTTGTCCAGCCTTGTCTCGATGACCACGCCTTTCGCCGGGCCCTCACGAGGCGCTTTCAAATCGGCCATCTCCGCGACCAGGAGTATCATCTCGATAAGCGAGTCCAGGCCCTGTCGGTTGATTGCGGACGTCTGAACGAAAATAGTCTCCCCACCCTCTTCCTCCGGAATGAGCCCAAATCGCGCGAAACTGCGCTTCACTCGTTCCACGTTCTGCTCGGCCCGGTCCATCTTGTTGAGCGCAACCACTATCGGAACACCCGCGGCCTGTGAATGACGTATTGCCTCTTGCGTCTGAGGCATAACGCCGTCGTCAACCGCTACCACCAGAACGACGATGTCGGTGACGTGAGCGCCGCGAGCACGCATCGCTGTAAACGCCTCGTGCCCGGGCGTGTCCAAGAAAACCACGTCCCCCTGCTTTGTATTGACGTAATAGGCCCCGATGTGCTGGGTAATGCTGCCGGGCTCGGCCTCAGTTATCTTCGACTTCCTTATCTCGTCCAAGATCGTCGTCTTGCCGTGGTCAACGTGACCCATAATCGTAACGACGGGCGCCCTGCGACCGACGTTCTTTCGCGCCTCCCTGGTGTCCAGCGCGATTTTCAACAGCGCGTCCTTCGCTCCCTTTCCAACCTCGATCTCAAAACCAAATCGCGAGGCGAGGCGCATCGTGGTCTCAACGTCCAGGACCTTGCTGGCCGCTGTCTCCTTGCCTTCCTCTCGCAAGGCGTCATCGAGCTGTTCCGACGCGACCCCGAGCTGATAGGCTAGGTCCTCAACCGTCAGCGACCTCTCCAGGACGATCTTGGGCGGTGCCTCAACTTTCTCTTCGACCTTGGCCTTCTTCCTTTTGACCCTCTCCTTCTTGGGCTTGGTGGGCTTGACCTTCTCGGCGGCTACCCTTGCAGGCTTACGAGCGGCGGTTTTTGAGACCTTGGGCTTCGCTTTTCGCGCGACCTTGGCCTCGCTCGGCGGCTTCTCTTTCTCGGCAAAATACTCCCTGACCAGCTCGGCCGTCACTTCGTCGATCCCACTCATGTGAGATTTCGCAGAAACGCCCAGCTCTTCAAGCACGGACAGAATACTCTTTG
>CAYZPW010000079.1:0-9695 GCA_964480475.1 uncultured bacterium | reverse complement strand
GAACCCAGCTGAAGCTCTTTGGCGAGCTGATGTATGCGCAGGTTGGCCATACCTAACTTCTATATACTCTCAAGGATGCCAGTATTGTGCAGATCAAACGAACTTAAGTGCCTTATTCCTCTAGATACATCCCGCCAACAAAAACAGGCTAAGGTGGGGCCTGCCTATGCTGCATGACAGCACGCTAGCAGATGAACGCGTCACCGATGCTTGCTTCCACAAGTCTGCACGCTATCAACCGCGACCCTTTGATGCCCCGAAAGGAAACAACGCGAGCGGCCATGGGTGAACCCCACGAGCCGCATAGCGGTAGAACGAACCAGTTCTGAAGGATTGTAGGTGATTGCTTTGCGCTAAGCACTAGTCACCAGTTCCCTCTCGGGCCGCTTGACCGGCCTTCGGGCCGGCCTCGGTGTCCACACGCATCTTGCCCTGAGCGTAATGGACAGCGGCCCGGGCCAACTTCATCTTAATATCAAGCAGTTTAGCGAGCTCAACATACGTCTTGGCCGCAATAGCCTCAATTGACAACAATCCTTCACTATCAAGCACGTTGAGGCTCTCCTCGTCGAGCCCAACCTCGCTGACAAGCGACTCCTTGAAGTGCTCAAGAGCCTCCAACCTGCGGCCATCCTCCTCCCTGGCCGAGGACTCCTTCAGGACCTGGAGCGAATAGCCAGTCAGCTTGCCCGCCAAGGAAACGTTCTGCCAGTGCCGCCCCACTGCTTGAGAGAAATCCTCATCAGGAACAACCACTCGAGCCGTCTTTTTTTCCTCATCAATCTGGACAGAAAGGACCTTGGCCGGAACGAGCGCGTTGCGAATGTAGTTCCCTGGGTCTGGGTCCCAGTTGACGATGTCGATCAGCTCGCCTTTGAGCTCCCTAATCACCGTCTGGACCCTAGACCCCCTAACGCCTACGCAAGCGCCCACCGCGTCAACGCTTTCGTCATGGGATACGACGCTTAGCTTGGTCCGCTCACCCGCTATCCTTTCTATGTCCTTAATCTCAACTATCCCGCTTCCCACCTCAGCCACGGCGGACTCGAAGAGCCTCCTGACGAGACCGGGATGAGCACGAGAGAGAATAACCTGCGCACGACTTCGACGCTCCGCAACCTCCACAACGTAAGCACAGACCCGGTCGCCGTAGCGAAATCGTTCTTGGGCAAGCTGCGCACGCCTAAAAACCATCCCCTCGGCCCGCCCGAGGTCCAAGACCGTCCCGGCCGGCTCCGAACGGATCACAAGGCCGGTAACCATCTCACCAACTCGGTCGCCGTATTCGGACTGAACTGCCTCTTTCTCCGCCTCCCTAACCTTCTGCATGATTACCTGCTTGGCAATCTGCGCAGCAATCCGTCCGAAGTCCCTGACCTCCTTGGGGGTCTTGACCAAATCACCTTCTAGGTGAGCGTCGGGAGGGAGGTCCCTAACACGGGAGGCTTCTATCTCGAGGTCAGGCTCGCATACGACCTCAACGACGCGCTTGACCTCAAAAATGGAGACCTCGCCGCTTGAAGGGTCTATCTTAACCTCTACATTCTTCGGCGCCGCCTCGACGTCGCGTCCTATGGCAGCGGCTAGCGCTGTCTCCACAGCACTTATCAGCTTCTCTTTGGATATACCTTTCTCGAACTCTAAGGACTCTATCGCCTTGATTAGCTGCTTGTTCATAAAACCGGTCTCGACCCCCGCTATTTCCTGTCAACACCGGCCAGCAATTCCTTCGTCGTATAATACAGATTAGCTCGCCGGATGAGGTCAAACGGCACCTCTAGCTGCTCCTTAGACGAAAGCTCAAAAACTATTGCTACGCGGTCATCTCTCTGAATCACGCCTTCAATCTTGCCCACGAACTTCATTCTGTTCCCAACTATCTCGGAAAGAAAAACCTTGGCCTTTTGACCACTAAATCGCTCGAAATCATCAGGTCGCTTCAGGGGCCTCATAATCCCGGGCGAAGAGACCTCCAATATATATTGATGCGGAATAAAGTCCTCGATGTCCAGAAGAGGGTCAAGCTGAGCACTCAACTCTCTCAGGTCGGCTACCGTGACACCGCCCACCTTGTCCGCTAAAACGGTCAAGAACCACTTACTCCCCCTCTTCCTAAAACCAACATCAACAAGCTGAAGACCGAGCTCGGCACAGACCGGCTCGGTCAAAGCCCATGCCTTGTCGGCTACTGCATTCATGTCTTGCCCTGCGCACATTATTTGTCAGGCGCTAGAATCGCAACAACAATAAGTTGCTCGACATTTTCTGTCAAATGTTTTCGTCCGATGGGTCTGCGCACGCTGCCCCTAAACTCGTCGAAAAAAACGGATGCGGGACAAGTAGGGAAACGCGGAGGAGCCTCCTTTTCAGCCAACGTTGGCCCCGAGCCAGAAACTATTGAGCCTTCGTAGCTACTACGGCAAAGTGGGCTGGCGAAGTCTGCCGTCCGCCTTGTGTCGAGGACTCCGTTCGCCATGGGGCGCAACGAGGCGCACTGCGCGGGTCAAGAGAGCGAAAGGGGGGCGACAAAGCCCGTGATACAGGCGGGCCAGCACTATTCTCCGTTTAGGAGCGACTCCGCTGAAGCGCACGTCGCAGCAGCATCTGTGCTAACCTGAAACTCAAGAACAAGCCCTTTCTTAGAATGGCGGGCCGCAGCAGCCTGCGAGCGTAACAAAGATACCTGAGCAGGGAACGCTCGGACACCCCATAATGCCGCGCTACGGCTGCAACAGGCGGGAAACACCTCCTGAAGAAGCGCCTCAGCTTTGCTCGGTCCATGACCTCTCGACGTAACAGAAGATTATAGGCCAGCCGCTTGACATCGTCCGGAGCACCGTGCAAGAACCTCTTCGCAATCATCGCCCAGTCTGTGCCAACTCGAGAATCATCCCCTCCCAACAACGCGTCATAAACCTGTTGGGGGACGTCCGTTCCAAACAAAGCCTCCGATAACCTAAAATAGCTGTAGCAGTGCGTCCCCGCCCTCGAAAACGAAACTATCTGCTGCAATTCCCCCCAATCAAGGCTTGCGCCGTCGCTGCGAATTATCGCGTCGATGTCGCAAGCACATTGCATGGTTAGGTATGAGCCGTCCCAAATCTCAGGACTGAAACCATGCTGCGCAGTATGAAGGCAAAGGTGGTAAAGCCTATGCTCAGCAGAAGGCACAAGAAGTGAGCTATCCCCAAACTTGTGACGCTTAGCCCTTTCCCACAACCTGGCCTCATTCGTCTCAAACTTCTCACTCAACCGCCAGTGGAGGTCGATCATAATGATCTGCCCGGACGAGCTCTGCCTCACTAGCGGCGGAAACGTTTTACGGTCCTCGCGACTCTTCTTAAGAAGATGCTTCCTGGACTCCGGAACCTCGAAGCCGATCTTCATAAGTGCGTCAGCCGCTGTGTCCATTTGCTCCACTCGAACCAAAAAATCAAGGTCGCCAAAGAGCCGCAGGCCCGGGCTGGCATAGTTCATCGCCGCGAGAACCGGCCCCTTCAACAGCATCGCATCAACCCCACTTGCTTTAAGAGCAAGGCTTATCGAGGGCAACTCCCGACCGAACATCCAGAACTGGTTCCTGACGAGCGCCGACCAAAGAAGTGCGTCATATCGCTTGCGAAGACCTGGGGGGACGATCGTCTCGTCATCGAAGGCCTTCAGGTTGTAGGCAACAACGTGAGAGAGCCTGAAACGTCTGCATAGCATCTCAAAACGGGACCAATTGGGACCGTTATCGGCGATCTCTGTCGCTCGGCGCCTTTGCGCCTCACTCAACTCCGAGCGCAGCAAAAGCAAGAACAGCTCCGCCTCGGGCCAAAGCATCTCTCCCAAGTAATGCATCTACCTATATGGCCTCGCCAAGGGAATGTGGACCAATGCTAAACGAAGGTGCCGCTACCCAAGACCTCTATTCAACACTAACATTATCGTCTGCGAAACTGGATAGATTAACTGGGTAAAGCAATACAACATTATGCCCAGAACGAGAACCCCTACGCTCAACGGCCTGTCGTGTAAAACCTCCATCCTTGTGTGCCGACCAATCCCAGGTCCCCTGAATGGACCTCGGTTTGTGAGCGTCCCAAGTTATCTTTCTGCGAGCCTGCTATGGCGTTTGCTGGTATCATTCAGGAGGTTTCCCCAAATACGAGGTTCAAATCCCTGAGTGAGTTCCTGTATAGCCTTATTCAGCACTGTTGCGAAGTGGGATACGTCCGCCTGGCGGAAGGCCCGCACCACAGGCCGTGCCCCGTTCGTGAGGGGCAATTTGGCGCCTTTACAGTGGCTTAGACCAGTCCCTTTTCTCTTGTTTCACCAATGGGGAAACTCCTCTGGTGCCTTTGCGTTGACCAAGCTTGTTGTTATTGTTGTGGTCGTGTCGCGGATTTCAGCGGATTTACCGACGGTCTTGGGAACATAGGGATGTCGAACGTTACTGCACTTACGGATGACGCAACGAAGGTATGCCTGAGATGCGGCTCGTGCCTTTCAGTGTGCCCGGTCTATAAGAGGCAGCTGACCGAGATGGTTACGCCTCGGGGCAAAATGGCGCTTGCCGAGGCGGTCTCGACCGGCGAGATCGGCGCGAAGCACGACGTCGCCTCGTATCTCTCGCAGTGCCTCGTCTGCACGGCGTGCATGGACGAGTGCCCCATCAACCTCGACGTCGATGTCCGAATGATCGCCGGTCGGTCGGCCCTCCGGATGCTCAAGCTCAGCAACTTGCCGTTTTTCGCAGCATTCCGCACGATGTTGCAGACAAGGTCGCTGATGGACCTTGCCGCGTTCATTGGGCGCGTATTTCGTCGGCTCTTGTTCTTTAGGGTTCCGGGCGAATCAGGGATGCACCTTCGATTTCCGATTATGGTCTCGAGGGATCGGCTGCTGCCAAAGATCGCACCCAGATCGCTCCTCAAGTCAGCCGCCGCCAGGCGCCGTTCCACGCCAAGGCAGACTACCAAGGGCACATCGGTCGCGTATTTCGTCGGCTGCATGGGCAACTACTCCTGCACTGAAGTCCCCCGCCACCTGCTCGAGCTGTTGCCTGAAGCCGACATCGCACTGTCGATCCCTCTGAAGCAGAAGTGCTGCGGAATGCCGGCCATCGTCTCCGGCGACCTCGTCTCCGCCAGGAGGCTGGCCAGGCAGAACATCAAGGCCCTGCTCGAAACTGCCGCAGAGAAGATAGTGGTTGCGTGCGGCTCGTGCGGCTCGGCGATTAAGCACTATTACCCAGTGCTCTTCAAGGATGACCCAAAGATGCGCGCCTCGGCCGAGGACGTCGCCTCGCGCATAATCGACGTGTCCGAGCTGCTCGTTGACATCCTGGGCCGCAGGAGCTTCTCGGTCAACCGGGCTCTGCTAGAGCGCTTGGGACTCGATACTACAAGGCCCGTGAAGGTTACCTACCACGAGTCATGCCATCTAGGCCGGAGAATGAAGGTCATTGCTCAGCCGAGGACGATCCTGAAGAACATCGACGGCGCCAAGTTCGTTCCGATGCAGGATGAGACCGTCTGTTGCGGCTGTGGCGGGCTGTTCAGCGTGCACCACTACGACATTTCAAGCGCCATAACTGCCGACAAGGCGCGAAACATCAAGGCGTCCAGAGCGGACATCGTCGCGACCGGCTGCCCGGCCTGCGCAATGCAAATAGCCGACGGACTTGCCCACATCGGCCACAACATCCCCGTCGTCCACACCATCGAGCTGCTTGCGACTGAGCGATCAGCCACGACCCACCAAACTCAATCAGGCCCGAAAGCCGGATTCAGCTCCCCGACGCACAAGACGCCGCGCGGTAGCAACGGCCGGCACAGGCCAGCCCCATGACGCGCACTTTGTCCCAAATGGGACAATTGGGCAAAAATCGCTGTCCCAAATGGGACAATTAGGGTAATATAGTTACCTAGCGCTAGGGCATGATATAGGGCGTTTATGGGCGATATGATGCCACTTCTTGCAGAGGGGCAGATTCACGCGCGAACGAGGGCCAAAAAATCAGCTCGATGCCCGTAATCCCTCTTCCTGTCGGCAATGTCGAATGATGCCAGCCACTTTGGCACGGAAGCTGCTAAAACATGACTATGGAACGCCTAATGAGGAGGCGGTAAGAAGAGACGTCAAGGAGGTGTTCATATAAGGTTCGCCCCGATGAGCCACAGGTGGTTCAACTTTTAGCCCTCGGCAGGCGCCCGATGCGCCTGCCCGACCCCATCCAGTTCGAGGGCAAACTTGGCCCGGGGGACCGTCGGCCCTGACGGTCCCCCAACATTTTCCCCGCTTCTGCTGTCCCGTATGCTTGTGCTTGATCTGTGCGAATCCGCCGCGATTGTCTGGGGAGGAGTCTCTTTCACAAAGACACTAAGGCACTAAGAAGACCATACATTCGGTCGCGCGTTTTTGAATAGGCATGGCATTGACGCAATTGATCCGAACGGGCCGCGTCTGATACTCTCGGCGCAGTTGAGGCGTGGGTCTTGCAGAAATGAGGAGGATGTATAGTGCCCTGGAAGCTCTCGCTCGGGCGTGGCGCTGCCAATAGAGCAGGCTCTGTGGAGAAGAGACTTTGACGAAGGATTTGGAGCTCGACTTCGACGGCCAAAAAGAGCAGGAAGGCCGTAGAATATATAAGGTCTCGGAGCTTACCGCAGAAATAAAGGGCCTGCTTCAAAGGCGTTTCTTCGACGTATGGCTCGAGGGCGAGATAACCGATTTCAAGCGTTCAGGCGCCGGGCATCTCTACATGCGGCTGAAGGATGACAAGGCCCAGATCAGCGCCGTGATGTTCCGCAACAAGGCCATCTTCTTGCGCTTCAAGCCCGAGAATGGGCTGGCAGTCATCGCGAGAGGCTCGGTCAGCTGCTACCCGCCTTCGAGCACGTATCAGATCATTGTTGACTACTTCGAGCCAAAAGGCGTCGGCGCCCTTCAGCTGGCGTTTGAGCAGCTCAAAGCCAGGCTCAACGCCGAGGGCCTCTTCGCGCCGGAACGAAAGAGGCCTATCCCCAAGATGCCCAAGACGATCGGCGTCGTTACCTCGCGGACCGGGGCCGCGATTCGCGACATCCTCAACATCACGAGGCGCAGATTCTGTTCGGCGCACATCATCCTGTATCCTGTGCTCGTGCAGGGCGACAAGGCGCCGGGCGAGATTTCGCAGGCTATTGACGAGATGAACCGCCTCGCTCTGGTTGACGTCCTGATCGTAGGCCGGGGCGGGGGCGCCGCGATCGACCTTTGGGCCTTCAACGAGGAATGCGTCGCGCGCGCAATCGCGAGGTCCGAGATACCGATAATCTCTGCCGTCGGGCACGAGGTCGATTTCACGATCGCTGATTTCGTTGCCGACCTTCGCGCGCCGACGCCGTCCGCAGCAGCAGAGCTCGTAGTGCAAAGCAGGGCAGAGCTTCTATCAAAAGCCGATTCTTTCCGCGGCCGTCTGCTCAGGATGACGCTGGACAGGTTGGCGTTTGTGCGGGAAAGACACAAAACGATGTCCGCGGCGCTGCGGCTGAATAGTCCCGAACGGCCTATACAGCTTCTGATGCAGAGGCTGGACGAGTTCGACGCCAGGCTGCGACGAGGCGCGTTGGCCTACATCGAGCGGAGGCGACAGAACGTTTCAGCCCTTTCCGCCCGCAATCAGTCGCTCAAGCCGACGGCTAAGATTGCGGCCATGACTTCAGTCCTCGAAGGTTACGAGAGCAGGCTCTCTGCCGTGATGCAGGCCAAGCTGGAATTGCTGGGCACACGCTGCGACGCGGCTCACAATCGGCTAATCTCGCTGAAGCCGCAGAACGTCATCAGAAGGGGCTATGCGATATGCCAGGACGCGGCAACCGGCAAGCCTGTTTCGAGGGTGAGAGACACCCGCATCGGAGCCGCGATTCTTGTGACGCTGTCGGACGGAAACCTGGGCTGCCAGGTCAACGACATCTCTATCTCCCAGGACGCCTCGGACAATGAATGATCTGACGAGCAGCAATTCGGAGACTGCGGCCGCCCCGGCTGGGCTGCTCAGAACACGGCTTTCGCAGCTCGATATGAAGAGCCCGATTGTCATCGCATCGGGCGTCTTCGGCTATGGCGATGAGTATCTTCGCGTCAGAGGCTTCTCGCTCGATGCTGTCGGCGCGATTGTTCTGAAGGGCGTCACTGTCAAGCCCAGGGCGGGCAACCCTCCGCCGCGTATCCTCGAGACGTCGTCCGGAATGCTCAATTCCATTGGCCTGGAGAACGTCGGGGTCGAGGCGCTCGTTGCGGAGAAGCTGCCAGCGCTTAGGGAGCTTGGCGTGCACGTCATCGTCAACGTGGGCGGGGACCGGCCGGAGGACGTTATAGACGCCGCAAAGGCTCTCTCTTACTATCAGGACATGTTCTCCGCGATCGAGATAAACGTCTCTTGCCCGAACCTCGACGGCAGTCCCATCGGCGAGAACCGGAACACCACGGCCAGGGTCGTAACCTCTGTGAGGAAGATGTTCCGTATTCCAGTTATCGTGAAGCTCGTGCCGAACGCTGAGACGATCGCTGGATTCGCGAGGGTCTGTGAAAAGGCCGGCGCCGACGCGCTCACGGTCGCAAACACGTTCCCAGGCATGGCCATCGATGTCTTCACGAGGCGCCCGATGCTGGGCGCCAACTTCGGCGGGCTTTCGGGCCCAGCGATCAAGCCGCTCTCGCTTCTGCTCACACATCTCGTCTATCAGGCCGTTTCAATACCCATCATCGCGTCCGGCGGCATCGCCTGCGCCCGCGACGCCGTAGAGTTCATCATCGCCGGCGCCTCGGCCATCTCAATCGGCACGGCCCTGTTCTACGACGCCCACGTCTGCACCCGAATCGCCGAAGGCATCATCGACTTCCTCATCGAGGACGCCAAACGCAACGCCCTCGACCACCCCCGCCCCCTGAGGGAGTATGTGGGCACGCTGGTGTTGAATCGCCCAAAGGATGAAGGATAAAGGATGAAGGATGAAGTGGGGAAGCAGGAGGACCTGAGGAGCCGGACGAGGAACTTCGCTCTTCGTATTATTCGCCTGTATTCGTCGCTGCCGAAGACCACCGAGGCCCAGGTTATGGGCAAGCAACTGCTCAGGTCGGGTACATCAGTTGGGGCACATTATCGGGAAGCAAGCCGGGCACGTTCTAATGCAGAGTTTATCAGCAAGATTGAAGGTGGTTTGCAGGAACTGGAAGAGACCCTCTATTGGCTGGAGCTGCTGGTCGAGTCGCAGATAATGGATGGGCATCGGCTAAATGAACTGATTGCAGAGGCCAACGAATTGACTGGCATTCTGATTTCCTGCGTGAAAAAGGTGAAGTCGAGACAAGCAAAAAGGCGCTGACTTCATCCTTTCGCCTTCCGCCTTCATCCTTTCCTTCGCCCCCGCCCTTTATCCGAATGTCCCGGTTGCTTTGCGAGGCCGAGTTCAATATCCTTCGTGTGTCAAATTGCGCAGGCGCGGGTTCGAGGAGCAGAAGCATGATCGTTGTCCTTTCATTCAGTAGTGTTCCAATCCGCCTTACTCAGGAGAGACGGCAGCATATCTTGAGAAGGCATCCAGAATTGCACAGTCAGAGAGAGAATGTCTTGGAGACGGTCGCCTCTCCCGATGTTGTGCAAACCGGAGATTTTGATACATTACTAGCCGCAAAGCACTTCTCGCAGACACCGTTGACAGATAAGT
>CAYZPW010000078.1:0-17385 GCA_964480475.1 uncultured bacterium | reverse complement strand
CTCTTGAGCTTCTCAAGCATTTCTTGTTCTTCGGCCTCGTCGAGGCATTCCCGGATACTGAGGCTTAGGCGGTGGTCCTGTTCATTGACCGAGATGACCTTGATCCGCACTTCCTGGTCTTGGTCAAGGACCTGGCCAGGGTGGCTGATCCGCTTGCTCGCTATCTCAGAGATATGGACGAGGCCCTCAACACCAGGACGGACCTCAACAAATGCGCCAAAATCAAGGATGTTTATGACCCGACCGGAGATAACCATATCGGGCTTAAGGTCCTGCTCAATGCCTTCCCACGGATCGGTTTTAATCTGCTTCAGTCCCAGCGACAGCTTGTGAGACTCGGGGTCTGCCTCGAGCACAACGAGGTCGAGCGGGTCTCCGAGTTCGAGCACGTCACCGGGATGGCGCATGTGCCTGCTCCATGTGATGTTGCTTCTATGCAAGAACCCAATTATGTCCTCATCAATCTCCACCTTGGCGCCAATGTTGCTTATCTCGCGGACTATCCCGCTGACCCTGGACCCAACGGGATACACGTCGGCGATCTGCTTCCAGGGGTCCTCTGTCAATTGCTTCAGTCCAAGCGAGATCTTTCGCTCAGCGGCGTCAACCCGCAGGACGACCACATCGATCATCTCGCCCTCGGTTATGAGCTGCGAGGGGTGCTCAATCCGCTTGGTCCAAGACATCTCGGACACATGCAATAGCCCTTGCACGCTCTCCTCAAGCTCCACGAACGCACCATATTGCTTCAAGCTAACCACACGCCCCTTAATCCTGGCGCCCTCGTAATATCGCTCCTCAACGTGCTGCCACGGGTCCGGCGTCCTCTGCTTATACCCCAGGGAGACCTGATTCCGCTCCCTGTCAAACCGGAGGATTATCACCTCCACCTCGTCGCCGACCTTGAAATACTGCGACGGGTGCTCTGTCCGGCCCCACGAGATGTCAGTCCGATGCAGAAGGCCATCTATGCCGCCGAGGTCTATGAAAACGCCCCAGTCAGTGATGTTCTTGACGATGCCTTTGACGATCCGGCCTTCCTGAAGCTTCGCTAGCGTCGCCTCAATCCGGTCCTTCAGGTCCGCCTCGAGCACGGCACGCCGCGACAGGACGATGTTCCTGTGCGTGCCCTCAACCTGAAGGCTGAGTATCTTCATCGGATAAGTACATCCGACAAACTCGTCCATATTCCGAACTGGATGTAGGTCCAGCTGAGAGCCCGGCAAGAAGGCCTTAATGCCTTCGATATCGACCGTGTATCCGCCTCGCTTGCGGCTGATGATGGTCCCTTCAACGGGTTCGTTGTTCTGAAACTTATTCCTGAGTTCATCCCAGAACCTCAGTCGATCTGCTCTGCGCTTTGACAGCAGAACCCGGCCGTCCTGATTCTCAATCGCTTCCAGGACGACTTCGACCTTTTGACCGACCTCTGCGTTAACTGGGAAGAGGCTCTCCTCAAGCTCCTGACGCTGCAAAATCCCCTCAGACTTATAACCGATATCGACAAGAACGCTCGAATCATCAACTTCAATGATCAACCCGGTCACGACGTTGCCTTCCTTCAGGTCCTTCATCGTGTCATCGTAGAGCTTCTCCAGAACCTCGCGATCGAGCTCCGGCTCATCCTCCGAATCGCGCAGATAGTCCTCCTCCGCATCTTCCTCGTCTTCCAAAAACATCTGCTCAGCCATAAAGCTCGGAGCGACACTCGGTTCGGTCTGAGCCTCCTCCGAAGACTCGTCCTCGTCTTCTTCGGGCCCCGGTTCAGCCAAAGAATCTGAACTGGCCTCCGGTTCTTCTGAAGAACCCGGGCTATGCTCGTCCGCGGGCTTTTCTTCTTGGTTAGGTTTCAAATCCTCAACATTCGCCATACAGCTAAAAACCTCCCGTTTATAATAATGGCACGACAACCACGATTAGCCGCCGTGCTTCTTCTCCGCAGCTTTTGAGGCCTGGGCGCGAACCCCCAACAGAAACAACACAATCCAGGCTATCATCGGCCAAACAAGGTCCATCCTGCTGCCGATCAAAATCCCCCTCAGGCTATAAAGCATTGCCACGGCCCCGGCCACCAGCAAATACGAGCCTGAAAGAGACGTAAACAGTATCATAGCATGTCGTATTAACGAAACTGAAAGCAATCCTAGTATAACAAAAGACGCAAAAGTCCAAAGTACCGAGGAGCCAAGACCCAACCGCTGGCAGAGATAAGAGACAAAGACCGCCCCAAAAAGGCCGCAGAAAATGAAAACTGTCAGCTTGACGAACGGAACCGCAAGACTGCCCAGCAAAAGCCCCAACACAACGGCAAATGCCAACGGCAGCGTCACAGAGTCGATCGTGAACCTGATACACACCCACTCACCCAAAAAGAACCCAAGCGCGGCCCCGAGCAGAAGCCCGAACACAACGAGCGTTATCCTGTATATCCGCCATCCGAAAAAGAGAAAAAGCAGCGCAACAGCCATTGTGGCCAATACCACCTGCATGGGCTTGCCCAGCAAGACGTTGAATGTGGAAAGAACGTCGCCAAACACGCCCGAAAGAGCAGCTCCAGCCTGCTGAATTACGCCCTGCTTGGGCGCCAGAAGCCCAGAGTCGGACGCGGCGCCTTCTACCCCGGCCTGCCCTGCGGCCACCCCAGTGTTCCAGCCGCTCGGGCCCTCCTCACCATCCGCCAAGATCGCTGTTGGGAGGAGCAAAAAGCCCAGGCCAACCGTAACAACAAGACCACATACAGCCAAGAATCGCTGGTTACTCATCTCCATCGAGCCTCATAATTGTCTGAAAAGACTGTAAGTCTCAAGAACAGGTTTTACAAGCGGCGCGATCTCGAGGCGAAAAGACCGCAATCAAAAGCAATAGACGAATCAAAGTAATCTGCAACGGCATCGTTGGGTCAAGCTCTCCTCGCTGCAAGAAAAGCACTGACAAGAGATGTTTATACCGAGAGACTCTATGATGGCATAGCCCGGAACTGCCCGTTCTGGGTGGTGTGTTTGCTCCAACCAACAACGACGAGGCGAGGGAGGTGGTAGATGAGCATATAACGGCTCTTCTATTGGGGAGGGGGGATTTTCTCATGCGAACCCGGACCGCATTGGGGATGCAATGCGAGCTGCCATAGCTGGCGAGTCTATTCCTGGGGCTTGACGTTTGAGCTTCCGGTCGGCGGCGGCAACCTCGGAAAGCCCGCCCCACGTGCCCAATTTCGCCTTTCCTTGACACCTAGTCGGCTTTGTTTGTAGATTGTCGTATCAATCGGGCTGAGGTTGCTTTAGAGAAGAGCGGGGCCATGCAGGACGCGATAGAATCGATGGTAGGGGAGTATTCCGGGAGGTATCTGCCCGAATCGCTGGCCAGGGCGGCGATTGTTGAGGTCGGCCGAAGGACATACCTACGAGGCTTCGTGGCGGCCAACGACGGCAATATCTCCGTCCGCATCGCAGGTGATCTGATTCTGGCAACGCCGACGGGCCGCAGCAAGGGCTTCATCCGTGAGGACGAGCTTGTCAAGATGACGCTTTCCGGCCAGAAGCTCGAGGGCCCGCTTGCGCCGTCGTCGGAGATCAAAATGCACTTGAGGATTTACGAGGCGCGGCCGGACGTCAAGGCGGTCGATCACGCTCATCCGCCGATATGCACGGGCTTCGCAGTGGCCGGCATCCCATTGGACAAATGCGTGCTGGCCGAGGTCGTGATGACGCTCGGCGCGGTCCCACTTGCCGAGTTCGCGGTTCCCTCGACGCAGGAGCTCGCGGATGCCGTGGCCGAGAGAATCCGAGAGTCCGATGCCGTCCTGCTGGCCAATCATGGAGCGGTTACTGTCGGATCAGACGTTTTCGCCGCGCACTACAGCATGGAGCGGATTGAGCATCTGGCGAATATATCGCTCGTGGCCCGGCTGCTGGGCGGTGAGAAGCTGTTGACGCCCAGGCAGGTTGAAGAAATCGCCGAGGTTCAGAGGACATCAGGAACCACCCTGCCGCCGCTTGCCTGCAAGACCTGTTCTGATTCCACGTGTATGGCTGAGGATACATCGGCTCAGCAGCCTCCGGACGCACAGCCGGCGCCTGGTAGCCAGCCTGCCTCAATACCCGATGTTTCGGATCGACTTGTTGCTCAGGTTGTGCGAGCTTTGGAGAAAGAATTGGCTGAGCTATAATGCGCGTTCTCTTAAGATGCTTTTTGAAACGGTAAAGGGAGCACATCTAGAATGTATGGTGAAGCGCTTGGAATGGTCGAGACCAAGGGTCTCGTGGCGATGATCGAGGCGTCGGACGCGATGGTCAAGGCGGCCAACGTGAAGCTAGTAACTTATGAGAAGATCGGCGGCGGTTACGTTACGGCTCTCGTGCGGGGTGACGTGGCAGCCGTAAAAGCCGCAACTGATGCCGGTGCCGAGGCGGCGAAGCGCGTGGGCGAGCTGATCGCGGTTCACGTGATCCCCAGGCCTCATACAAGTCTCGAGGATGTCCTGCCGATCGGCAAGACGGTTTCCAGGGACAAGAAGTAATAGCCCGAGGGCAAGTTCGACCTGTGTTGGTGTCTGTTTGGCTTATGTGAGCAACACTGTAAACCGAATCGGCGCACCGTAGGGGCGATTCACGGAGTCTTTGCCATAATTCCGTTCCACGCGCCTCGTAGGATCAGGACTTGTGTCTGCCCGCCTTGTGATATTGGGTGCGCACATTCAGAATCGTGTGGGCGGAGACAAGTCACTACGAAGCCTTAGATGCCCATTACCAGCAAGACAGCGGATGATGGTATGAGATATAGCGGATACAACCAAGTAGAAATCGAGAGGAAGTGGCGTGCTCGATGGGAGGAGTCGGGCCTCTATGAGACCGACCTGAACTCCAAGAAGCCGAAGTTCTACAATCTGACGATGTTCATATACCCGTCGGGCGCGAAGATGCACATGGGCCACGCCTACTGCTACTCCGGTTGCGACACGTACGGGCGGTTCAAACGCATGTGCGGCTTCAACGTGTTCCAGCCGATGGGCTACGACGCTTTTGGGCTTCCGGCAGAGAACTACGCCATCAAGCACAACGTGCATCCCGCTGTCTCGACGCGAGCCAACGTAGAGTTCATCAAGAGGCAGCTCCGCATGCTCGGGGCGATATTCGACTGGACCAAGGAGATCAACACATCCAGCCCTGAATACTACCGCTGGACGCAGTGGCTCTTTCTACAGCTCTTCGAAAATGGGCTCGCGTACAGGAAACAGGCGCCCGTCAACTGGTGCGACTCGTGCCTCACCGTTCTGGCGAACGAGCAGGTTGTGGCGGCTCAATGCGAGCGGTGCGGCTCGCCAGTCGTAAAGCGCAATATGCTCCAATGGTTCTTCAGGATAACCGATTATGCCGAGCGGCTGATAGACGGTCTTTACAACGTTGACTGGCCGGAGACGACGAGGCTGGTGCAGCGCAACTGGATTGGAAGGAGCCAGGGCGCGGACGTCGTCTTCCAGGTGGTTGAGAGCGATGTCAAGATAACCGTTTTCACAACGAGGCCGGACACGCTCTTCGGCGCGACGTATATGGTCCTGGCCCCGGAGCACCCGGATGTGGAAAAACTCACGACCCCTGAGCGCAGGGGCCAGGTCGAGGAGTATATCAAGCAGGCGGCGAGGAAGAGCGAGCTGGAGCGAGTCCATCTAGACAAGAAGAAGACCGGGGTCTTTCTGGGCACGTTCGCCATGAATCCCGTCAATGGCGAGAAGATACCGATCTGGACCGCCGATTACGTGCTGGCAACCTACGGCTCAGGCGCCGTGATGAGCGTCCCGGCACACGACACTCGCGATTTCGAGTTCGCGACGAGGTTTGAGCTCCCGATTCGAGAGGTTGTTCTCGCTCCCGGCCGGAGGGCTGGGCAGGCACTTTTCGAGGCATACACCGGCGAGGGAACGATGATCAACTCCGGCAAGTACGATGCCATGACCTCGAGCGAGTTCAAAAAAGCTATTGTCGATGACCTAGCGTCGAGAGGGCTTGGCGAGTTCAAGGTCCAATACAAGATGCGGGACTGGCTCATCTCGCGGCAGCGCTACTGGGGTGCCCCAATCCCGGTCATCTACTGCGACAAATGCGGCGAGGTTCCGGTTCCCGAAAGCGACCTACCCGTGCAACTGCCCGAAGTAGCCAACTTCGAGCCTGATGGCTCCGGTAGGTCGCCTCTTAATCGATCGCCGGAATTCATCAACACGCTTTGCCCCAAGTGCCACGGCCCTGCCAAACGGGAGCCCGACACCATGGACACGTTCGTCTGTTCAGCCTGGTATCATCTGCGTTACCCCTCGGCGTTCAACGACGAGGCCCCGTTCGATCCCGCACTCACGAGGCGCTGGCTGCCCGTCGATCAATACACCGGCGGGCCAGAGCACACGGTCGGCCACCTGCTCTACTTCAGGTTCGTAACGAAGGTTCTTTATGATCTGGGCTACCTGCATTTCGACGAGCCCGCGCTGCGACTCCGCCACCAGGGCTCGATAACACTCGGCGGGAAGCGGATGAGCAAGTCGGCCGGCAATATCGTCAATCCCGACGACTCGATTGAGCAGCACGGCTCGGACGCCCTGCGACTGTCGCTCTTTTTCATGGGGCCGTTCCGCGAGGGCGGCGAGTGGTCGGAAGGCGGCCTGGTTGGTATCTCGAGGTTCCTACTGAGGGTCTGGAATCTCGTCCAAAAGCATATCGAGGCCTCAAAACAGAGCCAAAAGGACCAGACGCTAGACGACGATACGCTGCACGTGATGCATACCTCGATCAAGCGCGTCCGCCGCGACCTTGAGCATTACCATTTCAACACCGCCCTTGCCGCGCTGATGGAGCTTCAGACCTCGCTTGCGAAGTCTGACGCTTACAGGAACCGCGAGGCTATCGAGACGTTCGTCCTGCTCCTCGCCCCGCTAGCGCCTCATCTATCCGAGGAACTCTGGGAGCGGCTTGGCCACACGGAGAGCATCTTCGACGCGAAGTTCCCGGAGTTTGACGAGGCGCTGACGAAGGCGAGGATGATCGCAGTGCCCGTCCAGGTCAACGGCAAGGTCCGGGCGAGGCTCGAGGTCGAAAGCGACATCTCAGAGGAGGAGATACTCCAGCTGGCGATCTGCGACAAAAACATCAGGAAGCACACCGACGGCAAGGCCATCAAGAGCCAGCGCTACGTCAAAGGCCGCATAGTCTCCATCGCCGTCGGCTAGCCAGCATTAGTCGGGAACTGCGGATGCGATGAGATGTGGGGCGCTTTCCGAGGCTTTCTCATAAGTCGTTGCGGTTGTGTAGGGGCGAGGTCTTAAGACCACGCCCTTTCAAATTCATGGTCGCATAAGATTCCTCGTATCCGCAGGGATTCGTGTAGGCGGGCGGGTCTGAGACCTGACAATTATACGCATGTTCTGGGGGTATGTTTCTCTGAATCACCACGTTTCAACGCGGTGATATGAATGACTCTCATTATATTAACACCCGAATTCATTCGGGTGAAGAGAAGAGGCGGAGGCGCGCACCTCCTCCCTCCAAAGAATCCTGTCCTGAAGAGGATCGAGAGAGAGAGCGGCGGCCTCCGATGGAGGCCCCCGAATGAATTCGGGGGTGAGGGCAATGATAGCCATTTGCATCGCCTCGGCTGAAGCCGGGCGATGACGCCTGGATGTGTGCTGCTCGATAGAATCCGAATCACCACATTTCACATCTCGCTACCGCTGTTATTCCCCATCCGGGAATGCCATACCTAGAGCCCAGTAAAATGCCCCATCGGCTTGAAATATGCGTACAATTGTTAGGTCTGAGACACCGCCCCTACAGGCCGATTCCGACAACCGCATCGCATAAGAAAACCGGCGCGTTGATCTTGACAATCGGCCGTATTTCCTGTATCCTTATTGTCTGAATGGACAGCCAAATCCTCGTCAATCGACTTATGACCCAGCCTCGGAAAGCCTGCCACACACAGACGAGAGCCACGGCCTTGAATTATTCCGGTGAGAAGTCTCGTCTCTGGCCCTTGAGGATCGACGTAATTGCCAGGGCGCAGATTAGGACGTTAATCACACAGGCCCTAGCGGGGCGCCGTGACGCGCTATGCGGTCAGCGGGAGCCGTCTCCAGTTACTATGACCTTCAACGTCTCCAGAATGATGAAGAGGTCGAGCCAGACCGAGAAGTTCTGAATGTAGCCGAGGTCGTACTTGATCTTGATATCGGGAATCGTCGCGTAGTTGCCGTGTATTTGGGCTAGCCCGGTTATGCCCGGAAGAACGGCGAATCGCTGCGAATAGCCAGGTATCCGCCGACTGTATTCCTCGACAAAAACGGGCCTTTCCGGCCTGGGGCCAACGAAGCTCATCTCACCCTTGATGATGTTGAGCAGTTGAGGCAGCTCGTCCAGACGAGTCTTCCTCAAGAATCGCCCAACCAGGGTGATGCGATCGTCGTCGCTCGTCGAGATAACAGGCCCGGTCGCGCGCTCCGCGTCGCGGGTCATCGTTCTGAATTTGATTATCCTAAACGGCTCTCCGTCCTTGCCTATTCGGTCCTGTTTGTACAAGACCGGGCCCCTGGACGTCAGCTTTATGGCGAGTCCAATGACCGCGAAGAGAGGTAAAACCACGAGGAAAAAAACGAGCGACGAAAACGAATCAATCACGCGCTTGATCGCTAGCTGAAAGGCTGGCTTGAGCGTCGATTCAATCTCAATAAGCGGAACGTCCAAGATTCTGAAGTCCTGCAATCGCCCAATGAGGACTTCATAGTCGGATGGGATTATGGACACGTGAGCGTGTTGGGACCCGTAAAGCAGCCCCGGCAGGAATTCCTGCTGCCAGCAGTTTGGCGAGGCGATGAGGATTTCGTCCACGGACATCTGCCTGACGATTTCGGGCACGCGCGAGACATCACCCAGGACAGGAAAGCCGCAGATTGCGGGCTCGTTACTCTGCTCAGTTGGGGCATGCACGACGCCGACAACTTCGAGGCGCATTGTGCGGTCTTCGCTCAGTCGTTCGAGAAGTGTTCTGGCGACGGTCGATGTGCCGACTACGATGGCCTTCTTCTTTGGCCTGCCCTTCACAAACATTGAGAACGATACGGCTCTGAAAACACCTATGAAGATGCAATTAAGAAGCCAGAAGACGGGGAAGATCGATCTGGGAAACGGGACATCACCCGCAAAGAAATAGAAGGCGGCGAGAAGAATGGTCTCAAGCGTAATTGCACTCACAATCGGCCGGACCCGCATTCTGACCTGGAAGGCGTCAAGCGGTTCATAAAGACCGAAGAAATAGAAGATGACGAGCTGGCCGGGGATGAGGAGCCACACGTAGTGGCCCACGTCGTAAATGCGATGCGGCGGCATCACGTCTTCAAACATAAAGAAAGCGAAGTTCGTGCGGAGCCAAAACGCGGCAAGATAGGTGATAAGCGCGATCGTAACATCCCCAATCAGTAAGAGGAGTTGCTCAGAAGCTATTCGGGTCGAACGCCCGACGCCCAGAGCCCTTCTGGCTGAAGCCGCCTCCGTCCTCAAGCTTCCAGTGACTCGGCTACCCAACGCACTGGGAATACCGCGAGACGAGCGATCATTTTGGGGAATGCGAGTGCCCATACTCCAATGAATACCATAATCCCGAACGCAAGTGAATGCCTACAGCTCAAGTGCTTCATGTAAAACTGAAACATCGAATTGTGGAAGTGAAAAACCGAGGCGACCGGGCGCCGGCGCATGGAGACACCTTTGCGGTGAACGACCGACGCGGCCGGCACGAACCAGACGGGGTGCCCCGCTTCTGCGGCGCGAAGACAGAAGTCGAGGTCCTCCCCAAACAGAAAAAACCTCTCATCGAATCCGATCTCTTCGCCCACCTTTCTTGAGAACATGCAGAAACTTCCCGATACCGCGCCGACCTTGCGAGGCCCCTCGTCGTTGCACTGAGGCAGATTGTATCGCGACAGACGGCGCGAATTGGGGAAGAGCAATGAAATACCACTTAGCCGCAAAAAGGCGGACCAAGGGGTTGGTATCGCCCTCACACAGGCCCTTTCCAAAGTGCCATCGGGGTTGAGGACCTTTCCACCGACGACGCCATTCCCGCCTCGTTGCTCAAGAAAAGCAACAAGCGGCGAGATGAGGTCCGATCGCGCCTCAGCGTCCGGATTCAGGAGTAGGACGTACACTCCAGAACACTTGCGGATGGCTGCGTTGACGGCCCTGGAGAAGCCCAGATTCCGCTCGCTCCGAATCAAGTGGACCCTGTCGAGAATGTCCGCATGGAGGATCAGGCTGTCATCGCTGGAGGCGTTGTCCCAAACGACAATCTCGACGTCATCTCGATGCGCGAGTACGGACTTGATGCATCGGCGAAGGTAGGCGCCCGTATTGTAGTTCACAATGACCACGGAGACCTTCGGGTGCGTTTGCCGCTCAGCGTTCAAGGTCGAGGATGGTCCATTTCGATTCGATGTTTGTTTGACTGCGATCGTTGTCTGGGCTATTTTCAGGTTGGTAATTAAGAGAAAGGTAGAACTTGAGCGTGGACATGGGAACAGATTCCTCTGGCAAACCCAAGGCTGGAACTCGCCTTTTTGCGGGCATGCTATGGGCCGCCGGCGTTGTTCTCGGCGGCATGGTCTTCGGCGCGATCACGGCTCTTAGGCCGCTCCTTCTGAGAGTGAACACCTCGCTTCCTCTATTCTGTTATACTCTGGCCCTCGCCGCGTTCGTCTTTCTCTTGACGGGAGTTCGGTCCGTTGCAGCAGCGAGGCCGCAGGACCCAACTATACTATCCCGAGTGCTGCGAAACGTCACCATCAGATTCCTGGTTCCAGTCGCGATTCTGATTGGACGCGCGCTTGGCGTTTCCAGAGACAGACTGATGTCATCGTTCGTTCAAATAAACAACAAACTGACGATGAGCAATCGTTTCTCACTCACGCCCCAGGAGGTCCTTGTCCTGCTGCCGCAGTGCCTGCAAGCCGCAGACTGCAACCGCAGACTGACCAACAACATCAACAACTGCGAAAGGTGCGGCAAATGCGACATCGCGCGACTTCTAGATATTTTCGACAAACACCGCGTTGATGCGTGGGTAGTTCCCGGGGGGACGCTCGCAAGAGAATTAGTCAGAGCGAAAAAGCCAAAGATCGTCCTAGCGATTGCGTGTGAGCGAGAGCTTTCGTCCGGTATCGCTGACACACATCCGACACCGGTAGTTTCCATAATAAATGAAAGGCCAAATGGGCCATGCGTCGAAACCCGGGCGTCATGCGAATCGGTCGATGAGATTCTGACGCAGTTGCTTGGCGAGGGGCCTTGTGCTAATGATGCGAAACTGGTGAGTAGTTTGCGACAACGCGAGGGCAACGGCCAAGATCAGAGCGAGGGAATCAAAGTTGCAAATTGAGTTTGATATCTCGGCCGAGGTCGAGCGTATCCAGGACCAGCTCAACAGGTTAATACAGCGAGTTACCGCTCATGGCTGGGATATATCACTTGAAAAGGAACGTTTCCAGCCCTCGGTCGATGTGTATGAGACTCGAAAGGCGTTGACAATAGTCGTTGAACTGCCCGGAGTGTGCGCCTCATCCATCCAGGTCTATGGCTTGCGAGGTGCTATATATGTGGAAGGCGTCAAGGAGGCGAACTATCCGCCGTCCGGTGACGCGATGTTCCACGCTTTTGAGCGGTGTTTCGGGAAGTTCGAGATCAAGGTCATGATCCCGTGTCCTGTCCAGTTCCATGAGGCGAAGGCGCGCTACTCAGATGGCCTGATCAGAGTCGAGCTACCCAAGATCGAGGAGCGGCGGCGGAAGAAATGTGTTGTCCCTGTCGAAATCGCGTAAGACGAGGCCATGAAGAGACAGAGAAGCCTTGTAGGGGCGGGTCTCAGACCCGCCCGCCTATGTCAACCCGAATTGAGGACCGGCCCCCGCACCGGCCTATTCCGACGCCCTCGAATGACACCGAGCAAAGGAGACCGAATTGACTGAACCGCTCGTTGCGATAGTCGCTGGCAGCAGGTCCAACACCGAGTTGATTGACGAGGCGTCGCGGACGCTTCTGGAACTGGAAGTGCCGCATGAGAAGCGGGTCATTTCTGCGCACAGAACGCCGGAGACGGCACTGGAGTACGCGTCCAGCGCGAAGGATCGGGGCCTGAAGGTCATAATCGCCATAGCAGGAAAGGCCGCGCATCTGGCGGGCCTCATCGCCTCAAACACCTCGCTGCCTGTCGTAGGCGTCCCCGCCGGGACCTCTGACCTCGGCGGCCTCGACTCGCTCCTCTCAACGGTTCAAATGCCGGCTGGCGTGCCCGTCGCGACCGTCACCATCGGGAAGTCCGGGGCCAGGAACGCCGCGCTGCTCGCGGTCGAGATTCTCGCGCTTTCTGACGACGCGCTTGCGAGAAGATACGCCGACTTCAGGGCCGAACTCGCCAAGAAAGTCGAGCAGGACGACCGGGAGATCTCGCCCCGTTAGCAGCAGATTTGACCGATCGCGGGACTGCCCGCTCTGGGAACTTCAGAACGCGAATCTGCGCATTTGGACGCTTTCAAGAAGGCCCAACATGATGAAGAGCGCAACAAGCGAGGAGCCGCCGTAGCTCACAAAGGGCAGCGGCAGGCCTGTTATTGGAAGAAACCCTATCACCATCGCTACATTTATCAGGAATTGACCCGCGATCAGCGATGTGCAGCCGACCACCAGCAGCAGGCCGGTCCGGTCCTTGGCGCGCAACGCTATGGAGAATGCTATTGCCAGAAGGAGCGTGAAGATGAGGATCACAAGGATCGAGCCCAGGAATCCCTGCTCCTCGGCGTGAACCGAGAAGACGAAATCGGTGTGCTGGGCCGGCAAGAAATGCAGCCGCACCTGCGTACTCTTGCAGAATCCCTTGCCAACAACACCTCCCGAGCCCACCGCGATCTTGGACTGTATGGCTTGGTAGCCGGAGCCAAGCTCGTCATAGGCAGGGTCGATGAACGCGATGATCCTGCGACGCTGGTAGCCCTTCAGAAAAAACCAGCCCGGTATGGTAGATAAAAAGCCAACTAGAATAGTCAGGACCATTGGCCAGAGCCGGCGCTGCGCTACAAACGTCAGCACAACGAACGGGATGACCAACGTCACAGCTGTGCCAAAATCGGGCTGCTTGACAATCAGTGCGGCGGGAACAGCGACGATCACGAGCGCGCCAAGTATCTGGAGCCAGGGCCGCTCGCGAAGCCGCTCCGAGGAGAATAGGCGCACGAGCGCGAGCACAGCGGTGACCTTTGCCAGCTCTGAGGGTTGAAACCTCAAGGGCCCAATGACGAGCCAACGCTTGACGCCCGCGATCGGCTCCGCGATCAGAAGGACCCCAAAAAGAACGAGAACTACAACAAAGTGAGTCAGAAATGCAGTCTTCACGAGGCGATTATAGTTTAGGGACATTATGACCGACATGGCCACGAGGCCGAGCGCGAGCCACCTCAGTTGGCTCCTGTAAGCCTCGCCGGCCTGCCCCTGTGTCGTGTATGTCGCGGCGTGAATCGTCGCAAGCCCGATGAGGGACAGCACTACTGCGACCAGGATCAGCCACCAGTTGACGTTTTGGATTAGGCGTCTATCTAGCATTTAGTTCCAAGTTTCAAGTTCCAAGTTTCAAGTTGGGAGTTCTTAGTGTGACAGGGTGGTTGGGGCCGCACTCCGGCGGCGCGCGGTCTCAGGCTTCTCCGTTCTGATTTCATCTTAGCTCATCCTTGAGATCATGCTTGGGAAACGCCGCCTCAACGATTCTTCTGGCGAACGTCGCGGCAGCGTGACCACCGGCGCCGCCGTGCTCAACCAGAACAACGAAGACCATCTCCGGATTATCGGCGGGCGCGTATCCGGCGAACCACGCGTGAGCGCGCCGCTCATAAGGAATGTCCTCCAAGGTTGTCTCCTCGTCATCTATCCGCTGCATCACCTGAGCCGTGCCCGTTTTCCCCGCCACCTTAGGGAACTCCACCCTGGCTCGCCATCCTGTCCCGCCCTTTTGGTTGACGACGCCAAGTAGCGCCTCGCGAACGGCCCTGATATGTTCCGGAGCAACGGAGACCTGCCCCTTCACTCTAGGACGAAACCTCTTTAGCTCCTCTCCTTCCGGGGTCGCCACGCGGGAGACAATAAACGGCCTGAGCAGCCTCCCGCCGTTCACGAGAGCGCTGAACGCAACGGCCATTTGGAGGGGAGTGACCAGAATCCTGCTCTGCCCGATAGAGACCGAAGCAATGTCGCCAGGCCAATAATCAGGGGAATCTTGGTCGGTTGGAATATGCCCAGGCATCTCACACCGAACGTCGAAGCCGGTAGGCGTTCCCAGACCAAACTGCCTCGCCATATAGGCAATGGGGCCGATCCCACAGGCCAGCCCTGCTCGGTAGAAGAAGATATTACAGGAATGAACGATAGCGGGCCCAACCGAGAGCTCGCCGTGTCCAGCCTCCTTCCAGCAATGAAACTCCTTGTTACCCAGCTTCATAACGCCAGCACAATCCAACTGCTCGTCGATCGTGATAGCCCCCGACTGGAGCGCTGCGAGGGCCACGAACACCTTGAACGTGGAGCCCGGTGGATACTGACCCGCAACGCACCTGTTGTTCATGGGGGTATCGGGATCATCTTTCAACTTCCTCCAGTCCGCCGCTGATATTTCGCCCTGGAAAGTGTCGAGGTCATAAGCGGGCCTGGACACCATAGCCAGAATCTCTCCCGATTCGGGAGCCATCACGACTACAGCGCCCTTTCTGACGTCAAAGAACTCCTCAATCGCCGACTGAAGGCCCAGGTCCAAGGTCAGCACAACGTTGTCCCCCGGAACTGGGTTTTCCGCCCTCCTCAGCGTCCGCAGTATGCGACCCATCGCGTTCGTCTCAACGAGGCGCCTGCCGTCAGAACCCCTCAGATACTCGTCCAGAACCAGCTCAACGCCCGAACGTCCCATCCTGTCGCCGAGCCTGATTCGGCCCTCGGAGCGCTCTATCTCGCCCTTCGTTGCCTCACCCAAGTATCCTATAACATGACATGCGAACGTCGGCTTCAGGAATCGTCGTTTCGGCCGAATCGCTACCTCAAGGCCAGGAAGATCGACCCGATGCTCTTCAAGAATAGAGAGCGCCTCGAAGCCAATGTCCCGAATAGCGCTTGCCGTCCGGCCGCTGTTCTTCACTCGAGAGACCCGGTCTATCCTCGCCTCAGGTATCCCCGCCATGCGCGAGAACCGATTGAGGCTTGAAAACGCCGAGGGATTCCCTCTATCGACTAAGACCTCGTACGAGGGCCGATTCCCGACCAGCGTCCGATTCTTTCTATCGAAAATCACTCCCCTGGGCGCCTCATCTATGACAATGCGGATTCTATTCTGTTCGCACAGCTCCGTGTAGTAGTCCGCTCTCAAAACCTGAAGGAACCACAGTCTGCCGACTATGACAGTCGCGAAAACCATGAACGCGATGAAAACAAACCGCGCCTTCTTTCGCAGCTGGTTCAGGAGGTTCTCGTCCTCACCAAGATCAACCGGCACTCTGATGCTCCCGCTCTATCACTTCGTCGGGAACGCGCGGAGGCTTGAAGAACCTGTTCTTGGAAAAGAAGCTAAAGACGATCATCCCAAGCACAATCGTAGAAAGCACTCCGGCCAACATCAGCATGGCGAATCGCCCCGACTCCAGGCTCGCCGGAGCTGTAAGCATTTGCAGTAGATACAGAAGGACGTAGTCGAGAAGTGAACAGACCAGCAACGCCAACAGATGTGCGATGGGGCTGTTGGGAAGAACCTTTCTGCCCAAGACCCCGCAAAACACGCCGACCAATGTCTTTGCAAGAGCGTTTGTCCCAAGTGCGGCGCCAGAAAGCGAATCCTCGATAAGGCCGATGACGAAACCGACGCCCATTCCGGACCGTGCCCCCCTGGCGAGACCCGTCCAGATCACCACTATCAACCCCAAATCAACGAAGAGCATCTGAAACGGCCAGAAATGCAATATGGTCGTTTGAATAGTGATCGCTGAGACGACGAGGACGCCGTAAGCAAGAACACGATGAGTCGCCTTCGCGGCGTTCGGCATTAGGCCCAGCCCCCGGTTACTTTGTCCACAAGAGGCGCCCGTAAACCGCAAGCACAGACTGCGCCATCTGGTCAGCGGTAAACCCGCTTAGAACCCGCTCGCGCGCGCATTTGCCGAGCCGTGCGGCAAGCGCTTTGTCCGACAAGAGCCGGCTGATAGCTTTGGACAACGCGTCCGAATCCATCGGCGGTACAACGAGCCCTGTCTTGCCGTCGAGATTGACAAACGGCACCCCTGAATCTAGTGCGCAGCTCACGACCGGCTTACTGCAAGCCATCGCCTCGAGCTGGGACACGCCGAACGCCTCGCTCCTGTAGATCGAAGGAAGGCAGAATACGTCGCAACTATGGTAGTAGGCTGGCAGAGCCTCCTCGTCAACCGCGCCAGCAAAGAAGACCTTGTCCTTCAATCGCCTCGCGCCGCAGTAGCTTTCGAGCTCCTCTCGCATCGGTCCCTCACCGACTATGACGAGCCTGGCGTCGAGATTCTGCATCGCGTCAATGAGGAACTTGAGCCCCTTATAATAGCGCAATATGCCGACGAACAGGACGATCCTGTCACCAAAACGCGATCGCAGCTCCAAGGCCCTCTCAGCGACCCTCACGGTCGGAGAGAACCGAGACACATCGATTCCAAGCGGGATTGGATGACACTTGGGCAGGAAGCGACTCAAGAACGGCGACGAGCGAGCGTAACGCTCCGAGGTCGGCAGGATAACGTCACACTGGTTCAGGAATCTGAGCAGAAACGGTCGGTAGAGCGGGAGAAACCTCGCCTGACGAACTATGTCGCTGTGCCACGTAACGACAACTCTGCCGGACGGCCGCACGAGCATGTAGGAGAGAACCGCGGTCGGATTCGGGAGGTGGAAATGAAGCACGTCGTATCGTTCTCGGCCCAGATAATAGCCAAAAAGCGGCGAAAGCGGCGCTGAGAAGAACCGCCCCAGGGTTCCCGCCTTAGTGACCTTGATGCCGTCTATGAGGTCCTGCTCGGTTCGCAAGCGCCGATTTGCAACCAGCACATCCACGTCCGAGACGGACGACAGCCTATTGCAGAGAAGCGAAAGATGCTTCTCGATCCCGCCGAATACTGGGGGACAGTAGTCCTTGTAAATCTGAAGAACCCTCAGCATCAGGTCGCCTCACATCTCTGGAAGGATGAATTATGAACTATGAAGGATGAAGTATGAATTATGAAGGATGAATAATTCATCAGAACGCTCCGTCGCCTTCATCCTTCATCCTTCCGCCTTCATCCTTCCGCCTTCATCCTTCCGCCTTCATCCTTCC
>CAYZPW010000077.1:0-17702 GCA_964480475.1 uncultured bacterium | reverse complement strand
TTGTCCCATTTGGGACAACTTCATCCCGGATGTTGTCCCATTTGGGACATTTCGGGAGGAGTTCCGTCAAGCCCACCGGACCAAGTCTGGGTCTGCGCTGTCGCAAACTCGCCTCACCGTTCGTTGCGTCTTCAGCAAATGGCGAGGGAAAACTCCTCGCTTAGCCGCCTTGCAAAGCTTTTGGCAGTCTTGTAGGGTTGTAGTATCCGAATCTAGTTGCAGATTGGCAGCCGGGCAGCCGCGGCAAAACATGGATAACGACACTTATGAGAAGAACTAAGATAGTTTGTACACTTGGGCCTGCCACAGCTAACAGAGAGATGATCGCTGCGCTGGTGACCGCTGGGATGGACGTTGCCAGGATCAACCTTTCACACGGGACGGATCAGGAGCACTCGGCCGTAGTGTCCGAGATTCGTCAGGTATCGGAGGATACGGGTAAGCCGGTAGCCGTTCTGATGGACCTGCCTGGGCCAAAGATGCGGCTTGGGGCGTTCGAGCAGGAGCCGATCACCCTTTCAAAGGGCGACAAGTTCAGGATCACCGTCGATGACGTTTTGGGCGATCAAGAGCGAGTATCGATCGGCTATAAGCCGTTCGCAAAACAGGTGAAGGCGGGCGAGCGGATACTCCTTGCGGACGGCGCCTTGCAGCTTGTGGTCGAGGGAACGGACGAGACGAACGTCGATTGCATAGTCGAGGAGGGTGGTGAGTTATCGAGCCGCAAAGGCGTCAACGTCATCGGCCCCTCGCTTGACATTCCCGCGCTCACTCCCGAGGACAGAGAACACATAGCGTTCGCGGTGCGAGTCGGGGCTGACTTCATCGGCCTGTCGTTCTGCCACTGGGCGAAGGACGTTCTCGACGCAAAGCAAGCCCTGGCCGAACTTCGGTCGGGCATCCCCGTAATCGCCAAGATAGAAAAGAAAGAAGCGGTTGATAGGATCGAGGCGATTGTTGATGCGGCGGACGGTGTGATGGTTGCCAGAGGCGATCTTGGCGTTGAGATACCGATGTATGAGGTGCCGATAGCGCAAAAAAAGATCATTGCGTGCGCAAATGCGGCTAACAAGCCGGTGATTACAGCGACGCAGATGCTCTGTTCTATGGTCGAGAATACGCGTCCCACACGTGCGGAGACGACGGACATCGCGAACGCGATTCTCGACGGAACCGATGCCACGATGCTTTCAGAAGAGACCGCAATCGGCAAACACCCAATTGAGGCCGTCACAATGATGGCGGATATCGCTCGTTACACCGAACCTCACGTTTGTCCCATGATGAGCCCGAAAGACGAGGGGAAATGCAGAATCGACGCGGCTATCGGACACTCGGCGGCAACAGCGGGGCTGGACCTCGGCGCAAGCGCAATCGTCGCGTTCACGAGGACCGGCCGAACGGCTCAGCTGATTTCTCAATACAGGCTGCCGATTCCGATCGTGGCGATAACTCCTGATAGAACCACGTTGAGGCGCCTCAACCTTCTGTGGGGCGTCTGGCCGATACTTGTCGAGGAAGTAATGAGCACCGACCACATGCTCGAGGTCGCGGAGCGAGTGCTTCTGGACAAGGGAATAATTCATAAGCAGGAGCTCTACATCGTTACGGCCGGTCTTCCCGCATCCGAAACGACGCCGACAAACTTCTTGCGCGCCGCTAGGCTGTGAGGTGGATTCTGGGGCCTCTTTATGGCCAGGCCTTGTGACGCTGAGCCATGATTCCGCGTCAGGATTTGTAGGGGCGGTGTCTCAGACCCGCCCGCCTACATCAACCCAACCAAATGCGCTAACCTCGGTGCGGAAGTCAATTGGAACGGGCGGGTCTGAGACACCGCCCCTACAAATTGCCGCATGCAACTACGACACAGCCTCCGCGAGCGACCCCTACGATGCCCGACATCACCGAGACGGCCAACACTGCCAAGACAGCTGACGACCATGAGCATGCCAGACAGAAAGAAGATATTCCTCATCGACGGGCACGCGTTCATCTTCCGGTCGTTCTTCGCAGAAAGGACGCTCTCGACCAGCGCCGGCCTGCCAACCAACGCCATCTACGGGTTCATTAACTCGCTGCTTCACGTGATCGAATCACAGAACGTGGAATACGTCGCGGTGGCGTTCGATTCGCCTGGGCCGACGTTCCGCAACGAGATATATCCCGACTACAAAGCGAACCGGCCCGAGGCGCCGGAGGACCTGGTCGCGCAGATTCCGCACATCCAGCGCTTCCTGAAGGCGATGAACATCGAGAGCATCGCCCTGACGGGTTTCGAGGCGGACGACATCCTCGGGACATTGGCTTCGCGGGCAAAGCAGGCGGGCTTCGATGTCGTCATCGTTACCTCTGATAAGGATACATTCCAGCTTGTTGGCGACGCCGTTTCAGTCTTTGACCCCTGGAAGGACGTCACCTACGACGCTCAGAAAGTGCGCGACAAGCTCGGCGTCGAGCCCGCGCAGGCCCGCGATTTCCTCGCGCTCGCAGGCGACGCGACCGACAATATCCCCGGCGTTCCGAAAGTGGGGCCCAAAACCGCCGCATCGCTGTTGTCCCGTTTCGGGTCGCTTGAGGCTATGCTGTCCGAGTCGCTGGAGAGTGGTGACGACAAGGCCCTGAAGAGAGTCGTCGAAAACAAGGACGTTGCGAAGATGTCGCTTGCGCTCGTTACGATCAGAAGTGACCTCCCAGTCGAACTTGACCTTACGGAATGCAAACGAAAAGAGCCGGACCAAGATGCGCTTTTCAAACTGCTGCGAGCTTTGGAGTTCACTTCCCTTGCCAACCGCCTTCTCAGCAAGACGGCAGCAGTCAAGAAGGATTATAGGCCAGTTGTCACGAGGGAGCAGCTTGATGAATTGAGAGAAGAGCTGCTCGCGGCTGACGAGTTCGCAGTTGACACCGAGACGACAGGCACCGACGCCCTCTGGAGCGAGATGATTGGCCTTTCATTCTCGACCAGGCCCGATTCAGGCTACTACATCCCGCTTGCGCACAATTACCTGGGCGCGCCGAGGCAGCTCGAAAAGTCCGTCGTTCTTTCCGCCCTAAAGCCGCTCCTAGAGGATGCCTCAAAGCGAAAGATCGGCCAGAACATCAAGTTCGACCTGCTCGTGTTGAGAAATCAGGGCATCGAGCTTCGCGGCATATCGTTTGACACGATGATCGCCGACTATCTGCTCCGCCCAACGCAGCGCGGCCACGGGCTTGACGCTCTGGCGCTTCACTATCTCGGCTATCAGACAACAAGCTACAAGGAACTCGTCCCGCCCCGGTCTAGTATCTCGGACCTCCGAGACGTCGAGGTCTCGAAGGTCACCGATTACGCCTCAGAGGACGCCGACGTCGCCCTAATCCTGAAACAGGAACTCGCCGCCCCGCTGGCCGCGCACGGCCTTGACAAGCTATTCCACGAGATCGAGATGCCGCTGGTTTCAGTTCTCGCCGACATGGAGCAGCGTGGCGTGAAGCTGGACGTTGCGTTTCTCGGCGAGATGTCGAATGAGCTGAAGGTCGAGCTCGACGCGCTGCGGGACAAGATATTTCATCTCGCTGGGGAGGAGTTCAACGTCAACTCGCCGAAGCAGCTCGCTCATATTCTCTTTGAGAAGCTCAAGTTGCCGAAGGGCCGCAAGACCAAGACCGAATACTCGACCGACGTCAAGGTCCTCCAATCACTTGCGAAACTTCATCCACTGCCAGCGGAACTGCTCGCATACCGCGAACTGAGCAAGCTCAAATCGACATACGTTGATGCGTTGCCGAAGCTCATCAATCCAAAAACCGGCCGCATCCACACGTCGTTCAACCAGACGGTTACCGCGACTGGCCGCCTCTCAAGCAGCGAGCCGAATCTACAGAATATACCCATCAGAACCGAGCTCGGCCGAAGGATACGCCAGGCGTTCATCCCAGAAGACGGCCACGTCCTCGTCTCGTTTGATTACTCGCAGATCGAGCTGAGGCTCCTTGCGCACCTTTCGGGCGACCCAGAATTGGTATCGGCATTCAAGGAGGGCAAGGACGTGCACACGCGGACTGCGTCAAACCTGTTTGGTGTGCCTGAGGAGCTCGTAACGCGAGAGCAACGCGGTCAGGCAAAGACGATCAACTTCGGCGTCATATATGGTATGGGGCCATTCAGACTCGGCCAGGACCTCGGAATCAAGATGTCTAGGGCAAAGCAATACATCGAGGACTATTTCGCAAGATACTCAGGGGTCAAGGAACTGACCGAGAAAACCTACCAAAAAGCGGCCTCGGAGGGCTACGTTGCCACAATGTTCGGGAGGAGACGCTACACTCCCGACATCAACAGCAACGACCGACAAAAGAGCGAGGCGGCAAAGCGGGCTGCGTTCAACACAATCGTTCAAGGCTCCGCCGCCGACATCATCAAGATCGTCATGGTCGAGCTCGCCGACGCGATCGGGACCGTGCGCCTCGACGCCCACATGATCCTTCAGGTTCACGACGAGCTGGTGTTTGAGGTTCGCCAGGAAGAGGTGGACAAGGCGATTGAGACAATCAAGCCGGTTATGGAAAACACCGTGAGGCTCAGCGTCCCACTCGTAACATCAGCCACGGTCGGCGAAAACTGGAAGGATGCGAAGTAATCGGGCAGGAGCCACGAAAGCTTCCCGGGCCTATTCAATTCCGGTTGTAGGGGCGGTGTCTCAGACCGGTCCGCCTTTGTCAATGAAATCGAATACGGGACCCTCGACGCGGGAATCAATGAGAACGGGCGGGTCTGAGACCGCGCCCCTACACACCTGTGGCCACTTGTGGCACAGCCTCCACGAGGCGCCGCTGCAATCACTAATAACATGAAAAAAGGCGCTACCGGCCACCCGGCAGCGCCTTCGCGTTGAAATAGCTCTTTGCGCGTGGACGGTTCTACGTGGTCAGGCTCATTCCGGGACCTTTTTGTCGGACCTGATCTCCACACAATCCGTCTTGGTTCCGGCCTGTCCACAGACCTTCAACAGGCCCACATCGCCGTTCGGTCTGAACACCGTCTGAGCAATGCCGAGAGCGTTAGTGTCGGCAGTGCTGGCGTCAAACGTCGAGTTCTCTGCGCCCTGGACCGAGAAGTAAACCGTAACGCCAGCCAACGGGGCCCCGTATTGGCCAACCACAGTAGCCGTAATCACCGAGTAGTTGTTGTCCGCGTCGGTTATGTGCGTTGGGTCAGCAGCAACCGAGATGGAGGCTACTCTGCTGCCTTGGTCCATGAAAATAATCTCCGCCCTGTCCGAGACGCAGCTGCTCTCACAACCGTAGTCGATGATCGCTATGACCTCCTTCGGCCCGGGGAAATCTGGGTTCGGCGTGTGCTCAGGATCATACGTGAGCCAGAACGACGCGTGCCTCAGCACCTCGCCAGAGATCCTGTTTTCGGCATTCTCGAAAAAGCCACCGGTGGTAGTGACGTTGACAAACACAGCCTCGTCAAGCTCCTCGCCATAGCCATTCTTCACGTCAATCATTATCAGCGAGTTCTCAAAGGGGAATAGCTCGTTAGGCCTCGCTGTAACCGATAACGTGTAAGGCGCGGTTGGGCCTGCTGGCGAATCATCCCTTCCCGAATCAGACCTCGAACAGGCAAGGGTAATCGCCAAAAGCCCCGCGACAAGAAGGACTAAACTTATCGTTACAAAACTACTGAAATCGGGAAGTCTAAAGCCTTTTCCCATTACAAGCCTCCGTCAAGGATTATTTGCTCAAGGCAGTTCATCACGGAAGATAAGGTGATGGACTATCGCTATATGACCAAAGTATAGCTTTGCTAACATCCATAAATGGGACAGTAACCTCGGAACCCCAGCCGCCGAAGTCGTAAGTCGTGACCTTGAAGGCCTGATAGTGCCTGATCCCAGGAATCAACTCCAGCTCAATTTTCTTCCCGTTCACCGTCGTAACAAGAACCTCCGAAGGCGACAAGACCTCTATCACACGAATGTCCTTGGCGCGAACCGCATACTCCGTTCCCCTGGCCAGGCCGTAAAACCTGTCGTCAGGATGGCCAACAGTGAGCTCGCGAACGAACCTCGACGTCCCGTTGGCAAGAATGCGCAGCCGCTTCCCGGAATAGACCTCACCATCTCTGGTATAGATCTTCCCGTAAAGCTCATCCCCATAAAGCAACCGTTTCTGATAGTAGGGCGTCGTATCAGTCTTTGCTCGCTGCGCAAACTGACAAGCGATACAACCAAAGACCAAACCAATTATTACTACCAGAATTCCTGATTTTACGAACATCTAGGACGTCCCTCCCTTTGAATCCACGAAAGAAATGGATCGAATTATTTCACCGGGTAGCCCGCCAGGGGGTGACGGGCTCCCGGGTTCCCGGCCCACCTTACAAGGAGGTGGTAAGAAGACTTTATCTGTATCCACTACTATACAAACCTCAATCATCTCGTTTCAAGCTATTCCTTGTCCGGCGCTGGCGTGGGCCTCGGCTTGGCTAGCCCACGGGTTAGGCCGCCGCCACCTCGGGTAGGAGACGGCGACTCCTCTGGCTCTTCCTCTTCCTCAACCGTCACAAAGGCAGAAGCACAGTCATCGTATCCGTCGCAGACGCAGATAGTGTAGTCACCTGTTTTCGTCCAGTATATCTCGAAATCCTCATACTCGCCCAGAACGCCCGCGTTCGGGATACCACCGGTTGTGCCTATAATCTCCCACTGATAGGACTTCGAGCAGCCGCCCCAGACCGTGAACCTCACCGACTCACCGGCCATCACTCTCGTGCCGCCCGGGCTTACTCTGGTGCAGAACTGCCGACCGAAGAGCACCGACGTGTTAGCCGTTATGGTCCCAAATCCCGCAGTTTGCGCTCTCAAGAGGACCCGACCTTCGCCAGTAACGTCCAAGAACGCGTTTACGCAGCCGTCGCTGTCGGTCGTGGCGCTGACTATCTGAAGGTTCTGATCGTAATTGAAGTAAGCTATAGCGGCGATATTGGAGAAACTATGGATATAAAGATCAACTCGTTTGCCTATGACCGGCGAGCCGTCGGACTTGCGCGTCAGGCAGACCCATACGTCCGCAAAGCACCGATCCTCGTAAGGCGCCAGCTGACAGGGGTTCCCTTCCTCCGCGCCAAGACTCTTGAAGCAGATCTCCTTCGGGAGCGTCTCGTCGAACTTCAGCTGATAGCAGCCGGCGCCGCCCTCCTCAAAGACCATGTGCTTCTGCGTCCAGAATGCGGGCGGATCGAGGCCGTTCATGTTGCCGAAATCGCAATAAGTCTGACTGATCCGCGCACCCTCATAAGATTCCCCGTGGAGGCAATGACCCACGATCGTGGACGCAACCTTGCCCTGATAATCGGTCCCGAATGTGACTGTGTTGACGCCGGACGCCGGGAATATCCCCAAGAGGCTGACGAGCTCCACCGCGACGCCCTCGACAGGATAGTTGTCGCTGCACTTGACATTAGCCCCGAACGTCGCCTCTTCTGAGCCATCCTCAAGGATAGACCAGTCATCCGCAAAGACGCTCGCCACACGGATCTTCCTGAACCGGTAGCTGATCGACTGCCTGTGCGTTCCCGTCGGGCCAATATAATCAGCCCAAATGCTAACTTCCTCCTCCGGGCCAGCCGTATCATCCGCGAGCATAACGCTGGTCCACATACGTGTGGTAGCAGCGCCCTGCGAATTGGTCACGACCGGCGAGCCCCATCTCTCTATACAGCCGTTCTCGCAGCCGAACGTGATATACGCGCCGCCGACCGGCAGGCCGTTCTTGTCCGTGAGAAGCGCCCTAAGCTGTATCTCCGTCAGCCCATCCGCCGGTGCGCTTGAGCCGTCCTTCGAGTAAGGATCGTCGCTGACAGCGGTCAGCTCGATCGAGTAGTCCTCAGGCTCAAACTTCATCGTCTCGGTCGCAGATGGCTTTGTATCCGTGCCCAAACACGTGTAATTCATCGTCACCGCCGTGATCGGGCAGTCGCCGGTCGAAGTCTCGCTGTAGAACTTGACAAGCGCCTGGCCGAGAGGGTCCGTCACTTCCGTCACACTGTTGGTTTGGCTCTTCGAGAACTTCACGCCAGAGAGGTGCGCCGTGAACAGTATCTCCTCACCCGCGACCGGCTCGCCATTCATCGTCAGAACCGCAAGCGCGCTGACCTCTGAACCGTTCGCCTTCGCCACCATCGGGTCAATCGTAAGCTGCAATGCGCAGTCGTTCTCCTCGAAGATGACGTTGGAAGAGCCCTCGATGGGCTCGTCGGTGCCTGGGCAAGGATCAGCACTTGTTGTCCGTGCGGTAATCGTGCACAGGCCTGAATAGCCCGGGCTGTTGAATTGAGCTGTTGCGACGCCCGATTGGTTCGTATAGGCCGTCTCGCCGCTCGTGAACACAACGCCGTCAAGCGAGGCCTCGAACGTGAGCTCGATACCAGCGTCCACCGGCTCACCATTTATTGTGATTAGCGCTGTCGCCGTGACGTCCTTTCCGTCAGCCTTTGCCGAGGCGGGAACGTTGACCGTCAAGACGCAGACGTTCGTCTGGAAAGTCAAGGCGGTCGAGCCCTCAATCGCCTCATTAGAACCTGGACAAGTGTAGGTCCCGCTCGGCGTCTCGGTCGTTGCCTTGATGTTGCACTTGCCGATGCCGCCGTCGCTCTTCAACGTGGCGGTGGCCAGTCCGTCCGCTCCCGTGTGCACCACCACCGTCTCCGAATCGGACTCTACGAACCTAGTTCTCAGAAGATCGGTAGAAAGCTTGATGGCGATACCGGCCTCCACAAAATGCTCGGCATTCATGTTTATCCCCATCGTTAGCGTCGCGAAATCGCTATTGTCCGCCTTAACGGTGCTCTTGTCCGGCTCAATCACTATCCTGCAGTCGTTCGGTTTGAACGTTATGTTCACAAAGCCATCCACAAAGTCATCGGAGCCCGGACAGTCGAGTTCAGATTTAGCCTCTATCTTGCACGGGCCAACATAGCCATCGCTCATCACGACCGCCCACGCCACACCGGTTTCATCCGTGTAAACCTTCGCATTCTCGCCGCCAGTGCTCTCAAAGGTGACCTTTGGATCATCTAGCTGAGGTTCTGCTATCGAGAAGATGACGCCAAACCCCGGCGGAATAGGATTGCCGTTTATCGTTACCGCGGCGGAGAGAAGAACCGGCTGCTTAAGAGAACTGGCGACCGACGGCGCCGCAGTTACGGTCATTTCGCACTGATTCTCGTTGAACGTAACAAACACGGAGTCGTCCAAGGCGTCTTCCATGCCCGGACATTTGAAATTGACCACTTCGCCGCGAACCGTGCACTCGCCCGCCGTCTTACTCCCGAACTTGACCTTCAACTCACCATTCTCGTCGGTAACAAGCGCGATAGTGTCGGCGCCATTCGGAGCGAAGTATCCCGTCAGGAACGGGATATCTGGGAAGCCCTTCGTCCGAAGGGAGAACTCCACTCGCTCGGAGGCAACTGGTTCACCGTTGAACGTCAAGCTCCCCCTCAGCTCGATCTGAGAGGCCTCTTCACCATCAGATAGGGCGCTGGCCTTGTCAACGCTGAGAACGAAGATGCACTCGTTAGGCGAGAAGGTTACAAGTCGGTTGTCGCTGGCGTGGTCATCCTCCGAGCCCTCGCACGCTTTGACCATCGTGGCCGTCACCGTGCAGACGTCGGCGTATCCGTAGCTTCTGATCTTTACGACCCTCGTGCCAGTCTCATCGGTATAAAGGGAGTAATCATCGCCATTGCCGGTCGCCGTGAAATAGACCTTCTGTGTGTCAGTCTGAGCCGCCTCGTGAACAAGACTGAAAACAATCTGCTCGTTGACGAGCGGCTCCGAGTTCATCGTGAGAACCGCGGTCGCGGTGATCTCCTCCTGGCCATCCGCCTGAACAGTATTTGGCTCGACCGTGAGCTCCAGCTCGCAGATGTTCTTCTTGAAATCAATGTACTTGCAGGCGCCGGACGCGTCGGTGGGCGTGCCCGATGGGCAGTCGAAATCGCCGCAATCCACGCAGATGTTGAACGTGCCCACGTCTTGCGCCCAAATCTGAAGGGCAACCTCACCGCTCGAGCTGGTTACTCCAACGCTGCCGGGCACGAAAAGCACCTCATCAGCCGGCTCGCCCGTGGTCGTCGAGGCCGTAAAAGTCAGCTCCTGCCCAACGACCGGCTCCTCGGTATAGACGAGGCGACCGGTGATCGTCACGAGGTTCTCTACTCCTGTGTATGAGACCGTTTTGTCTGCCGTAAGGCTAAGGCTACAGCGATAAGATGGGTTAGGCACGAACCTTATCGACAGTTGGTTGCTTATTGTTCCACCACCATGTTTCGCACATAAGACATAATCCATCAGGGTCTCGCTCGTCACGACCACGCTAGCGATGCCCATAGAATCTGTTACTACGTCTGCAAAGGCGGTGTTCGCGCCGACGTGATTGAGAGTAACATCCGCCTGCGCAAGCGGCACCACCGGAGGCGCTGCCCGGCCCGGGAGCGCCCGAGGCGCGTTCCGCACGCCGTCCGCCACCGAACGCCGGCTCAGGTCAGTGCGCCCGTTCGGGCTAATACCGGCAGGGCCGAGGCTCGTAGGCCGCCGCACACCACTTCCGAACTCATCCCTAGTCAAGGCGCGCTGATTCGACAACTCGCGCTGCTGGTCCACGAGAGATGATCCTAGCGGGAGGAACGTATCGGACGGTCCGCCGTAAAGCGGGACCGTCATACCTGTGCTCTCTGTCTTACTGATCAGCCAGAAAACCACCGCCTCATCCGCGATAGGCATATTATAGGCGTTCTTAAGAGTGGCCGTTAGCTCGATGTTCCTGAACACCTGAGCCTGAGACGAACTTGCAGCCAGTTCGAGAGTGATACCTTCTGGTCCAGTTTCTGACTTATCCCCTTTACCCCCCTTGCTGCACCCGCTAAGGTTCCAAACCGTCACGCTTATGACCGCGAACCCTACGAGAAGGAGCAAAGTTACAAGCGGACTACGCCTCATGCTTGAATTCCTCCTAATTGCGAAAATCGACCCAAGTCAAGCTCTTAATGGTAATTAAACGCTAGCAAAGTCCCAAATCTACCAAGAAACCACGATGTCCGCCGAAGCGGCATCGGTTTGCTCATCAAAATAACCGTCGGAGTCGAGTTTCTGATAGTAGTAGCCGACGGTTGTGGTCAGCGCCACTGGCAGCCATTCGCCGCCCTCAATGGTGTAGCCCAAACCGCCCTTAAGGGTAAAGCCCCAGGCGTCGCTGTCGTTGATCAAGAACTGAGCGTACGGCATGAACTCGCCCGAGCCATAGACAAACGCACCGCTTTGGCCAAGAGGCACGCCTACTTTCACGCCAAAGCCCCCGCCGAACATCTCCTCATCCTCAGCAAAATCGCCAGGCCAATCCCCCTTTCTCCGACCAAATTCATACTTCTTATAATGGTAATCAAGGAATAGCGAGAAGTGAGGAATAATCCGATAACAAGCGTCCACCCGAACGTAAGTCAGGTCCAAGCTGAATTGGTTGTCCACCGCATTCACATCGCCTACCGAATCATAGGCATCGAGGTCGCCAAAATATGTGGACACAACGAACTCAAAATCATCCCAAAACATGTCTGTATTCGCGATCTGAACGCTCAAGACCGGCCCAAAGAGATTCCCCTCGTAATAGACCTCAAACGGGTTGGGGACGTCACCAACGTCTGGATAACGGATCTCTGTATCGGTCAGAAAAAGCGTCTTGAGGCCCAACGTGAATGTGAACCTGTCAATATCACGCTCCTGTGCCTCGCGCTTCTGGCAAAGACCGATACAGGGAACCAGCAGAAGGCACACGGAAATGAGGGCCCAAAGCCGGCGTGTTTTCATATAAATCTCCTTTCACTCTCTTCGCTTACGTACCTCAGCCGCAAAGGACGCTGCCATCAGCAAACGCTACAATGGTGTAAGGAATACTACCCCACTCAAGCAACAACTAAACCTTACGATCAAATACTATTTCGCAGACGCTAAGTCAAACTAGCATAGCCCCATTCACGAATGCCGCCCGCGCCTCAACCGCCCCACAGAAATCCCGGACACCCAAATAACTGGACAGAATGGCTAAGGACAGATTCTCAGGTGAAATCTATAACACAACCAATCTCGGCATGTCAACCATAAAATCTGAGGAGTTTCCCCATTCGGGGAAACCGGCGAAAAGGCGAAAAGGCGAAGTGGCGAAAGGGGACGGACCAATAGTAGCCAGAAAGGGTGAGTCGTGCCGCTGGCGAGTGCCCGCCGGCTAGTCGCAGAGCCTCTTTTCCGCAGACGTATCTCACTTCGTAAGTGCTCCTAACACGCATATACACGCGTAATTCAGGGATTGGAGCTTCAGTCTTGGGGAAACTCCTCACTTGGATTGTTGCACCACATCGGGCGGCGCAATACAATTCTGAGAGAATTGAGATCATATCTTGCGCCGGTGGCCGTCGGCTTGCAAGGCTAAGAACATGAGAGGACAGATGACTAAATCGAAACTCTATTTCGTATCAGCGAGAAACACAAAATGGCTGTATCAGGACAGTCTGCCCGGCAAATACGAGCGGATGCTCAAGGGGTTCGACTTCGAGGGCTGCATTGACAGAGACGAGTGGGTCGCGGTCAAAGTCCACTGGGGCTCGGAGGGCGCATTCAGGCCAATCAGGTCAACTTTCATCCGGAAGACGGTAGATCGAATCAGAGGCGCCGGCGGCGATCCGTTCATTACGGAGACTGTCCGCATCCCGGGCCTCGATTACCTCCGCGTGGCCAACTACAACGGCATCAGTCAAGAGACGTGCGGCGCGCCTCTCGTGCTCGCCGACGGGCTGTACGGCGCCGACAACATTCTGATCGACTCCGGCCCCCTCGTTGGCAAGCTGGCGGTTGCCTCGGTGATACACGACGTCCCGGCAATGGTCGTTCTGTCGCACTTCAAGGGCCACGTCCAGTCCGGCTTTGGAGGCGCTTTGAAACATCTTTCGATGGGCGGCGTCAGCGCTCGCCACCGGTCCTGCAAGGGCAAAGGCCGAGGCGGGATACACCTCTCGACGCCCGAGCGGATGAGCTGGGACAAGACAAAATGCACGTTCTGCATGGCATGCGTTGAGGTCTGCCCCAGAAAGGCCCTCAGCATCGAGAAAACGAAGCTCAAGATCGACGAGCGGCTCTGCTGGGCGTGCGGCCGGTGCGCCAGAGTGTGCCCGACCGGTGCATTGTTCGATCCGATTGACTTGACAGAGTTTCAGCTCAGGCTAATGGAGGGTGTGAAAGCCGTCCTCTCGACGTTCAAGAAGGGCAAGATCATCTACGTCAACCTCATGCTCGACATCCAACCCGAGTGCGACTGCATGCCCGGCGCCGACGTCGCCATCGCGCAGGACATCGGCATCCTCATCGGGGACGACCCCGTCGCAATTGACCAGGCCTCGCTCGACATGGTGAACGCGCAGGACCCACTGCCAAACTCTCTCGCCTCAGACCTGGGCCTCAAGCCCCGCGGCAAGCTCCTAGCCGACCTGCACAGGCCCGACCCGCAGGTCTGCCTCGATGAGGCGCATCGCCTCGGCCTGGGCCGCAAAGAGTATGAGGTCATAGCGATCGACGGGACCTAGGCATCACCGCGGTTGAGAGGCTGTCCAATAATTCGGATTCTGGAGGTGTAGGGGCGCGGTCTTTGACCCGCCCGTTCTAGGAGATGTAGGGGCGCGGTCTTTGACCCGCCCGTTCTAATTGATTGCCAAGCTCTCGACGCCGGATTCTGTTCAATCCATAAAGCGGGCGGGTCTGAGACACCGCCCCTACAGCCTAATTCCGACGATTATGTCGCGAATGAAGACGATGCTCCTTGATTCTGAGAATCAGCCGAATCTGACGTATCATTACTCTGTGAATGGACAGCGAAATCCCCACCAACGGACTTATTGGACAGCTTCATCAGTCAGGTCGTTTGAGAAGGCTGAGGTTCAAGCCGTAATCAGCCGCGCAGGAAGTGAGAGGCGAGCTTCTTGACGGTGTCGATGGGGGCGATTCGCAGCCGGTCTCGCAGGAAGCGCAGGTTGTAGATAAGTCTCTGCTTTCTTGCCATCATCCTGAGCACCTCATTAACGGCCCGGGTCGCGGCATCGTAGTCAATGCTCCTTTTGAACTGTGAATCGACCGGGAACCTCTTGTTCAGCCCGATCTTGAAGTTCCGCCAGAGGTTGGGCGATAGTATCTCGTCCATGTTGTACATCTCCCAGACCTTCGTGCCGGGATACGGCACGAGATACAGTATCTCGAAGTAGGCCAGCCTATCGTAGTTTGAGCGGATGAACTCCACTGTCATCCTGCTCTCCTCTGCCGTTTCCGTCGGCACTCCGGTAAGGAAGGTCGCCAGCGTCCGGACATTGAGCCGCTCGAGCTTGTCAAGCGTGGCCTCGTTGTCCTCGGGGGTAACGCCCTTGCCCTTCAGGAATTCCAACACCCGGGCCGAGGCGCTCTCGAACCCGAACTCCATCTGCGCCATCCCGGCTTCCTGAAGGTGCTGAATGAAAGAATCCTCGCATTTGCTCACGATATTGGCCCGCCCATAGCACGGCCATTTCACGCGCTGGGCGATGCCCCTCTCAAGCATCAGCTCCGCGATTTTCGAGGCGCGTTTCTGGTCGAAAATGAACGTGTCGTCTATTATGCAGAGTCCCTCGAGATCGTAGCTGCGAAGCAGGCTCTGCATCTCCTCGATGACGTATTCCGGCGAGTGCTTCCGCAGCTGACGGCGATGAACCGAGATGCAGTATATGCACCGAAACGGGCAGCCGCGGGACGTCATCAGCGTGGTGTTTCTGGTTATCACGCTGCGGACCGCGGCGTTACGGCGCAGGTAGTGCCTCAGGTCGAGAAGCGACCTATCAGGGAACGGAATCGTGTCGAGGTCCTCGATAAAGGCCGGCGGCTCGCTCTGAAGTATCTCGCCGTTGTCCTTGAAGCAGATGCCCGGAATGTCCTTCAACGCCTCGCCGTTGATTGAGAAGTTCGACTCGCCCAGAGCATCGACAAGCTGTGTGAACGACCGCTCCGCCTCGGATACGACGGCGATATCGAAGAAGCCCTCTTTGATGACCTGCTCGGGCAGCGCGGTCGGATGCAGCCCACCGATGACCAGTGGCGCGGCGCTGAAGCTGCGGATTCTGGCGGCCAGCTGAGTCGCACGGTAATACTGCGCCGTCGCCGACGAGAAGCCGATAATGTCCGGCTCGAACTGCCTGGCGACCTTGACGGGGTTGTGCCCCGCGTATTCGTCGGCGAGAACGATCTTGTATCGGCCCTTCCCGTGCTTTCTGAGATACGAGCTCAGATAGCACACGCCCAGCGGCGGCATGTCGTATATGCCCCGCCCCGGGTTGACAAATAGTATCTTGATCTCGCGCCTCGTCATCTAGCTTGCCCCATAAACGCTCGAATACACGCTTTCAAGAGCAGTTTATAGCGAGACAGCGGGTGTGTGTCAAATAGGGCGGCAGAGAAAGGTATCCTCGTCAAGAGCTAGGCAAGAGGCTTCTCGCGCCGTAGGCGGCGCCCCTGTTCAGCGCTCTTGATTCCGAACGTGTCTCTTACGGCGCGTCATTCTCGCAAAGGACGCTGACGCCTTGATGTGTTGAAAGCCACTTGTTGCCCTGCTCGCCGATCGCGATGCCCGTGACTCTATTGCCAGAGATGCGGCTGTTCTCGGTTGTGTAGGTTCTCCAGGTTCTGCCGTCAAAGACGCTCAAACCGGTCTCGCACGCAAACCACACGCGCCCCGTCTCGCCTAACGCGATGTCATGCACACGCCCCTCAGCCAAGGCGCTGTTGCGTGGGCTGTAACCCAACCATTTGCTCCCATCGAACACGCACACGCCCGCGGGTGTTCCGAACCACTTCCGCCCTTGGGCATCCTCGGCAATCGCAAACACTTGCTCTGTCCCCAAGTCACAGGACCGAATGTCATGCCTAGTCCAGTTGTCGCCGTCAAACGAGCAGGGCCCCTCGGACGTCCCGAACCAGATAACGCCGGACTTATCTACGAGGATCGCCTCAACATCGTCGTGCGACAGCCCGCTGTTCTGAGTGTTAAAAGCGGTCCAATCGTTCTGATCGAGCACGAACGCGCCGTGGCCGGAGGTTCCGAACCACATCCTGCCCCTCTGGTCTTCAGCGATTGCTTTCACGATTGGGCCAGTCAGCCCGCTATTCTCGCGGTCATAGCTACGCCAGCTTGACCCGTCAAGAACGCTGACCCCGTTGTATGTCCCAAACCACTTCCGACCTCTGCTGTCTATCGCAATGCAGTGGACGAAGAGATTCGCGAGTCCGCTGTTCCCCGTGTTGTAGTTTGTCCAGTTCTCACCGTCAAAGGACATGGCGCCCCCTCCGGCGGAACCGAACCAGACGCGCCCGTCCCGGTCCATCGCTACCGTGGTCAAAGGAGCTGGCATGTCGTAGGCGCCTGGAAGGAGGCGTTCCCAATCTGCTCCGTCAAAGACCTGAATCCCGCCGTACGCTCCTGAGAACCATTTCCGTCCCCTTTGGTCTATGAGTATCCTGTTGACGAGTTCTATGGACAGGCCGCTATTCTCCGGCGTATATGATACCCACTTCTCTCCATCAAATGACGCTACTCCAGGGTAGGTTGCCACCCACTTCCAGCCCTCTTTGTCGATAGCGATCGCCTCTGCCGTCTTGTGAAGCACGCTAGCTGGTTCCGGATTGCACTTCGTCCAATCCTTTCCGTCGAAGACGCAGACGCCATCCAAAAGAGTGGCAAACCAGACAGACCCGTCGTTGTCCACGGCGATTTCCTTCACGTAGAAGCGGGTGAAGCCCGCCTTCTTCGGATCGTACAGCGTCCAGTTTGCACCGTCAAACATGGATATGCCGGCATCTGTCGCGAACCACACATTCCCTTGGTTGTCGCACGCGACCGGTCTCACATCATTATCGGGAAGGCCGCTGTTGGCTGAGTTGAACACACTCCACTTGCCATTATCGAACATGCCGACGCCGCCTCTGTAACTCCCGAACCAGACTCGTCCACGAGTATCAGCCGCCATTCGTCTCGTACAGCCGATGATCATCTTCGTGAAGCCTTCCGGCAGCCCGCTGTTTTCTGGGGTGTATGTCTTGAAGTTCTCTCCGTCAAATGCGCAAACTGCGTCTCCTCCCATGCTGAACCACTTGCGACCATCGTTATCGACGACAACCTCCAGGAGCCAATTCGATGGAAGGCCATCCGCTCTTGTATAGACGACCTTCTCGCCTGTTCTTATGTCGAAACGTGTCGCGCCGCCCTGGCCGACACACCACACAAAACTGTCCCCCTCCCGGGCGAGATCATTCACATAAGCACCCGACGTGTAGTTGATCCATTTCTCCGCCCCGAGGCCGGACCCCGACGCCACGACAAGTGTGAACACCGCTATTAATGCAAGAAGCCTCATCTGACCCTCCTTCAAGATTCGACGTATTCGTCTTCCGATAATAAGAACGCAACGCATCAAGAGATTACTGCGAGGCTAAACCTAGCTCAAGGGCGTGTTCTCTCCCTCCCCATTCACAGCGATCGCTGTTGACGCCTCAACGCAGGAGTCGTAGGTTGAGATGGGACATCAGAGCTTGATGTTGATGGACAAGTAGAGGGAGAAGGTGCAAGGCGTATTCAGTCAGGTGTCAACGGAGCTT
>CAYZPW010000076.1:0-17846 GCA_964480475.1 uncultured bacterium | reverse complement strand
GGCGGAATACAGCCGCGAGATATTCATCGACTGGCTCAGCATCGGGCTTGACCCAGAAAAGAGCCACCTCTTCGTTCAGTCGCAGATACCGGCGCACTCGGAGCTTTACGTTCTCTTCTCGATGTTCTCGCAGCTCGGCCGGCTATATCGCGTTCCGACCTACAAGCAGCATCTGCGCGAGGACGAGACGCACTCGTTGGTTACGCTCGGCTTTCTCGGATACCCCGTCCTTCAGGCGGCAGATATCCTCATGTATCGGGCACACGCAGTTCCCGTCGGCCTCGACCAGGCTTCACACGTTGAGCTCACACGTGAAGTTGCGCGGGGGTTCAATCGGCTTTATGGCGAGGTGTTTCCGGTCCCCAAGACGCTGCATGCCAAGACGCCGAACCTGCCGGGCACTGACGGTCGGAAGATGAGCAACTCATACAACAATTGTATATATATGTCCGACGGGCCGGACGTTTTGCGCAAAAAGATTGCGACGATGTTCAGCAATCCCGAGCGGAAGAGGCGCGCAGACCCCGGCGACGCCGATAAGTGCAACGTTTATGAATTTCACAAGTGCTTTACAGACGCGGAGACCAACGCGAGGACCAAGGCCGAGTGCGCAGATGCCTCAATTGGGTGCGTTGACTGCAAGAAGATGCTGACGGAGAACGTGATCGAGGCGCTTTCGGGGCCGCGGGAGATTAGGAGGCGGATTGAGGGCGATCCGGGCTATCTGGACGCGGTGCTGCGTAAGGGCCGGGAGGCGGCGAGCGCGGCGGCCGACGCGACGATGCGCGAGGTCCGGAAGGCGGTGGGCCTTTGGTAGGGAATAGGGCGGGGCAAGCAACGCCCCTACATCAACCTGCATCTGAGTTTCGGGTTCACGTTCAGAACTACTCTGGCCCGCTGGACCTCTTTGTGTATCTGGTCAAGCAGGAGGAGCTCGACCTGCTTTCTATCTCGGTTTTGGGCATCGTGAAGAATCTAGCCAAGTTCTTGACCAAGAGAGCCCACGATCTCGATGCTGCTGGGGAGGCGATGCTTCTGACGGCGAACTTGCTGTATCTGAAATCTCGGCTTCTGCTGCCTGGTTCATTCGAGGACGACGAGCTCGAGGATGAGCTTGCCCAGCCGTCGGCGGTTCTGGTTCAGCGGATACTTCAGTATGAGGAGGCGCGGGCGATGGCTGAGGGGCTCGCGGAGAAGGAGCAAAGCCGGCGTGCGTTGTGGTTTTCTGGCGATTCCTGCGAGTATGCGGAGAAAGAGGAGGACGATATAGTCGGCGCGAGCGTCGTCGATTTGGCGCTTTCGTTTGTGGGATTGCTGACGCGGGACGAGGCGGACCAGGTTCAGTATATTTCGCGGGAGAAGTATTCGATTGCGGAGACGGTCGTTAAGATGGTCGGGATATTGAAGGAAAAGCAGTCGGCCTCGATGCGTGAGGTCTTTTCGCACGCCCGCGACGTTGAGGAGAAGTTAGCATTCTTTCTTGCGCTCTTAGAGCTGGTCAAGTTCTCGCTCGTGGCCGCTTTTCAGCGCCGGAATTCGTTCAAGATAAGGCTCAAGCTGTTGGGTGAGGCCGACGTCGAGAAGCTTCGGCTTGAGCTGGGCGTTGAGCCAGAGAGCGGTTCTCTTGAGCTCACGCCGGTTTAGCGGAGCGGGCCCTCGAGTGATCGAAATGGATTTGAATCACGGGTATTTGCATGTTCTTTTAGGGGCGCGGTCTCAGACCCGCCCGCTGTTATTGATCCAATCGGATGTGGGACCGTTGAACAGGCAATCAATTAGGACGGGCGTGGTCTTAAGACCGCGCTCCTACATACCACCGCGCGTAATCATGACTCAGTCTCCTAAGCCGACATTTCTAAAGGGGATTTGGATACATTGATGGGAATTAGTGGAGAGGAGCAAAGGCTGGCGTCTTCGCTGGATGCGAATACGCTGCGCATGGTGATTGAGGCGATTTTGTTCGCGGCGACCGATCCTGTGTCGCACGAGCAGCTTTCGGGGCTTTTTGGGCGGAAGGTCCCCGAGGAGGAGATAAGGAATGCTCTTTCGTCGCTTTGGGAGCGTTATGAGAAGGCGCCGAGCTCGCTTCAGATCGTGGAGATCGGCGGCGGCTTCAAGATGACCACGCGGGCACAATATGCGTCCTGGATTGAGAAGTTCTTTACGAAAAGGCGCAAGGTATCGCTCTCGAAGGCCAGTCTTGAGGTTCTCTCGATAATCGCTTATCAACAGCCGGTGACCATTTCTCAGATTGACTACGTTCGAGGCGTTGATTCGGCCGGCGTGGTTCGGGGTCTGCTTAAGCATGGTCTGGTAACGGTCAAGGGGCGAAAGAAAGCGCCAGGGAGGCCGCTCCTGCTAGCAACGACTGACAAGTTTCTCGATCACTTTGGTCTTTCGGATTTGGATAGCCTTCCGCGGCCGGACGAGATGACGGAGCAGACGGGTCTCGAATTGATTTCTCAAGAGGAGGGTTAAGTAGATAGATGCCTGGATTGAGCAGAGAGGATTTCGAGGAATACCGGCGGCTCGTTGATGGTTTTAGGGACAAGAGCATCATGGTGGTCGGTGATTTAATGGTCGATGAGTATGTGTGGGGCGAGGTCTCACGGGTCTCGCAGGAGGCGCCTGTTCCGATCGTTCTGATCAAGGAGCGTAGTTTTCGGCTCGGCGGGGCCTGCAACGTGGCCAACAACATCGCAGCGCTCGGGGCAAGGGCAGTGCCCGTTGGTCTTGTCGGAGACGATTACAGGGCCAGTTTGCTTCGCCGGATGCTGTTGGACCGGGGCATTCCCGTCGAGGGGTTGATACATGATCCGAAGAGGGCGACGACGACAAAGACGCGCGTAATCGCCCGGGGTCAGCAGATCGTCCGCTACGACGAGGAGAGCACAGAGGAGGTGCGGGGCGACCTCAAGACGAAGGTCCTGAGATTCGCTGAGAAGAACATAGCGGACATCGATGCGGTTATTATCGAGGATTATGGTAAGGGCGTAATATGTCCCGAGCTCACGAGCGAGATACTGAAGATCGCACGTGATAACGGCAAGATAATCGCTGTCGATCCGAAGGACGAACACTTCCTCCTTTACAGTAATGTGACGGTGATGACTCCCAATATCCACGAGGTGGCGACGTTCTGGGGCAAGAGGATAAGGACTTTGGACGATCTCAGAACTGCCGGGCGCAAGCTTCTCGATGACACGCAGTCGGAAGCCATCCTTGTGACGCGGGGTGAGCACGGGATGCTGCTATTGTCCAAAGAGGGCGCCTCCGTGAGCATCGATACTGTGGGAAGGGAGGTGTTCGACGTGACAGGCGCGGGGGACACGGTGATTGCCGTGCTGACTGTGGCTCTCTGCGCGGGGGCCTCGATGGAGCGTGCGGCCCGGCTGGCAAACTACGGGGCAGGGATTGTCGTGACCGAGATAGGCGCGGCGACGGTTTCTGCCGACGACCTGCTCGCGTCTCTGGGCGACGATTCGGAAGTCTGCCAGGAGAGGTCGTGATGCCGAGAGCCGTTGTGATAATTCCTGCTCGGTATTCATCCAGTAGGTTTCCCGGCAAGATACTGACGGAGATATTAGGGAAACCCATGATAATGTGGGTTTATGAGCGCGCCGGTCTAATCTCTCTCGCGGATGAGGTGATCGTCGCTACCGACGATCTCAGGATATTCAACGCCGTGAAGCAGTTCGGTGGCAAATCGCTAATGACGTCAGATTCGCATCAGAGTGGTTCCGACAGGATTGCCGAGGCGGCGCTCAGCCTCGACTGCGACATCGTTGTGAACGTTCAGGGCGATGAGCCGCTCTTGGACCCCTGCGCGGTCGATTCCTGCATTCAGGAGCTTTTGCAGGATCCGGGCCAGGAGATAGTGACGCTGCGAGCACAGGTCCGCGACGTCGGCGAGCTATTCGATCCTAACACCGTGAAGCTCGTGTGTTCTTCCGACGACTACGTGCTCTATTTCTCTCGCTCCCCGATCCCGTGCTTGGCGGAGTTTGCGGAAGCCTTCAAGTCGGGCTCTCTTTCGAAGACGCGGTTTAGAGGCTGCGGCGTGACATTCTACAAGCATATCGGTGTTTATGCCTACAGAAAGGATTTTTTGGTGCGCTTTTCTCAGATGAGTCGGACATCCTTGGAGCGGGCCGAGAGGCTTGAGCAGCTCCGCATCCTCGAGAACGGCTACCCCATGAAGGCGCTTCTGACCGAGGCAGTCATGAAGAACGTTGATGTGCCCGGTGACGTCCCAGAAGTTGAGATGCTGCTCAGGCAGTTACATTTCTCTGCTTTTTAGGAATCAAGATGGGAAAGAAGAAAGCCACCAAATACATTTTTGTTACCGGCGGGGTTGTCTCGTCGCTGGGCAAGGGGTTGGCCGCGGCGTCAATCGGCCGTATCCTCGAGAGCCGGGGTTTCAGGGTTACGCTCATGAAGCTCGATCCTTACATCAACGTCGATCCGGGAACGATGAACCCATTCCAGCACGGCGAGGTCTATGTTACCGAGGACGGCTCGGAGACCGACCTTGACCTCGGGCATTACACTCGCTTCACGAGCGCGAAGCTGACTAAGAAGAACAACGTCACAGCCGGACAGATTTATTACTCAGTCATAAGCAAGGAGCGGCGAGGCGAATACTTGGGCGGGACTGTCCAGGTGATTCCTCACATCACTGACGAGATCAAGAAGCGGATACGTGCACTGGCCAGAGGCAACGACGTCGTGATTGTCGAGATCGGGGGCACGGTCGGCGACATCGAGGGCCTTCCGTTTCTCGAGGCGGTTCGTCAGTTCAGGTTCGATATGAAGGCGGAACACGTGCTCTATGTTCACGTCACGCTTGTGCCCTACATCAAGGCTTCCGGGGAGCTGAAAACGAAGCCGACGCAGCACAGTGTCAAAGCGCTCAGCCAGATCGGCATCCAGCCGGACATCCTGCTTTGTCGGACCGAGATGTTTCTCCCGAAGGAAATCAAGAAAAAGGTCGCTCTTTTTTGTAACGTTGAGGAAGAGGCTGTAATCACAGCCAAGGACGTCGAATCGATCTACGATGTTCCGCTTGTCTTTGAGCAAGATGGCCTTGGCCACGCCATTGTTACGCATCTGAATCTGCCAAAAAAAAGGCCTGACCTTTCAGCGTGGGAGGAAATGGCCGAGGTAATGAGAAGCGCCGATTATGGTGCCACTGTCGCCATTGTTGGCAAATATGTCCTGCTGAAGGATTCCTACAAGAGTTTGCTCGAGGCGTTTGCACACGGCGGATATGCCAATGGCATCCGGGTAAGGCTGAAGATGGTCGATGCGGAGGATGTTGAGCAGGACGGTGTAGAGAAGTGGCTTTCAGACGTTGATGGCCTTATGGTGCCCGGTGGTTTCGGCGAGCGCGGCATTGAGGGCATGATAAGCGCAATTCGATACGCCCGAACCAGCAAGTTACCCTTTTTCGGCATCTGCCTCGGCCTGCAATGCGCCGTGATTGAGTTCGCCAGAAACGTCTGCGGCCTGCGCGGCGCGAACAGCACCGAGTTCGACGAGAATACTCAATACCCGGTCATCTGGTTTATGCCTGAGCAGCGAAGGGTGAGAAAAAAAGGCGCCTCGATGAGACTTGGCGCCATGCCGTGCAAGCTTGTCGGGGGCTCTCTGGCCCATAGGATTTATAAGCAGGACGTCGTCTCAGAGCGTCATAGACATCGATATGAGCTGAATCGCGAGTTTTTCGGTACATTCTCTCAGAACGGGATGCGGTTGTCTGGTTTCTACGAGAAGAAGAACCTGGTCGAGATAGTGGAGCTGTCCGGCCATCCCTGGTTCCTGGCTAGTCAGTTCCATCCCGAATGGCGCTCAAAGCCCGACAAGCCGCACCCGCTGTTTGCCTCGTTCGTCGAGGCGATGGTCAGGCGCCGTCAAGGCAGTTGAGGAAGGAGTCGTGAAGCGCAAGGCCGAAAGCCGGGCTGACAGCGCTGACTATGGTTCTGGTCGCGACGGTTGTGATCTCATGATTTCTTGATGGAATCGCTTAAACATCGGATGCTTGCAGGAGCCGAGCGCCTCATACATGAACGCCTCAAGGGTTGAGATCACAGCTCCCGCGTCGCGCATCTTTCGAAGGCCCATCTCGTGGTCCAACGGGGCCCTTGAACCAACACAATCCGATAGGACATAGACGGAGTAGGAGGCGCTCAAAAGATCGCATACTGTCTGGCCCACGCAAATGTGTGTTTCTATTCCTGACACAACCACACAAGCTCGGCCGGATTCTCTTATGGCGCGTGAAATACCGTCATTGCGCATGCACGAAAAAGATGTCTTTCGGAGAATGGGGACGTTGGCGTCGAAAAGCTCGGCGATCTGGGGCACGGTTGGTCCAAGCCCTTGGGGATACTGTTCGGTGACAATCGTCGGAAGCGAAAGCATTTTGCAGAATCTGACCAGTTGGCACGTCTTTTGGAGGATGGTTTCGTGCCCAAAGATGTGAGGCAGCAGTTTTTCTTGGTGATCGATGATCATGACCAGGGTCCTCTGCTCGGCCGCTGTGTATTCTCTTCTAATCACGTTTTGGCTGTTCATTTTCTTGCTCCCTTAGTGGTTGTCGGTGGTGAAGCTAAGCGAGAAGTGATCGTGTAGCATGTAGTATAGGGATGCCACATTATTGCTCGCGGGACAATGCCCAGCGGAGCTGTTTGCGACTCACACTTATATTGCAGTATATGGGGGATTGCCATTTTCGGTTACATTCGGCATGTTTGTTTGGGCTAGGGTTATAGAAAAAGGGGCTTGACTCTGGACGAGTGAGTGTTGTAGGCTTTCTGTATGACGAGAGAATTATGCTAGAGAGTCAATTTTCAATTGGTACCATCACTCCTAGCGTCATACCAAGCATGGCGACGGAGTGGTGCAAAATCTCGATGTGAGGGAGGTGAGATGATGAACAGAAAAGGGTTTACCTTGATCGAGGTTGTTGTGGTTGTTGCCATTATTGCCTTGCTGGCAGGTATCCTGACCCCGTTGATCTTTAAGTACATCGACGAGGCGAACGAGACCAGGGCACTTGGTGACTGCCGTAACATTTCGACCGCGCTGCTGTTGTTCCACAAGGACACGGGAACTTGGCCGTATTACGATCGGTTGTTTGGAGACCCTCACTACGATTACCTTTTTGGGAACATGGGTGACATGCCGCGTATGGGTGGCGATGCTCAGACCTCATGGGGCAACCAGGCCGACGACATGTATTTCCATTTGGTGACCAACGGGAATCCGGACCAGAATACTTATATCTACAGATATAAGAAGGCGGCTACAGAGGGCGGCAGCATATTGTCGCACGGTTGGAATGGCCCTTATCTGCCCTATGTGACCGACGATCCTTGGGCTTACAAGTATCTCGTGTCGGTCGGGGCGTTTGACTATGGGACGAAGAGCGAACGAGGGCGCAATCACGTCTGGTGCTTGAGCGCGGGTCCGAACTTCATAGTTGAGACACCGATGTGGGCAACGGAGACACACTTCGACGATATTGGCTATCGCACCAAGTAAAGCGGTGTAGAGACGATATTGGGGTGAATTGAAAAAGCCGGCGCCTCTTGGCTGTGATGCTTGGGCACAGTAGAGGCGCCGGGCGCAATTATCTAAGTATATTCTGTTAGTAGTGTAGAGCGAGTTTAGATGCTGGTGGGGGCTGTGCCGCGGGCATCTTGCGTTGGACCTTGAGATAGAGGTGTTCAAGAGATGGCGTTGCTAGGCGAGAAGCTAAGGGAACTTGGCCTGATAGACGACCAGCAGCTCGAGTTGGCGTTAAGCGAGCAGAAAAGGACCGGAGAGCTGCTCGGGCAGATCCTGTTCGATCTTGGATTCATTTCCGAGGACGCCCTCGTTGATGCGCTTTCGGGCGAGGGTGGTCGCTCTGAGATCGATCTATCTGAGGCTGAGATCGGCGAAGATGTTCTGAAATTGGTATCGTCCGATTTCTGCAAAGAAAACAGCGTATTACCTCTTTCAAAGGACGATTTCACGCTGACTGTCGCGATGGTCAATGCGTACGACGTGAACGTCATCGACGGGTTGGAGCGCCGAACCGGTTTACAGATCCGGCCGCTTGCGGTTACCGACCAGGACCTCGAAAAGGCGATCGATAAGTTCTACGGCAGCGAGGAGGATGTGGAAGAGATCATCGATGAAGGCATGCGCATGGCCGAAGAGACTTTGAAGAGGCGAGGTGAAGCGGGCTTCGGAGAGATCGAGGAGGCCGCCTCACAGGCTCCGATCATCAAGCTGGTGGACAGGATAGTCGTTCAGGCGGTTCACGAGCGATCTACGGACATCCATTTTGAACCTGACGAGAAGCTCATGCGCGTCCGGTTCAGGATCGACGGCATTTTGCATCAGAGAAAGACTGTGCCGTTGGATTTGAGGGAGCCGATCATCTCGAGAATCAAGATCATGGCCGATCTTAACATTGCAGAGCGTCGTATCCCTCAGGACGGGAAGATTGAGTTCAGCGTTGGCAAGCGGAAGATTGACATTCGTGTATCGGTATATCCGACTGTTACGGGTGAGAATGCCGTTCTTAGGTTGCTTGACCGTGCAACGTTGCAGCTCGATCTGACGAAGCTCGGGTTCCCTGTCAAGGAAAAGGAGGAGTTCGAGGCGCTACTAGATATGCCCTATGGGATCATTCTCGTTACGGGGCCGACGGGGAGCGGCAAGACGACTACGCTCTACTCCGCCATTTCACACGTGAACACCTTGGAGCGGAAGGTCTGCACTCTTGAGGACCCGGTCGAGTATCAGCTGCCGATTATCCAGCAGTCCGAGATCAATCCCAAGGCGGGCTTTACGTTTTCGTTGGGGTTGCGTTCGATGCTCAGGCAGGACCCGGACGTCATCTTGGTCGGAGAGATCAGGGATAGCGAGACGGCGGAGCTTGCTGTTCGGGCTGCACTGACAGGGCACTTGGTGCTTTCGACGCTGCATACGAACGATGCTGCTGGGGCGCTGCCGAGGCTCATGGACATGGGTATTGAGCCGTTTCTCGTCTCGTCATCGATACTAGGCATCATGGCTCAGCGACTGGTGCGATTGATATGCCCCAACTGCCGAGAGTCCTATGAGCCCACGGAGCAGGACTCGAGGATTCTTTCGCTTCACAGGGAGTCAGTCGAGGGCACCTTGGGGCTTGATGCGCTCGAGTCGGTCGTTCAGGACAAAGAGGCGATCCAGCGGAAGGATCAGGTTTTGACGCTTTATCGTGGCAAGGGCTGCTCATACTGCAATCAGACGGGTTACAAGGGTCGGATAGCGATCTTTGAGCTGATCGTGATGAACAAGAAGCTTCAGACGATGGCAGAGCAGAACGCCTCAATCGAGGACATCAGGCGTGCGGCAAGGAAGTTCGGCATGTATTCGATGTTCACCGACGGCATGAACAAGGTAATGGAAGGCATAACAACAGTCGATGAGGTTCGCAGGGTTACTCTGCTTTCGGCAGAGGTCGAGCTCTAAGGCTAGTGAAGCGAGGGAGTTTTGCCTGTATTCTCGTATAAGGCTAGAGACGCGAGTGGTCGCGAGACCGAGGGGGTCTTGGAGGCTGAGAACTCCGGGGTCCTCGTTGAGCGGCTTGGCGAGCTCGGTTACGTAGTAACGAAAGTATCGAAGGCGCGCGGCAGGGACGCCAAGAAGCGCAAGGTTAGGAGCGCGAAGGTCAAGCGCCGTGAGCTTATCACTTTCACGATCCACCTTGGTACTGTTCTCTCGGCAGGGGTTCCTCTTCTTACGGGCCTTCAGGACCTAGCGCGTGAGACGGAGAAGCCTGGTTTCAAGCGGGTTATCCAAGACATCACCGGTCAGGTTGAGAACGGCTCGATGCTCGCGGATGCGATGAGCGTTCATCCGTCGGTCTTCGGGCAGCTTTACGTCAGCATGGTTCGCGCGGGCGAGACGACAGGCCGGGTTGACGAGGTTCTCGAGAGGCTCGTCCCATACATGGAATGGCAAGAGGAGCTCAAAGGGCAGATTCGCGAGGCGCTCGCCTATCCTGCGGTCGTTCTGACGGTCATCAGTGGTGTTATCGTCTTTCTCTTTGTATTTCCGATACCGCGGTTTGCGGCCATCTTCAGGAAATACGACATGAAGCTGCCACTTCCGACGCGCATCGTCATCTGGATAAGCAATTTCATGCTCCACTATGGGTTTTATACCCTTGGGTTTCTCGTAGTTTTGTTCTTTGTTATTCGGGCGCTAGTCAAGAAGACAAAGACGGGCAGGAGAATCTGGGACGCTACGAAGCTGAAGTTTCCGTTATTTGGGACGTTGATAAGGAAGGTTGCGCTTTCCAGGTTCTCGCACACGATGTCCGCACTCTATCGCGCGGGCGTTGAGATCACTGAGTGCTTGAGGATCGTTGAGCAGGTCATCGGCAACGTGATTTTGGGTGACGTAATCCGGGATGCTCACGACAGGATCCGGGCTGGCGGCTCGATGCCTGAGGCGCTTGCGGAGAGCGGGGAGTTTCCTTCGCTCGTTCTGCGGATGGTTGCGATTGGGGACGAGACTGGCGAGCTCGACATGACGCTCGAGAAGGTCAGCGTTTACTATGACAAAGAAGTCCCCTACACGATTAGAAGGATCTTTGCGATTGCAGAGCCTTTGATGATCGTCTCGATGGGCGCGATAGTCGGCACGGTTGCGATGTCGGTCTTCTTGCCGCTTTATACGATGATAGGGTTCATCAAGAAATAGACAATAGTTTGGCTTAGTTGTCGGGCGCCGCTGCATTTTGCAGAGAAAGGCGAGGTGTTGACCGATGATTGGATACATGGTTGTGCTGCGAAATAGTTGCGAAAGGGGCTTCACCATAATCGAGATGGTTGTGGTGATAGCGATTATAGCTCTTCTGGCCGGGATTATAACGCCGCTTGTTTTCAACGTCTTGGACGAGGGGAATGAGGCAGCTACTCGGGACGAAATGGCGAATATCCGCACCGCGATAACGCGTTATTACGAGCACGTGAACAAGTGGCCGCCGACGTGGGTGACAGATGGCAGCGGCCAGGCGTTCTCTGGATTGAAGATGCTTGCGGCGACAAAGACGAATCGCGGCTTTTTGCTGCCGTGCGACAGCAGCGGCAAGGCCTATGCGTACACGGAGCCGGAGGCCGGTTACGATCCATCAGCTGGTATGGGTTGGAACGGGCCGTACATAGCGGATAGCGACAATGATAAGGGTTTCTATTTCGATGCGTGGGATCAGGAATACGCGTATGTTTCCTATCCTGATTACTACGTGGTTTACATGGACCCTGCGGGGGACAATCCCACACAGGGCGCGGAGGGTTCTGGGTATTTGGCTGTCCCAGTTCAAGCGGCGCGCGTGTTTATCGCCAGCAAGGGGCGGGACCAGAAACATACAAACGTGCCCCCGAGCAGCACGCCGAAGATGAAGTCAGAGGACGAGCTATACCCTGGCAATAGGGACGATATAGTTCTTTGGATAGCTGGGGCGGATTATGCGCGAAGTTATTGGTTTCCGGTTGCTGCAACTGAAGGCTACAAGTAGTTTAGATAGACATTGATTGAGTGATGCCCAGGGCTTTGGGCAATAACCGAGGTCATACGACATGGCAAAGACTGTAATCGGCATCGACGTTGATGCTAGCTCGGTCAAGGTAATCGAGATCGAGCCGGGCAAGGAGCTTGCTGTTAAGGCCTTCGGGGTTTCGAACCTGGAATTCAAGGAGAAGCCCTCGCCCGAGGAGCTCTTAAGAGCTCAAACCGAGGCGCTTTCCGAGGCGATTGCGAGTCTTCCGCCGAGGAAGAAGTTCGACAACGTAGTGAGCCTGGTCTCAGGTCGGGAGGTTCGGACGCGAATACTCTCGTTCCCACCGATGCCTCGTAAAGAGGTAGCCGGGGTAGTCGAGCGCGAGGTTCGCAAGGATGCTGCGGTTCCGATAGAGGACTTGATTTACGACTATTCGCTTTTGAGGATGGTTCGTGAGCGGGGTCAGGACAAGCAGCAGGTTATGATCGTTTCTGTCAACAGGGACCTGGTTTATGAGAACATAGGCGTTCTTAGGACCTTTGGTATCCTTCCTGCGGCGATCACAACGTCTTCGAGCGGGCTTTATGCCGCGCTGTCCCGTTCGGGGCCCTGGTCAAGCGACGAGGCGATCGCGCTAATAGACATCAGGGCTGATATATGCACGATGTTCATCTTCGGGGCCAATACGCTCTATTTCCAGAGGGAGATCTTCACAGGTTACGAAGACATGAAAGCGGCGTTTGAGGAGGGCGAGGAAGAGGGCGAGATGGATTTCGGGCCTGGGGTAGCGGGTGGTCCGAGCTCGATCGAGGAAATCCCCGCTTTGCAGCGTGTGGCGACGGAGCTGAAGCGTTCTTTCCTGTATTACAAGCAGCAGTTCAGGGGAAATATCGTAAAGAAACTTTATGTTTCGGGCGAGGGCACCCGTCTTCCGCGAGTTGACGAGTTCTTGGCGGAGGGGCTTGAGGATGTCGAGATAAAGTTCTTCAATCCGCTGGAGGGCGCCAATCTTGAGAGTCTAGGCGCTCAGGCGACGGAGCTTGAGACGCTTGCGCCCAGGTTCGCGACGTGTGCGGGGCTCGCCATTGATCCTCCCAAACTGATTAGGATCAACCTTGTCCCACCGGAGATAAAGGCGCAGGCCTTCGTCGCCGTCAAACGGTTTGTCTATGCGGGGCTTGTGGTTTTCGTTCTGGCGATTGTGGCCATGGCCTACATGATCTTGAACACACGGCTGGATGACGCCAGAAAGAGATACGAGGTCGAAAAGGCGAGGTATGACGAGCTGAAACCTGGCCTGGAGGAACTCAGGGGTGTGAACGCGCAGATAGCGAGGTTCCAGAGTTATTCTGAGCTTCTTGCGAAGCTAACGAAGAATGAGCCGCTCTGGGCCGATATCTACGCGAATGTAGGAACGCTTGTCTCGGAGAACATGCACCTTGAGAGTTTGACGATCAACCGTGCGGGCCAGGGGGCCGGGACACGTCGCCGCCGCAGGGGAGGTGTTTCGGGGCCAAGCGTGGAGAGCGAAGCCAAGTGGGAGGCTCTCATCGAGGGCTATGCCTACGACGATTCGCAGGTGGCCCTTCAGGAGAGAGTCACGAGGTTTTTGGATAGGCTTCAAGAGTCACCGCTTTTTGAGGACGTGTATTTGCAGCCAAGCAAGGATACGGTCGAACGGGTCGCAGGCGAGCCGGTTTTGACTTCCACGAAGGGCGCAAAGGGCCCGGATAGGTTGCTTACCGAGGCGCTGACGACGATCTATTCTGATGTAGTTCCTGGCACTTACAAGCAGAAGTTCAAGATATTCTGCAAGCTGGAGGGGCAGGAATATTGGGATATGGTCCGAAGGAGAGGCTAGCATGATGATTAACGGGGTAGTTTGATATGGCATTAGGACGGTTTAGGGAGCTTCCGGCGGGCGCCAGGATTGGGATTGTTGCTGGCAGCGCCGTAGTCTTGCTCGTGGTTGTATATCTCGTATTATTCAATCCGATCATCAAGGAGACGAGCGAGCTGAATATAATGACAGAGCGAGAGCAGGCGAAGATAGTAAAGGCAAAAGAACACCTTTCGCACCTTCCGGAAAAGAAGCTGCTCCTGGCGAGGATGAAGGAGGAGGCCAAGGTCCTGATGCTTAAGGTCCCTGATACTTACAACCTTCCAACCGTGTTGGAGCAGTTTGCCTCGACCGCCCAGCGAGCCAGCATCAATCAGCTGCCGATGCGGCCGCTCGAGAGCTATCCCCACACTTTGCCAGGGAGCGACCTTACTTTTTATGTTATACCGATTCGCATCGACGATCTTTACTGTAGGTTCAAGGACCTGATTGGGTTCATTGAGGGTCTGGGCTATCTTGATAGGCTTGTGAACATCAAGTGGGTGCAGGCTGATCGGATGACCCTCGCCGAGAGCCTGGGCGAGCTGGATGTCCCGGGGATACGTGTGAGAATGGAGCTTGAGACATATCAGCTGAAGGAGTCGGGCGAGGCGGTTCCTTCGCCGGGCGCAGAAGCTCCGAGCGAGGAGTTTTGATGTCCGAGTTTCACGCGAAAACGACCTTTGATCCAGAGGAGTTGGGCCTTCATAGTCTGGGAGGTATAGAGATTGCTCAAGAATAAATGGGTTATGATAGTGCTTCTGGTCCTGGCGCTGGCGGTTCTGGCGTTCTATTTGGTCCCAAGTCTCGCAGACAGGTTTTCGCGGGGAGGGCCGAGCGAGGAGGCTGCACCGGCTTTGGTAGAGGAGGTTGCACCGGAGCTGGATGTCGAGGCTCCTTCTCGTGGCCTTGGTCTGGCGCCGGCGGCGCCGGGCGTCGAGGAGGTTTCCGGGGCTGCTATGGTAGAAGCGGGGGCCCCCGAAGCCGGCTGGATCGCCGAGCTTGCCGCGGCCCAAAGAGACACATCTAGGTCCCCCTTCCAGCGCAAGTATGAGGGCTTGGGCAAGGTATTCATAAGGTCACGGCCGAGCGGGGCCGAGATACTGATCAACGGGATCCCTGTGGGCGTCCATACTGACTATCTCATGCCGGTCAGCTTCCCACCGGGACGGTATGTGCTGGAGCTGAGGAAGGAAGGCTATAATCCCTATGTGACAGACCTTGTGATTCCGGAGGGCCACGAAGACTTCGAGGAGATCACTACGGTAAATGCCGCTCTTCGTAAGAAGGAGGAGGCGAGCGCGCAAGAGGCACAAAGGAACATCTTATACGTTAGGGCTAGGCCGGACCTAACTGTTCCTGTGATAATGTATGGTGGGGATCGTTCAAACGCTGTCATTGCTTGTCGCAGGCTCTCCGGCGGCTGGATGAAGTGGGTCGTGGAGAATGGGGATGAAATCGAGTTGGCCGTCATTCAGAAGAGCGCTACGGAAGAGCCGGGGATTGATGCTCTCGTTGCATTGTCCTGGTTTTACGTAGGGGAGGACCAGTCCGGCGCAGGTTCCGGCGCCTACGTTCAGCGGCCCGCACGCGGACGGCGCGCAGAAGTTCAAGCTTCTATACAGCACATCAGGATTGTAAAGATAAGTCCTGATTTCGTAACAATTCGCAATCTGCTGGTCAATCTAGATTACGACATCCCGCTGGGGAGTGAGTCAACGTGGAGTCCACACTATGGGGGTGCAAAGGAATCTGAGAAGTCATAATCCCCCATGATTGCTCTTTGGTCAAGATAAGAAGCGCCGTCTGGTTGAAATGCCTTGATGGCTTCAGGGCTTACGTAACATGGTAAGAATAAGCGCCCAAAGACAGGGGCGTGATAGAATATAGGATTCTTTTTATACGGGAGGCTGATGTGAGGAACGGATGGATAGAAGGGGCGAGTTCAATCGCCGTGCTTTCTCTTGTGGTAATGCTTGCTCTGCTTTCAGGATGCGCCACGGTGCGTTCACCCGTGCCGGGACCTGCCGCTGACGAGACCGAGGCTGAGGTAGAACCGGCCCCGGTGGTCGAGGAAACTATCGAGCCGGAAGATTCGGCGCTCGAGGACGTGACCGTTTTGGAGAACCTCGATTTGGTCGAAGTTTCAGAGGCGCTTTCCTTGGCTGACGCTCCTGAGTCGCCTGTGCCGTATATTCTCCAGCAGCGGTTCGACATCAAGGTTCAGGATGCGCAGCTTCACGACGTTGTGCAGACGCTCGTCAAGGGCAAGGGCTTGAACGTGATCATCCCGCGGCGCCTCGAGGGCGAGATTACCCTAGACGTCTCTAGCGTAACGCTCGAGGAGATATTCGACGTTGTCCTTCGTAATTTTGGTTATTCGTGGCGCATAGATAACAAGTTCCTGATCATCAACAGGGGTGAGCCGATAAGGCTTTTCAGGATAAACCAGGCGCCGCTGCCTGATGTTAGGTCGCAAGTCGAGGCCATCATCGCGGGTCGGGGTCTGGTCTTGACGGATGATCCCTCTCGGACCCTGACGCTGATAAACTGCGACCCGGCAGTCTCGAATTACGTCGAGGAATACATAAGGGCGATCGATGTCAAGCCTCCCCAGGTGGAGATTGAGGTCGAGTTGTTCGAGGTGAAGCTCGACGATCAGCACGAGCTAGGGATTGACTGGAGTTTTCCTGACATCGATTTGTCTGGTTGGTCTGACTTGAAGGGTCATGCGATGACGTTCCTGACTGGTTATATGGAAGGTCAGATTCTCTATGCAGGCCTCGGAAACGACCACGTGAGTATGCTGTTGACGGCCCTTGCTCAGCAGGGGGACGTGCAGATGATTGCCTGTCCTAAGGTTGTCGCAATGGACCGGGAGACATCGAAATTCGATATTTACGACAATATCCCATACACCGAATACGTCAAGATCACTGATATAAACCCACTTGGTGTGGCTTACACAGAGTACAGACCGACTGTTGCGTGGCGTGAGGTTGGGACAAGGATCGAGATAAGGCCGGAGATATCGCCTGATGGTTACGTAACGATGGCGATTAAGCCGGACATCGAGACGGTCACTGGCACGGTAGGTGGGGAACCACAGACCAACCGGAGAGAAGGCGAGATCTACGCAAGGACCAGAGATGGCCGCACAATCGTGATCGGCGGTTTCTTGTTCGATGATGCTAATGAGCTTACGTATAAGGTCCCCATTATCGGCGACATCCCATACATAGGCCAGCTCTTCCGTATGACGAGGCGCACGACGACAAAGAAGGAGCTGGTCATGTTCGTAACGCCGCACATCCTTACTGACACGAATATCATCGATTTCGCGGAGGCCGATAAGGCCAGCTGCCTCACCAGAGCGTCAAGACCAGTGGGGCTGCCAGCTATACCTAAGTAAGGGGAAGCGCCTCGGCTCTGGGATAGCTAGCTTGTCGTCAGTGCGGACGGCGCTGGGGGACGGCTCACGGAGGCTGGGTCACAATAGGCCGAACGGCGCGTAGGGGCGTGGTCTCTGACCCGCCCGTTCGAATTGATGGTCGCATAAGATGCCTCGTATCCGCAGGGATTCATGTAGGCGGGCGGGTCTGAGACCGCGCCCCTACACAAGCGCACTTATGGGACAGGCTCAATGGGCTTGTGCTGCTACTGCAATATCTCGAAGTCGACCAAGCTTATTTCGCTGATCTCAGTCATGCTGCCGGGCAAAAAGAGCGCCCCGGCCGCCAGATACGTTCCGGCCGGACAGCCGTATGGGACCTGCACTTGCAGTACGCTCACAGGGCCAAAGAGGTAACCAGCCGGCATCTCATAGTTAGCTTTCCAGGCGGCCAATCCGGCCACGAGCCCCGCATCGCCGAGGCAGAAGATATGTCCCGTGGGCATCAGGATAGCGACGTAAACATCCGCGGTCTTGGCCTCGTCGTCCGGATTTGCCACGCGAACGGAAAGATCGAGCAGGGCGCCAACACGATAATTCGATGCGTTGAGGTAGCAGCTGATGTTCGCCGTCCTTGCGGGATAGTGATATCCCATATCGATTTCGTCCCTGTCGAGCTCATTGTCGGTTCGAGTGGTGCGGAATGAAAGACCACCGCGCGCCTCTTCAGCCAGGCCCAATCCGGTATCGATACACGGGCTGTCTTCCGTCTGTTTAGCTGCTTGAGCGCAGAGGTAATACTCGCCTCCCGAGTCAGTGGCGCTCGCGAACCGAGGGTCCTGATCGATATTGCCTGTTCCTGGCCCGGTGTGACCGCCGAAGAGACAGGAATGCGACGCCAAGACCTCGCTTTCATAGAGCGCGGCCATTCCGTCATCACCGCCCCAGACGATACAGCTTTCGAGCTCGGGCTTGCAGTAGCCATCGCAGTAGATGCTCTCCGCGCTCCCAGTCATGGTGTTGTCCCAGAT
>CAYZPW010000075.1:0-18146 GCA_964480475.1 uncultured bacterium | reverse complement strand
TGCACAGGCGCCACGCTCCTTCCGACCGATGGGACCTGGCACGACGGGCACAACCTCGAGCCGCCGGGCGATGAGGACTGGTTCATGTTCGACGCGGAATACAACATAACCTACGTCATCGACGTCGAGGATGACGACGATCCAGCGTATGCCGGCAACGTGTATCTCTATGACCTGGGCGATCCCTGCCCCGGTGCGCTGCTTCGCGAGGACCTTGGCGGCGATACGGCGCACATCGTCTTCCCGTGCCTCGTGACCGGAAGGTATTACATCAAGGTGGAGCAGGCCAACCCGGCTGAAATTGGCGCTTATCGTATTCGGGTATATGGCCCACAGTGGCCGATGGTTCAAAGAGACCTTGAGCGCGCTGGCAACGCCGTTGGCGATGGTCCCTCAACAACGAATCTGCTGTGGATATACACGATACCTGACGACATCATCACGACTGCGCCGGTCGTCGATGGTCAGGGGAACGTCTATTTTGGTACGAGCGACGACAGCCTGCTCGCCGTTGCAACCGATGGGACGCTGAAGTGGTCCTATCATACTGCCGACGCTGTATCCGCGACGCCCGCGTTGACGTTCGACGAGAAAATCATCTTTGCGACTGAAGGCGGTCAGCTGTTCGCTCTGAATAGCGATGGCACGCAGGCCTGGGTCTATAACGGGGCGTTGGGCAGCGCAATCCACGCCGGCGTTACTGTCAATAGAGTGGAAAACTACACGATCTACTTCGGGGCCGACGATGGCGTTCTCTACGCCGTCAACAGCAACGGAACTGATAAGTGGCAGTATGCGTGTCCTGTTCCGGATGAGATTACCGGCACGATCATGGTTGGCGAGCTCGAGAACATATACTTCGGCGGCGGTTGCGGCACGTTCCACGTTCTGTTCCCGGATGGAACCTTGGCGTGGGATTACGAGACCGGGCTTTACGATAACGAAATGGCGGCGGCGATGGCCACGGATGGCTCGATCTTCTTCGGAACCTCGACGAGGCGATTCTGCTGCGTTGAGCCTCCGGCGCCGCCTGACATGCCGGGCCCAGGGACGCTTCGCTGGGACGTCATCATGCCGGCGAGCGTCTATTCGGTACCTGTGATCGCTCCGGACGGGACTGTGTTCTTCGGCTGCGACGACGGCATACTGTACTCGATAGGTCAGCACAGCACCGCGACGACAGTCCTGTTCGACGTGGGCGCCCCGATACGCTCGGCGCTCGTCATGGACGGCTCGGGGAAGGTCTACTTCGGCGCCGACAGCAACAAGTATTATTGCATCACTTCCGACGGGACCCTCGTTTGGGACACCGACAACCTGCTTGAGCCGCCGGCCTTCTCATGTGCGATCGACAAGTATGGGACGCTATATTGGGCGAAACCCGACGGCAAGCTGGTCGCGTTCAATGATATAGTTGTGCCTGACTTCATGCCTCCGGCGTCGGACTGCTGGTCCCCGACGTTCGCCAACGCCTCAACTGTTCCAATCGTCGTAGGCTTCAACTCCTGGGACACTGGTCTGCGAAAGACCGGCGTTGCCTATACCGAGCTGTGGGTTGCTCTTGACGGAGGGATGTGGGCGCCCAGCGGTCTGAGTGCGAAGCTCGGCACAAGCGGCGAGTTTGCGTTCATGCCGACTGTCGAGGGTGTGTTCGATTTCGCGACGGTGGCCTATGACAATGCCACGCCGCCCAACTCGGAGTTCTTGCCACTCGTGCCCAAGACGACGACGGTCTTTGATGAGACGATGCCGACCTCGCTTTGTGATGTGGAGCATTACGTAATAGACAAAGAGAACATCGAGGTTGATTACACACTGGAAGACGACCTTAGCGGGCCGGCAAAGACCAGGCTTTGGCTTCGTTTCAATGACGGGACGTGGAGCTACAGCGGCCTCGAGGAGCCCGGCGCCGCAGGGACGTTCATTATCACGCTGCCTGAGGACAACGATGGCAGCTATTTCTTCATCACACAGGGCGTTGACAACGCTGAGAATTGGGAGCTTGAGCCCTGGGATGCGAGCGCGCCGGAGGCCTGGCTCATCTATGATAGAGTGCCGCCCACTTCGGCTTGCACGGCGCCTCTTGAGGTAGAAACCGCGCCAATTCCCGTGGACTATACCGCCGGCGATATCGGGAGCGGAGTAGATACCGTTTCAATCTACTATACGTATAACGACGACGGGGCAGACCTCGCTGCCTGGCGGCGCTATCCCGCGACCGGGGCGGGGCAGGCCGGCACCATCGAGTTCACGCCAAGACCTCAATCGCCCTGGAACGAAGGTCCCGGCCAATATCTCTTTGCTTCCGGAGCTCAGGACAAATGCGGCAACGTGGAGGACTTCGCTAGAGCCATAGGCGAGGGCAATGTTGCTACGACGAGTTACCGACCACGACCTCCTACTTGCGTCGCCTCGTGCGAGCCTTATACAAACTCACTCCCGATTCTGATTGATTACGTCGCGACGGACAGAAGTGGCATGGGGATCGCGAGCGTGAGCCTCTACTACACCCCGCAGGGTCAGTTGGAGATGTTCACGGGGCAGATCCAATACGGGGTAGATTCGGGCACGTTTGTTTACAGCGGGCCCACCGGCATTCCTCTGTTGGACGGTATGTATAGCTTTAGGGCCGAGGCGCAGGACATGGCGGGGTCCGTCCAAACCGACGGGCTGGGGACGTGCACGATGCTGCTCGACCGCAACGCGGGGATATCGAGGGCCAGCGGCCCTGCATTCTCCATAGGCGGCACGATTAGCATTGAATACACGGCCTGGGATGACTTCTCTGGCGTTGATACAGTTACGATATTCTGCCGGCACACAACCAGCGGCTGGGGGAGCCCAATGCTTGGTGAGGGCGAGTTCGGCGTGATCGACTTCGACCCACCCAGCGGTGACGGTCCGTATGACTTCTACTCGATCATGCAGGACAAGGCCGGGAACGTTGAGGCGGCGTCCGATGTCCCAGACTTCACGACCATTCGCGACACGGTTCTACCGTCTTCGTATGTCATTGCGCCGGGTCTGGTCAGCGTTTCTCCGGTCGAGTTAGCGTATTGGTGTGATCCCGACCTTTCGGGCATTGCGAGGGTTGATCTGCTCTTCACGCCACCGGGCGGTGCTGAATGGATTGAGTCGGGTCTTTCGAGCACGGAGCGTTCTGGCACGTTCTATCTCCCGCTGGAGAGCGGAGAAGGGCTCTATAAGGTCGTTACAAGGGCGACGGACGGCGCCGGTAACGTTGAGCTGATAGCCTCTTGGGCGGAGACAACGTTTGACGCATCTGCTCCCGTCAGCACTTGTTCTGGGCCGTTCGCAACGCCGGACGCGCCAATCGACATCGACTTTTCCGCCACTGATGCAATCTCAGAGGTCCTTGATGTTGAGCTTTGGTATCGATACGCGGCCATAGTTGGCCAGCTGCCGGGCGACTGGGTTGCGCTTGCGACTCCGGCCACAGTGGCCAGCGGGGTTTTCGTGTTCGCTCCGCCTTTGGGCGAGGGCATATACGACTTCTACACGCTTGCGACCGACGTAGCGGGCAACAGCGAGCCTCAGCCCGACTTCCGTACGTTCCCCAAGGCGACGGTTCGTTACGACGTGACGCCGCCCGTCTCGAATACCCTCATTTGCGTTATCGTGGGCGATGACGAGCGAAATTGCTCAACGGTGCGCTTCGTGAGGGAACTCCCGTTCATCGTCTCGTTTATTGCAACCGACCGCGTCAGCGGCGTCGTAAGCACCACGATATACTATCGGTTCAATGGCGGGACATGGACGGACATAGGCTGGACGACGGACCTTCCCATCGGCGAGTTCGTGTTTGATATCGACCACGGTGTAGGCGCTTATGGGTTCGCTAGCATAAGCCGCGACGCGGCGGGCAATCAGGAGCCGCTGGGAGATGCCAAGTGCACGGCGCACATCGACCTTTATGCGCCTTCCTCGACCTGCACATCCGATGAGTATGTCTCTGCTGCAACGATACTTGTCAGCTACACGGCCGAGGACGACAGCGACTTCGTCGATACCGACCTCTACTACAGAAAGGACGAGGGCGTGTGGACGGATTCCGATCTCACAGGTCACGACATGGTTGGGACACTGGAGTTTGCGCCTGACGACGACGGCATATACGACTTCTTCACTAACGCACGCGATATGGCTGGGCGTTCAGAGATAATGAAGAACGAGCCAGAATGCACGACGATTTACGATACTACGCCGCCGTTCTCGTTCGTAGAGATGCCGGCGTATGTCTCGACGGCAACTATTACGAACCTCGAATGTCATGGTTTGGACAACCTCTCCGGCATCGTCAAGACCCGCATATACTCGCGGCTCGAGGCCGGCGAGTTCACGTTCACGGGGCTTCAGACCGACGGCGGCGAGGCCGTGTTCACGTATTACCTGCCTGAAGGGGAAGGTAGATACGAGTTCTTCTCTATCGCGAGAGACATGGCCGGAAACGTTCAGGCCACGCCTCCATCTGTGACACCTTGTTATCTTGATATGACGCCGCCGACGAGTTCCTGTGTGAGTGTTCGCATTTATGGACCCATCATGCTCATCCAGTATTTGATTGAGGACAATCTAGTCGGTATCGCTGGCGGAAATGACGTTCATCTGTGGTTCAGTTTGGATGGCGGTGAGTGGCAGGAGGCCACGCGGGCCACAACTGGGTTCCCACTAGACACATGGTTCAGGTTCGAGCCGCCTCAAGAAAGAGGCGAGTATTCATTCTATACGATCGCGGTAGATCGAGCTGGCAACGTTGAGCCGCCGCCGGCCGAGGCAGATGTTACCTTTACCTTCTCCGAGCTAAAGACATTCCCGGAGGCCTTGGACTTCGGCAAGGTGTTTCTTGGTCGGTCAAGCATCGAGGACCTTCAACTGATCAACGTGGGCGCCGCCGATATCAGTGTTACGGCAGTTGTGGCGGTCAGCTCTGAGGGGTATCTTTCCGAGCACTTCCGTGCGATCAGCAGCATACCGGTGACTGTCCCGGCGGAGGATTACAACACGATTGCCGTGAGGTTCACTCCCGCAACGCTGGGGACGATCACAGCGGTCCTAAGGATTTGGTGGCAGGAGATAGATTCCTATCGCGGCGGGATAACCAACGTCGATATGGTTGGCTTCGGAGATGAGCCGCACCCGCCCACGATTAGCATTGAGGCAAGATCATCAGCTGAGAGAGGCGATGAGGAGATGATTGTCGAGGCTTCACTCGCCAACCCGGGTCCAAGCCGTGAGGTCGAGGCGTTCGTCGCTGTTGAAGACCCTGTGGGGAATCTCTGGTTCTGGCCGGAGTGGACGATGGATGTGTCGGGCATTCATCTTGATCTTCCTGACGGGTTTGAGCTCTCAGGCTACGAGCTCATGAGGGTCCCGCTCAGTGGCGTATTGCCGGGCAGCTACACCTTCTACGCCGCGCTTGCGGTGCCGGGCACCAGGTTTGAGTTCATCGGTTCAGTATCGGTCGCTCATTTCGACGTCAATTAGGCCTTTTGAGAGCTAAACGTTGGCGTTGAGTAGAGGATAATCGTTCGATAATGACATAGAAAGCGGATTTCTATTAACGGTTGAAGTAGGAGGGATTCTATTATGTTGTCTAGATGGCGGTTAGTTGTATTAGTCTCGGCGATTGCTGGTCTCTTGGCTGTCTCCGCCGTTGGCGTGTTTTGGCAGCATTTCATCAACAGCGACGACGTCAGGGCGGTCGTTCTAGATGGGGATGAACTCTGGGCGGGCACGCACAAAGGTGGCTTGTTGCATCTTTACGATGTTACGCCCACAAGCGCGTCCTTTGAGAGGTGGACTGTCGAGGATGGTCTGCCGACGAACAGCATCTATGCGCTCGCACACACAACAGATCAGCTGTTTGGCGAGGAGCTGTGGTGGCTTGGAACTGAGGGCCTTGGTCTGCACGCGTTCGAGCCTACTACCGCGAGTATCGTTGATTCGTTCACAACAGCTGACTCAGATATCCCTTCCGACAACGTCCGCGCACTTCTGGCGATAGCGGGCCTGGCGGGCTCCGGTCACGAGCTATGGGTCGGAACGGACGCAGGCCTCGCGCAGCTTCAGTATTTCTTCGGATTTGACGCGTGGACTGTCTTTACCACGGACGACGGCCTTCCAGTAGATGACGTTGATATCACATCGGTGTTTGCCGATGCTGCTGGCATGACTTGGTTTGGCTCGCTCGGCACAGGCGTCATCTTCCATATGGATATGGTCTTGCCGCCCTTTTCGTACTTCGATACATCAAACAGTGAGTTGCCCAGCAACAATGTCAACGCAGTCGCTCGCTCGGACCAGCCGGGTTTAGGGGAGATAGTCTTCTGTGGGATGGAGGACTACGGACTTGTGGGGTTGTGGGTTCAGGATGGCCCAATGGGCAGCGCGGGCACAATCGCCCGCTACCCGCCAGGCGATATGAATGTTTTCGGGCTTCGCTTTAACTCGATTGACGGGAGACCTGGTTTGCCCTCCGACCGCGTTCTCTCGCTCGAGTTCGACGATGAGAGCAACCTTTGGATCGGCACCGACGCGGGCGCAGCTCGTTGGTGGGTCGTAAATCCCTCCGCAAGCACTATTACACTGCTGACGGGCGTTACTCGAGTTGTGAATGACATCGCGGCCGCAGGGAACGTGATGATTCCCGACGACACGATAGTGTATCTCGGTACAGACTGGCGCGTGTGGTCCTGCTGGCGAGAGCTGGGTGAGGTCGATTATGCTGTGAGCAATTTTGAGTATGAGGACCAGATTCCTGCCAACTACGTGCCCTCCGTTCACTCTACGGCCGACGGCAGCTACGAGGACGCATGGGTCGCGACGGAGCAGGGAGTCAGCTGGTTTGACGGAACCGGTTGGACGACCTGGACCGTCGATGACGGGCTTCCCGCGACGCCAACAGTGGTCAGGCCCAACGGCACCACGATCTATATCGGAACAGAAGACGGCCTGGCCGTCCTCGATTCTGGGACTGGTGCAATAACGGTCTATTCCTCGCCACCACTTCCGAGCAGCTACATCAATGATGTGGAGGTCAGTGGTGCGGAGATACTTGTGGCAACCGATAACGGCGGCGCGGGCTTCTTGGGCGTCCCACCGTTCAGCGGGTTCCTGATCGGTTACGACCTCACGTCGATTGCAGTTGACGACGAGGGTGAGCAGTGGTTCGGAACAAACGGGGATGGGCTCTTTAGGGGGACTAGCGGGCTGGTCTATGACATGGGCAACAGCGACATCTTGTCCGACTTCGTGAGAGACGTTGCGGCGGTCGGCGACAACATAATATATGTCGCGACCGACGACGGAGTGTCCCGTTTGGATAAGGACACCCTTATCTGGACGGATTATCAGACCCCGGACCTCCTTTCGAATGACGTGCGATGTATCGCGGTTGATCCTCAAGGCCTCCGCCCAACCGGCTACGACATCTTCCCATTCAGCGAACACGTTTTGTTCGGGACCCCCAGCGGGGTCAGTAGGCTTTTCAGATACACCGACGTGTCGGGCTTTGTTTATGCGGCTTGGTCCGAGTTCGTGTACGATCCAGATGGTCCGGTCGCGGACTCGATTCTGAGCGACAACGTCTTCGCCGCGAACGTCTTCGCGGGACGATTGACGGGCGCGGGCTTCCCGGATGAGTTCACGATTAGTTGGTTCGGACACGATTCGGGCGCGTCATATAGGGCACAGGGATTGCCGCTCCTGTCAAACGGGACTGACGTGGTCTCTGTTGAGGAGAACACCAGCTTCGACCTGAGCGTTTATTATGAGGACGATGAGGGCGAGGCGCCGGTTCTTCACAACGTCTATCTTGCGGATGACAATGTTGCTGGCCCCTACGACTGGCGGTGGAATATGTCGGCAGTCGGTCCTGATAATCCGGGCACTTGGCGGCGAAGCCTCAGCATGAACCGCGGCCGTTACTTCTTCTACTACTACTTCGTGGACGATGACTACACTGCCGCGTGGCTCCCTGCCGGAAACGGCTACTACAATGGTATTTACTGCCACGACCAGTATGAGCCCGACAACACCTGCGATGACGCCAATTTCATTCATGTGCTTCGGCCTGGGGACCTGGCAACGGTGGAGAACCACAGCCTTATTTTCAGCCCTTACGACCCAGACAGCGACTGGTATGAGACCACGGACACGCTGACCGCGGGGTGGTATTACCGTATTTGGACGCACAACCTGGATAGAGCGGACACGGACATAGCGATATGGTCCGGGCCCGATTGCGGCTCGGCGGTGTATGAGACGGGCGCTACCGGGGACGGCGGGGCTGTGGATATTTGGTGGGAGTGCGGTGTCACTCAGACTCACTATATCATGGTGGTTGATGGCCATCTTTGGACACCGGGTACCGTCCCGATATCATACAACTACGACCTGGCCATCGCTGAATATGAGGTGGACCAATACGAGCCCGACGAGGTCTGCGACGATGCTGTGCCGATAGACCCAGACTGCGTAAGCCAACGCCACACGCTAGCGCCTCACGACGACGTTGATTGGTTGACGTTCGACGCGCTTCAAGGGATAAGCTATCGTGTCTTTACGTTCGACATTGACCCATACATAACCGATCCGGATATCTATGTCTATTACGGTGACTGCGGCAGTCTGACGCTCATCGGCAGTGATGACGCCGCGGGGCTCGGCGAAAGCGCGAACGTCGAGTTCTTCTGCGAGACGACCGGGACGTATTACATCGAGGTTAGGCATCACACCCCAGGCGAGATCGGCTCGGTCTATCATATCGCGGTTTGCAGCGAGCTCTGGCCGATGGTCGGCTGCGACAAGGGCCACAAGGGCTACATCAACGCTGACGGCCCGACGACCAACAAGGTGGAGTGGGCACGGACGTTCGGTCAGTATGACCTCAACGCCTACATCGCCATGGACCAAACGTGCAGGTCATTCGTTGCGGCAACGGACGGTACCCTCTACGCAGTCCTGCCAAACGGGCGCCTCGACTGGGGATACCAGACAGGGACCTTGTCTGGCCTCGGTCCAGTAATCGACCATGCGGGCAACGCTGTCCTGCCTCTTGAGGGCGGCGGCCTAATCTCAATAACTCCCGATGGAGCCCTCAATTGGGCGCAAGCAGCGGGTCCCGACATTACTGCACCGCCAACCGTGGGGGATGACGGTGTTTTGTACTTCGGCTTGGCTGACACGAGTATACAAGCTATTGATGCACCGTCGGGCAACGCTATCTTGGGTTACCCCTTCACTCCGCCCGCACCGGTTTTGGGTCCGATCGTCGGCAGTCCCGCGATCGATTCTGGGGGCCGTCTATATTTCACGACCGCGGGCAACGTTGATGCCTTCAATGTCTTCTGTGTGAACCCTGGCCCGCCCCCGTCGGTCGCATGGCGCGCTTGGGCCCCGCCCTGGATAACAACCGCTGCTCCAACTCTCAGCCACGACGAGGCCGAGCTCTATGTGGGCGGCTTGAACGGTGTCCTATACGCGAAGGATACGTCCTCGGGGGCCGATCTCTGGAATTTCACTACGGCGGGACCGATTGTAGGGTCGCCCGCCGTGCATCCCGCCGCGGGGCTGGTTTATATCCCCTCCGAGGACGGCGTGCTTTACTGCGTCGATCCGGCTGACCCCAGCGCAGCTCTCTGGCAATACCCAACTGGCGGCCCGATTCACTCTTCACCGGCCGTTGACCTCACGGGACGCTGCTACTTCGGCAGCGACGACGGGTTCTTCTACTGCCTGAACCCAGATGGGACGCTGCTTTGGAGCTATGATTTCGTGGTTCCGGTTGATTCCAGCCCATCGCTCGATTCCTACGGCTTTGTCTATATAACGGTCGGGCACGAGCTGTTCGTCTTTGACGAGTGGGTCCCCGATCCGAGAGCGCCCGAATCGACCTGCGACTGCCCGAACAAGGTGACAGACCCCCTGATTCCTGTTACCTGGGTCTGTCGAGACAACAAGAGCGGCGTGAAGTCCGTGGCGCTTTGGTATCGCTATAGCCCTGGCGATGTCTGGAGCGTATGGCTCGATTCCGGGCTCATCGGATATGTCGAGACTGGGACCTTCGACTTCGTCGCGACAGCACAGGGCATCTACGAGTTCTATACGATTGCGGAAGACTACGCGGGCAACGTCGAGGACGCGCCGGCGACCGCCGACTGCTCGTGCATCTTCAACACGGTGTTTCCAGACTCGTCCTGCACCTCGCCTGAATACGACGATGCGATGCCGATACCGGTTCAGTTCACGAGCGACGCTGTCAACGGCATCTTCCAGACCGTTCTGTGGTATCGATACGACGGCGGCGCCTGGACGTGCAGCGGTCTTGCCAAGCAGGCAACTGCGGGCACTATCTATTTCGGCGTCAACCGCGGCGACGGGACCTATGATTTCTATTCCGTTGCGATGGACGCGATAGGCAATGAGGAGCCGAGACCTGACGCGGCAACCGAGCCGGATACGACCACCATCTATGACACACATCGACCGGTCTCAAGCTGCTGGCTAATCGATGGAAGCGGCTATACAAAAGAGCCGGTTATTCCGATCGAGTTCAGGGCCTACGATGGCCTGAGCGGTGTATTGGAGACTACTCTCTATTACCGTATCGGTTCTGTCGACTGGGTTGATAGCGGGCTCTCAATGACCGGCCTTTTGGGCACATTCGAGTTCGATGCGACGGCGACGGGCGAGGGACAATACGAGTTCACGACGGTCGCGGCCGACAACGCCGGAAACAAGGAGTTTGGCCCGAACGAGGCAAAGGCCTCAGTCATTTACGACGAGACCGCGCCCGACTCGACGTGCACGCTCAACGGGCTGACTGATACCGAGATTCTGCTGGATTACACCGTTTCTGATGGCAACGCGGTCACGGAGGTTCAGCTGTGGTATCGCCTCGCCTTCCGGGAATGGACGCTGCATCCGGTGAGGGGTTCAGGTTCCTCGGGCATGTTCACGTTCGTCCCGATGCTCGGAGACGGCACGTACGAGTTCTACACGATCGCTATCGATGCCGCCGGGAACGTCGAGGCAAGAGCGGCGCTTCCGGATGCTCTCTCAATCTACTTCGATGTCAAGGCGCCCGCGTCGTATTGTACAGGGCCTGCGCTGACGACTTCCAATGAGATTCAGGTCGCTTTCCACGTAGTGGAGCTCAACAACGGCATCAAGAGGGTCAAGCTCTACCAGAAGTTCAACGATGGCGAGTGGATATACACAGGGCTTTCAAGATCAGGCAAGAACAAGGGCGTGTTCGACGTTCGGCTCTATGACGGCGACGGAACATACGGGTTCCACACGATAGCCGAGGACTGGGTCGGAAACGTCGAGGACCCGCCCGATGAGGCGGATGCCATAACGCTTTTGGACAGACAGGCGCCAACCTCTGAGTGCTCGTCAAACTGGATAGCCACCGCCTCCGTTTTGGAGATTGGCTACCAGGCGCAGGATGCCGTCTCAGGCGTCAACAGGACGAAGCTGTTCAGCAGCTATAACGGCGCCGCGTTCACCGATACAGGGCTTGTGGGCTATGAGCCGACCGGCACGTTCGCCTTCACCGCCCAGGGCGACGGCGAGTATGCGTTCTACACGATTGCTGTTGATGAGGCAGGGCATCGGGAGCGAGTCCCCGACATGCCGGACGCCGTTACGATACTTGATACCCAGGCGCCTTTCTCGGAGTGCATGTGTCCGAGCCTCACGAACGCGACCGAAGTTACGGTTACGTATTTGGCCGGTGATGAGCGGCCCGACACGGTTACGGTTAGCCTTTGGTATGCCTTTAACACTGGCGCGGCGATTGACACGGGGCTTTCTTTGACGGCAAACACGGGCGCGTTTGACTTCGAGCTGACGCGAGGTGAGGGCGTCTATTCGTTCTTCACGCTTGCGACCGATACGGGCGGCAACCTCGAGCCGGACAAGGACTTTGAGTGCACTGTCCTTTACGACGCGACCGCGCCGATTTCGACTTGTTCAAGCGACATCTATGCGAACAGATCGCCGCTTTCAGTTGTCTTCAGCGCCGAAGACCCTGATGTTGCGTGGTCAGTAGATGGCAGCGGCGTTAGGGGAACCAGCTTGTGGTATCGTTTCAAGAGGTACATCGACCTTGAGTTCGGCGATTGGCAGGACCCGGGCGTCAGGATGGAGCTCGATGAGGGCACGTTTAGCCTCTGGGCCAAGGAAGGTGAAGGTTTCTACGACCTCCAGACTAGGGCCGATGACAGAGCTGGCAATCTCGAGGCGCTCAAGGACGAGCCGGATTGCAGTGTTATCTATGACGTAACGCCGCCTTCGTCGTTCTGTAGCTCGCCCCCGGTGGTCTATGAGCAGAGAATAGAGATCGATTACAACGTCTATGAGATCACTAGCGGCCTCGACCGGACCACGCTTTGGTACAAGTATGAGGACGGCGAGTTTGAGAGCACGCGAATCACTCGCCCGGAGCCAAGTGGCCAGATAGTGTTCAGGCCCAGGGATGGCCAGGGCACCTACTACTTCTACACGATTTCGGTCGATAACGCGGGCAACGTCGAGCGGGCGCCGCTGTCTCCAGATTGTGAGACAACTTTCGCCCGCAACGAGCCGGATATCAACGTTGAGCCAATGTCGATAGATTTTGGCGTTGTGCCGCCATTTGTGCCTCAGGGCGTTAGCGCCTACGTTGAGGTCTCCAATGTCGGGCTCCTGCCTCTGATCGTCTCTGACGTCACGATTGAGTCGATGAGTCCTGCATTCAACACGACCGCTGGCGCGATGACTGTGCAGCCAGGCGTAAGCCAGATGATTGAGGTCAGTTTCTTGCCGCCGGGCATGGGTCAGTTTAACGGAACACTTGTCATAACGAGCAACGATCCGGATGAGCCTGAAGTCCGCGTTCCGCTGACTGGAAGCGGACAGGCGACTGTGCAGAACCCCAGCATTCAGGTTACGCCGCCGCAGCTCGCATTTGGCAGTGTTACAGTTGGCCAGACGGACACTGGCACGTTCACGGTTACCAACGTGGGCGGCGCGGAGCTCACGGTCTATAGCGTCCAGAATGAGGCGCTTGGGCCGTCCCCCTTCAGCGACGCGAACGGCGCTGGCTATTACCCATTTCATGTGCCGCCCGGCGGGACAACGACCATCAGGATCAATTTCACGCCGACCGCGCAGATGAACTACAGCACCAACTTCATCATCTACCACAACGACTTTGGCGACCCTGCACACCCTGGCGAAACAACTGTCAGCTGCACGGGCACCGGCGTTGGGACTGGTGGTGGCCCGGATATCGACCTTAGTGCTGATGCTATCGACTTTGGCCAGATGGTAGTCAACGGTTACGAAGGCCGCGAGCTTTCCATAAACAACGTAGGCTCGGCCGACCTTTCTGTCAGCAGGCTTGAGATCAGCGGCACTCCTGAAGGGACGTTCTATGACCCCCAGCATTACCCCCCTGGCTCTTGGTCCTTCACGGTTGAGCCCGGCGGCTCGCAGATGGTTGCCCTGAATTTCCATCCGCCCAGTCTTGGCGTGTTCATACACAGTTTGAATATCTACAGCAACGACCCGGATGAGCCGGTTGTTTCCGTTGAGCTACGGGGAGAGGGCGTCTCCGGCACGGGCGGGCCCGATATCGACCTTTGTGAGGGCGATTCAATTGATTTCGGCACTGCGTCGCCATTCTCCCCATCAATACGTGGTGTAACTGTCTGCAACGTCGGTGACCAGGACCTCAACATCACAGGGATGAATATGAGTGACCCCATGACGTTCATTGACATGCAGGGCGGCGGTGTTTTTGGATACCCAATCACGGTTGCCCCCGGCGACAGGACAGAGCTGACGATAATGTTCCTGCCACTAATGCCAGGGGAGTATGATGGCTGGGCAGATATAGTAAGCCTTGACCCAGATGAGCCGCTCGTTCGGGTAACCCTCACAGGCACGGGTGAAGGCATATTCCGGAGCGTTGTCAGCGTTAGTGCCGACAAGTCTGTTGTCCGTGACGGGGACGAGCTATCTCTCTCACTTGGAATTGAGCATCAGGGTCCGGGCGGAGGGATTGATCTGCTTGGCGCGGTTGTTCTGCCGGATGGGACGTTCCTGTTCTATCCTGGGTTCTCGATGGACCCGCAGCCTGTGTTCCTCACGCTTGAAGAGAACGCTGCACTAGGCCCGATTGAGATACTGCGCGCTCGGTTCAGCAACGCGCTCCCGAAGGGCACGTATAGCTTCTACGCCGCGGCGCTCAATCCCTACAACTACGATATGCAGATCGAGGGCAACATCGCCTCCACGACGTGGGTGTTTGAGTGAGTGTCGATGGCTGAGAGGGCCGATTGTTCAGAGTGAGGTGAAACGCGCCGAATCGACAAATACAGGAAATCCTGCGCCTTCGTTTGACATAGGTCTTGGATTGTGTCATTATTTGAAGAGGAGGTAGGTCTATGAGTGGTTGGATGGTAGTCGTATCTATTGTTGCTTCCATCATCGGCAGCGGTCTGATAGCCGCGCGTCTCGCCCGGAAGACAGTCGCCGACTTGCAGCAGACCTTGGTGGATGCGGTGGACAGTGTATTCGATAAACCGCGGATACGTGTCGAGGGGAGTAACCCCAGGCGGATGTCGGTCGCCGACATACTAGCTGATGGGTACGGCATGCTGGGAAGGCTTGTGACTTTGGCTGAGAAGTCCCAGGATGCAGAGACGACTAAGGAGGAAAAGTAGTACTGAATGCTGGATTGGCCTAAGTCAGGCGGACATCCTCCTTACCGGGGTGTCCCTTGGTTTTGGCTTGCCCGGCATGGGGTCCATGTGATTTCGACCTGGTTGTCGCAGGCATAGAGACAGGGCTCATCGCACAGGGGCTTGCCCGCAACGAGATCCCTGTCCCTACTGGATTTCTCACCCCTTCGCAGATCGCGACGCCTCACGGTCTTGGGTGATACTTCTCGTGCAGGGCCCTAAGGCGCTCCTTGGCGACGTGGGTGTATATCTGCGTCGTTGAGAGGTCTGAATGGCCTAGCATCATCTTGATGGAGAGGAGGTCCGCGTCGTTCTCCAGAAGATGCGTCGCGAAAGAATGCCGAAGAATGTGGGGATAGATTGCTTTTGTGAGGCCGCACTCCGCCGCGTAGCGCTTGATCATCTGCCAGACGAACTCTCTCGTCAGTCCTTTGCCTCTCCTTTGTGAGACGTAAAGGTGGGGCGACGTTCTGTCCTTCAGAAGGAGCGGTCGCCCTCGTCGCATGTACTCACGAGTCCACTTGAGCGCCTCGGTCCCGATCGGTATCAGCCTCTGCTTTGAGCCCTTGCCGGTGCAGCGGACGAAACGCTCAGCCAGGTTGAGGCTCGTCGTCTCCAGCCCACAGAGCTCCGAGACGCGCATCCCCGTCGCATACATCATCTCGAGCATCGCCCTATCGCGAAGGCCGAGCGGCCTGGCAGTATCCGGGGCCTTCAGAAGCGTCTCGACCTCGTCCGAGCTTAAGAACGCTGGCAGCTGCCGCCACTGTCTCGGCGATTCAACGTTGGTGGTGGGGCATTCTTGCAGGGTCCCCTTCAGGACGAGGTATTTGAAGAAATGCCTGAGGCAGGAAAGGGCATGACGGGAGGATGTGGGAGAAAGCCCTCTTTCCATGAGATGCGCAAGGAACGCCTCGATGTGAGGCGCCTCGACCTCGTGAATTCGGACGTCAACGTCGTCGAGATAGCGTTTGAATGCGGCGAGGTCATTTCGATAGCTTGTCGCGGTGTTGATGGATAGGCCTCTTTCGGCGAGCAGATATGTGACAAATGAGCTTATCAGCGTGTCGGCATCGAGCTTCAATTGCTGCTGTCCCGGTTGCCTGAAAGACAGGACCTGACGATCTTGCCCCAGCCTGCCCCCAGCAGCACGGCGGCGGCGAGGCAGGCGAGGATGTTCAGAAGGCTGGAAGGGCCGATAGCCTCCGACAAGAAAGAGTAGAGGAAGTATAGGATGACGGCGAACGGGCCGAACAGCCCTATCCCGAAGCCCAGGGCTGCCCCGCGACCATTGCTCTGCCTGGTAACAAGCCTGCCCATAGCCGCGCCTGCAAAGGGAAACGCCAGAGCAGGCAGGAGGTAATACGCCGACGGGAGGCTATCGCCCACAGACAAACCTCATTGGTGACATCGGTTGGAGCAGAACTTAACCACGAATGAACACGAATGGCCACGAATAGGAAGGGTTATCTGTTCTTGCCCTGTGCTCTCTGTGTCTCTGTGGTTCAATCCAGCTGGACGGGAACCTCTAGAGTTGTCTCCCTATCTCGCCTCATTCGCGTTTATTTGTGTGCATTCGTGGCTGGCTCACCTCTAGTGGACGAGCTTCTTGTCTCGCAGCCAGTCAAGAGGCCTGCTGCGCGTCACAGTGTGGCATTCCTCGCAGATTCTCAACGTTGGCTTCTTGAGGCGGATTCTGCTGTTGTCGAGATGCATGCTTGCCGGGCCGTGGCAGGCCTCGCATCGCACGTCGGTAAGATGTGGGGTCTCCTTCTGGCTGAGGTAGCCTCCTGAGTCGGTATAGCCGGTAGTGTGGCAGCGAAAGCAGGATGGGTCGCTGTCTTTAGCCATTTTGGCCAGCGTTGCCAAGGCATGGGCATGTCTGGTCTTGCTCCATCTTTCGTAGACTTCCTTGTGACACTTGGTGCAAGACTCTGAACCGACGTATCTGGGCCTGAATTCCGGAAGGCTCTTGCCGCCAACCTTGTCGTCGGACGAAGAGAGCCTTTCCTTTCTCTTTCTGCGCGTGATTTCGCTTCCTTTTCTCTTGGCGTCCTTCACCAACTTGTCGATATCCTTATCCTCTTTGAGCTTGTTGTCGATTGATACGAGCTTGCCCGTGTGCGTCTTGATCTTGCTCGCCTTCACGTCGAACGTGAGGAGCAGCTCTCCCAGCTTCTTGCCGCGGGACGCCGATTTGAGCAATATCGTGGCTGTGTCCTGCATGACCTCGGGCTTGTACAGGCGCCGCATATTGCCGGATATTACGAATAGATGAATGCCCTTAACCTGGGTTGTGAGCTTGCGGGCCTCCTGCATCTCCATGTTCCCCATGCCGATTATCATGTCGCACTTCCTGCTGAGCTCCCCGACGATGCTCTCAGCGGTGGTGATTGGGTCCAAGAACTCAACCTTCTCCTTGTCCTCAATGCTCATCGAGCGACCGGCATCCGTTGACGCCACTCCGAATATGCCGACCTTGACGCCGCTGTGCTTGATGCCCAGCGTGTTCTTTTCGCCGAACGATTTGATGACATATCGTTCAAAGAGTGGCTTTTTGGTGGCCTTATCGACGACATTCGCCGCAATGAACGGGAAAGAAGCTTCCTTGCTCTTCTTTTGCAGGTAATCAAGTCCATACGTGAACTCCCTCCTGCCCAGGTTGAAGGCGTCGTAATGCAGCATGTCATAGACCTTCAGGAGGAGCTCGGTGTAAATCTCGTCGGGCTTGCTCTTCTTGCCGAAAGCATCCCCCGAATCCAGCACGAGGTAGTAGATTCCTGAATTGGCGGCTTTTACGGAGTCTATGAGGCCTGCTCGACCAGCAAGTCCACCTTCCTTGCTCTTTCACCCGCAGGGCGCAATGGTGCCCCAGGTATCGCTGGAATAAACCAGCGCGAGCTTGAACTCGTCAGGCTTCTTGTCCATTGTGGACACGCCCAAGAGGATGCCCGCCGCCGCGATCAGTCCCAAGAATACAGCGACATACCAGTATTTGCGCAACCTTTACACCTCTTGTATGAAAGCAGATGCCGATTCGAGACAACCTACTAGAATGTAACTACAACCCTCAAAACTGTCAACATATTGAGAACGGGGTAGTTCCCGCAGCAGTGTAGGGCAGGCTTTCCGAGGCTGCCTCATAAGTCGATTGGCGAGGATTTCATTATCCATTCACACAATAACGATACAGGAAATACGGCCGATTGTCAAGATGAACGCGGCAGTTTTCGTTTACGACGCGATTGTCGGAATCGGCCTGTAGGGGCGGTGTCTCAGACCCGCCCGTTCGAATTGATGGTCGCATAAGATGCCCCGTATCCAAGGGGTTTGTTGTATGGGGGCGGGTCTGAGACCCCGCCCCAACCAGGGATGTGAAGGCTTACGAGAATT
>CAYZPW010000074.1:0-18915 GCA_964480475.1 uncultured bacterium | reverse complement strand
CTCGCCAGCGAACGCGCAGGCGCACATAAGAACCACTGCAAAAGTCAGAATCAAACGAACCATAAGTGTGAACCTCCTATCTACTGCTCAGTTATTCGATTGCAGAAACCATCGTGAACGTCTCGGCAGCGATGTTCGAGAGCTGCTCGTCGGTCCCCTGCTCATAAAGCACCGCAAAGACGGTGTAATCGCCTAAAGGCAGCCCCGCAGCAACCGGCGCCTCAAGCAGCGCGTAGTCCTTCAATGACAGACGGCCAGGCAGCCAGCCCGAATAGAACGGCACTCGATTCAGGCCCAGCCCAGGCAGATAGACGTTCGTCCCGCCTGGAAGCTCGATCCAGACGATAAGATCCACGTTGGACGAGGCGCCGGGATTTGTGATGTTGCACGACAGGTGGAACATATCGCCGGCCGCATAGACTGGCTGGGACACCGAAAGCGAGACGAACGGCGCGCCAACGTCGAAGAACGAGAAGACGCCATAGCCCGTCGCGTAGATAGTGTTGCCCGCGTGGTCGAAATCGATGAGGATTACAGTCGAAACAGGGCAATCGAAGCCGTCCATCACAAGCGGCAGCCAGACCTCGCCAGAATCGATCGTGTGGTGCAGGCTGCTATCTCCCGCAATGTAGAACTCGGCGCCATCGTCAGGATTGATCGCGATCGCGCAGACCGCTGTAACCGGCGTATCGATAGGCGCCCAGGTCCCACCGCCGTCACACGAGACACAGAGCGCCGGCCTGTTTGCCCCGCTCGTCGTATTTCGCCCGCAGTAGATCGTCTGCAAATCCAAAAGCTCGAACTCGAGAAAGTCAGGGACGAAACCGCCCAGATTCCTCACTTTGCTGAAGCTCTCGCCATCGTTCTCAGAGAGATAAAGCCCCTCGGATGTTCCGACAAAGATGCGGGTCGAATCGCGGGGGTCGATCTGAACGAAACGTCCTTCCGCATAATCCCACTCGCCTCCAGGGTATATGTTCAGCGCTTCCCAGCTGACACCTCCGTCAACGCTCCTGTGAGCAGCGCTATAGTAGCCATCTACTGCCAAGTAAATCCTCTTCGAGTTCTTTGGATCCACGGCAATGCCATTTACGTAATATGCATACCAGGGAAGTTCCCCGACGTAATTCCACGTTTCTCCCGCGTCACCTGACTCATAGAACATATACGGATACGGGTCGGCAAGGTACAGGACGTGAGGATTGGCCGGGTCCTGCCCGATGCAGAAACCACCTGGATAGACGATGTTTTCAGAAATCATTGGGAGGGTCCAGACAGCGCCACCGTCAAGACTCCGATTGGTGAAGTAATCTCCACAACACACGAGCACTTGCCTCTCGGTGTCGCATGCGACCAGGTCATGCACGGACAGTAGGGAGATACCGTCGGATGAGAATGTAAGCGTTTCACAGCCATCATCGGAGCGCCAGACGCCGGAACTCCGATCGGCCAATAAGATGTCATCCGGGTCATAATGGGATACGGCAATGGACGCGCCTCTCTGAGCCGCCGGATATATCTCCCAGCTCTCGCCGCCATCGTCACTGAAATAGACGTAGTCATAGTCGCAAACATAAATCCGGGACGGGTCCGTTGGCGCATAGGCCGCATCATCAGCGCCGAACCCAAAGAGCTCCCAACTGGACTCCGCGGCGTTCCATTTGAATAGATTGGCGGCACAGAGCAGCACATCATCCGAATCGGATGGCGATATGCAGATGTTTCTGACGGAGTTAAGCCTACCAGCCAGACCATCACTTAGAATCTCCCACGTTATTCCGCCGTTGGTGCTGCGCATCGGGCCTTCCGGGTAGCAGCTCATCCATATCGTCTCGGAGTCATTCGGATCGACGCAGATACATTCAGCAACAACGGCAGTGAGAAATTCCCAGCTTCTACCGGCGCTCAATGAGCGAAAGACCTCGCCCTCGCTGCTGCGACCCATCCCTTGCCTCTCGGAATAGGCCACATAGACGCGGTCGGGGTCGTTCGGATCGCACGCAATCGCGAAGAGCGAGTGGAATTGCGATGGAACCTCGAGCAACGCCCAGTCTGCGCCTGCGTTCTCCGATATGTAGAGCTCGGACTCATAATAATCGCCAAACGCGGCATAAACGAGGCCCGGCTGTGCGGGGCAGGCGCTTATGTGGTCGCAGTCCATATCGGGGGAACCATAGGGCAGGTCAGGTGTGCGATTCTCCCACGTAGCACCGTCGTCAAACGACGTGAACAGGCCGCCTTCTCCGCCCACATAGCAGAGACCACGTGTGCCGCCTCCGAATTCCACTTCGCGCATGTCCCCGCCGTAAGGGCCGTGGGTCTCCCAGAAGCCCTCGCCGGCAAAGCTGAGCTGGCAGAGGCAGAAGATGATTGTTATCAGTGTCAAAAGGTGCCGATTCATTGTGTAATCCTTCTGTGGACAAGGTTCAGATATAAATGCACCAAATCTCTAATGCCGAACGAATGTTCCGACATCATAGCATGGCCGAGGCGCTTGATGCAACAGCCGGATAGAGGCCGGGCTCCGAAGACTCCTCTTACGACAACTCTTGACTTATTCTGACCCGGTTATCGCACGCAAGCTTCTCTACTCATCCTCAATCTGTGTAATCTGCGTAATCTGCGGACAGTCGCGCTACATCAGTCATTCACACAGGTGGCGAAGGAATACTTGTCGTCGCGGGCGCCGATCATCAGGTGCGCGCCGCCTCTGAGGCTGATGCCGCCGATGAACGTATATGTCCCCGCTGGGAGGGCCTCAGCGTCGAACGAGAACAGCTGTCGCCTCTCAATCGAGTGCGCCGGAAGGACGATATCGACGGATTGCATCGTCGTGCTCCAATCCGGGTAGAAGTAGAGCGTCCCGTCATATTCGCACGCCAGCCACAAACTAACCGGCATGGTCGTGTAGGTGTTGATGAACTCGCCCGAAAGCAGCAACGTCTCCCCCGCTCCGCCCTGAGATTGCGCGACAATGGCCGCCAAGGTCAACTTCTGTGTCGCCGGGCCGCCGTCCTGGAAGAGACTCAATCCCGTTTCCGTCCCGATCCACTTGTCGCCATCGTGGTCGATAAAGACTTCCAGCAGCGCATTAGTTGGGTAACTGGACGAATAGGCAGGCGCATCCCAGCCCGGACATAGGCCGTCTTCCTTACTGATTTTCTCCCAATTGTTCCTTTCCCCGAAATACAGGCCATCCGTCGCGGCGCAGTAAAGCCGCCCGTCCGCGTCAGATTGAGCGTGAAATACGAAAGCATCCAGAATGCGGGTCCAAAATCCGTTCGGGTAGCATCTGTAAAGACGGTCATTACTGGACAGCAAGGCATTGCCATTTCTGTCAAAATGGACTGTATAGCTGTACACTGGAACGTCGTCCCGATCAAGGTGCTCCCAGGTCTCACCGTCGTAGGTGGTGAAGCCCTGCAAAGCGTGGGTCTCAGGCTCGTATCTCGTGAACCAGACTTTGTCTCCGGGGCCCATTGCAGCGCAAATCGGCTGATGAGAGAGGAAGTAGTCATCTGATGGATACCGTTGCCAATTGGCGCCATCAAAGCTGATAACCGCCCCCGTCGCAATCTCGCCAGGCTGTCGCTTCCCGAAGGGATTCACGAACCACTTCTTGCCGTTGCTGTCAATTGCGAGCGCACCGGATGAATCAAGCGGAGAGTTGGACATGTCGAACGTCTCGAAGTCCGAGCCGTCCCACCGCGCAGCGCCCGAATCCGACGTCATCCAGATATCACCATTGATATCAGTGGCCATGTAGGGCCCATGATCATAGATCCCGAACCAAGGCGCCGCAATATGGCCCCAGTTACCCGCTCTTATGACATTGACCATCCGGGTGGTGAAATTCAGCGTCCAGACAGCTCCAAGTTCGTCTTGGAGAATGCCGCTTATCTTAGAGCCCTGGAAGGTGTTATCGAGGCACATTCGGTCAAAACCATCTCCGTCATAGGATAGAAGACCGCCGCCAGGAGTTGCAAATAGAGCTGCGCCGTCCGGCAGCGCCTCATAAGATGTAAAAAAAGTGTTCGGGAAAGCTTGCTGAAGAGGGAGACCATCCGCCTGATCGAAGACGGTCACTTCACCATCCTCATAGAGCGCCAGCCAGCCCCACTCGAGGATCCAAAGCCGATCCGCCCGGTCGAATAACATACCACCCTGGAAATAAACGCTTGCTTCTGACCATATAGGGTCATCGGATACGAGCTGCCATTCGGCGCCGTCGTATCTAAAAAGCCCCTTGGTCGTTTCATTCTGCCCAATCGCCCAGAGCACATCATCCGCATCAAGAGCGATCCCACCGCAGTAGAATGACAGCGGCAACTGCTCGATGTTCTCACCAGAGATTCTGAAGATCCCGCCGCCATGAACCTTGAAATATGCCGTGCCATCCTGAGCGAAGAATGCCGAACCGAAGCCGGAATGGCCATAATTCTCATGGCTATACATGCGCCACTCAGCCCCATCGTATCGGTGTATGCCATATCTGTCCGCTAGCCAGAGGCTCCCGTCCGGGCCGGTGTCAAAAACCTGATAGCAGTTCCTTATCTCACGCTCGCCGGTGATGTCCCGTACTAATAGCTCCTGCCCCTGGAGTTTAACCTCATAGACGGTTTGAGGATTGCTGGGATAGGGATAGATGTCGGGATAATAGGGGCCCACATAGAATGTGTCGGGGGCGGCGATCGCCACCCGATGAATGTAGCTGCGGGGCAGGCCGTCATCTGCCGTCAGCATCCTCATCTGGCCATCCTCTACAAGGACTAGACCGCGCGCAGTACCCACGGCGAGCACGCCATCCCGATAGTCAATGGATGTTATGAAGTTCTGATCCAGATAGTTCTCTATGGTGTAATCCTGTGCACAAGAACTTGCTGCGATCGAAACGAAGATCACCAGAACGAACAATGCCAATTGAGCCTTCATCTCTCACCTCCCTGTAGTTGTGTAAACGAATAACCCATTTTTCTGGTGTTTCTGCCGAATATATCGCATGTTCAACCTGTAGATCAATTGCGTTTTGCTTCTCCTCTGGAGTGCGGTGACCTGGCACCGCTTTCGCTGGCAGTGACCTGGCACTGCCTCGCACAATGCTCTGGGCTATCCAAGAGTATCCCCTCCGCAAAATGCCAGATGCTCCAGAAAATCAAGCGCCGCGTCAGGCCGCGGCAAAACAAAGCGGCAAGAGCTTGCCGCACTCCAAATCAGTCGTTCGTCCACGTGGCGAAGGAATACTTGTCGTCGCGGGCGCCGATCATGAGGTGCGCACCGCCTCTGAGGCTGATGCCGCCGATGAACGTGTACGTCCCAGCCGGGAGCACGTCAGCGTCGAAAGTGAATAGCTGTCGCCTCTCAATCGAGTGCGCCGGCAGGACGATATCGACGCACTGCATCGTTGTGCCCCAGTCCGGATAGAAATAGAGCGTGCCGCCGAACTCGCAGGCTAGCCAAAGGCTGACCGGCATCATCGTGTAGGTGTTGATGAACTCGCCCGAGAGCAGCAACGTCTCCCCCTCTCCGCCCTGCGACTGCGCGACAATGGCCGCCAAGGTCAGCTTCTGTGTCGCCGGCCCGCCGTCGCGCAGGCGGTTGAGGCCCCCATAAGCGCCGACCCACTTGTCACCGTCGTGGTCGATAAAGACGCGATAGGGGGCCGTAGTTAGGTCGCTATTAGGATCTGTGGGATCATATTTGATAGTGAGCGTTTGCCAGTCGTACTTGTCGCCTACATACAAGTAGTCATACGCGGCGCAGTAGAGAGTGCCATTGCTATCCGCTTGCACATCGCCAACCGATTCATTCAGGATTACCTCCCAGGCACCGGTTTCATTCTGCCTGTAGAGCGAATTCCAGCCAGCAAGTAGAGCATTCCCATTGATATCGAAGTGAATCCCGCTGCTTTGCTCATCGGGTAGGTCTCTGCCCGGCACGAAGTGCTCCCAGGTTGTCCCATCGAAAGCGGTATAGCGGTAAGGCAAGTAGTCCGTTGCGCTTCTTCTTCTGAACCACATCTTGTTTCCTGGGCCTACGCACACGGAAATAGGCTCCCAGGACTCGAAATACTCATCGGAGGGGAATTGCCCCCAGGTCGCGCCGTCGAAGCTGACCACCCCGGAGATAGGCTCCCAGATGTCAGCTCCCAGGGCAGGATTCACGAACCACTTCGTGCCATTGTCGTCGATGGCTACGGTACCCGGCGATACTAGCGGCGAGTTGTCTCCATCGTAGAACGTCCATCCCAATTGCGAATAGGAGACGGCGCCAGTTACAGATCTGAACCACAATGAACCGTCGAGGTCCAGTGCAACTAGCGGGAACAGCCGGAAAACCCCTGTCGCGTCCCACGGCAAATACCACGGGGCATAGACCTGATTCCAGTGCTCTCCATCGTACACTCCTAACATCCGCGTGTTCCCGTTAACCACCCATAGCTGCCCCAAGTTGTCCTCGCATAGGTCGGAGATGATGTCGCCTGGTGGGGAGTCAGCCCAGTAGAAACGCCGGAATCTCTCACCGTCGAAGTAGATCAGGCCGAGCCCTGCTGTGCCAAAAACAGGCGTCTCCGGTGGGATTAGCGTACTTCCACTAAACTCGAACAACGGCCAATAGATCAGGCTCGCGTTGAACCAAAGGCCGTCCGCCTCATCATAAAAGGAAACCTCCCCCTCTCGATAGCGAGCGATCCTGACATCCAGATTGTCGTGAACTATTGCCCAAATCTGATTCAAGCCGTCGAAAAACATGCCGTTAAGATTCTCCGACCAGAAGGGATCAGATGATGCGATCTCCCATCCAGAAAGCCCATATCGCCAGAGGTGACCGTCACCGGTTGACCAAATATTACCTTCCGGGCCCGTGGCAAGCTGATACGCAGGAAATGGCGTGGGCAAGGGGATCATTCGATCTCCTGATGCCTTATAAACAACACCTCTTGAACAGGCATAGGCTCCGCCCTCTCGGGTGAAGCAAATGTCGCCAAATCCGTACTCCGCTTCTTCAGCGTGATACACCTTCCATTCGCCCATGCTGTACTGCCACATCGCACCGGGTTCATCGACCCAGAGGGACCCATCGGGGCCGGCAGCAAATGGGTAATAAGAGCCTGGGGGGATGAAGTCCCCGGTAATGTCCTTGACCTCAAGGCCCGACTCCAGCAGATGACTCAGGTAAATGTATCTGCGCTCGTCCTCGTAAGAGAGCCGACAAGGGCCGATGTAAATGCTATCGGCATCGGATACTGCAACGTAGGGGATGTAATTGGTCGGCAGACCATCCTCGACCGTCAGCGTCATTAGCTCTCCATTCCTGAAGACCTGAAGACCCAGTCGAGTGCCAATCACCAGCGTCCCGTCCTTGTAGTCCAGGCCCGTTATGAAGTTCTGACATCGGAAGTTCTCTATAGTGTAATCCTGTGCTGAGGAACACGTCAGAGCCAAAGTAACAATGAGAAGAACGAATACCGCCAACTGAACTGTCATCTCTCACCTCCGGGTGTTTCTGCGATTGAATAACCCTTTTTTCTGGTGTTTCTGCTAAATATATTGCAGGTTAATCATGAAGTCAAATGCACTGTCGAACACCCGGGCAGATTATGGGTTCGGAGTTCCGACTTGGAAGTTCAATGCCGGAGGTTGGGCTGGTCGCCCCTCCGAATCACAGTCTCCTCTGCGACCTTGAACCTCAGATTCTGAACTTCAGACTATTGTCCGATCCACTTTACAGGCTCATAGCACCGCGTTACCTTGCCCATAGTGCCGGCGCATTAGTGCAACCCCTTTCCTTGTTATGTGGATGTGAGGACTTCGGCGCTGCGATAGTGCATTTGATCAGAAGGAAATGAGCATCGGAACATGCATGGCAACGATGATTTGATTCCGCCGCACGGCGGATATCGCAGGCTGCGCAGTTTTCAGACAGCACAGCTTGTGTATGACGCGACGGTTGTGTTCTGCAATCGCTTCATTAACAAACGTTCGCGCACCCATGATCAGATGGTGCAAGCTGCGCGGAGCGGAGTGCAGAATATCGGCGAGGGCAGCATGGCCTCGGCCACATCCAAGAAGATGGAACTCAAGTTGACCGGCGTTGCGAGAGCCAGCCTCGAAGAGCTGCTCTTGGACTACGAGGACTTCCTGCGCCAGCGTGGACTGCGGACCTGGGCGAAGGAGGCGCCGGAGGCGCTTGCAGTGCGCGGCAAATATCGGTTTGGTGGGGCCAATCGGTCGGACCAGTCAGACAGGCCGGACCCGTCGGACATCTATAGTATCAAGACGGCTTCAGCCGAGGTCGCGGCGAACACCATCATCTGCCTGATCAACCAGGCGAGTTTCCTGCTCGGGAGGCAGCTGAAGAAGCTGGAGCAGTCATTTCTTAACGAGGGCGGCTTCACGGAGCGGCTTTACCGAAAGCGGCACGAGCGTCGAGGCAATTGATGCCGCTTCTCGAGGGAGTCAACCCTCGAATTAGCTGCGCAGGCCTGGCAGAATGGGCTTGGCAACGCGAGCAGCCAAATCGAGGAAACTGCAGCTATGCCGGCACAGCCATCTAGAAGCTAGCCCACCTTGCCTGCTTGTTGACTTTCTTCGGCGATGCTGCGAGTATTCGTTCGCAGAAATCACCTTCACATCGGAGAGTTAGCGAGTGACGACGCGGGTTGTTGACGGACACCGGCAGGAGGAGGAGCAGCTACTCGAGCTGAGCATTCGGCCCGGGAGCTTCTCTACGTTCGTTGGCCAGGAGAACGTCAAAAAACGCCTGTTGATGAGCGTCGAGGCGGCGAGGATGCGGGACGAGGCGCTCGACCACGTTCTGCTCGCAGGGCCGCCCGGCCTGGGCAAGACGACGCTGGCGCATATTCTGGCCAAAGAGATGGGCGTCTCGGTCATCACGTCAACCGGGCCAGCACTTGAAAGAAGCGGCGATATCGCCTCGATCCTGACGAACCTGTCGGACAAGGACATCTTCTTCATCGACGAGATTCATCGACTGAATCGGGTGGTTGAGGAGTTCTTCTACCCGGCGCTGGAGGACTTCCATTTGGACATAATCATCGGCCAGGGGCCGAGCGCAAGGACGATCCGGCTGGACCTGCCCAAGTTCACGCTGGTCGGGGCCACGACGCGCTCTGGCCTCATCTCGGCGCCTCTTCGGGACAGGTTCGGGATACGTGAGCGGCTCGACTTCTACACCGAGGCGGACCTGCTAAAGATCGTCGAACGCTCTGCCGTGATCCTTGGCGTAGATGTTGATGGCGGAGGCAGGGCGGAGATTGCGAAACGCTGCCGGGGGACGCCGCGGATAGCGAATCGCCTCCTGAAGCGGGTTCGGGATTTCGCCCAAGTGGGGAAGCAGGAGACCGTGACGAAAGGTGTTGCCGACGATGCGCTCAAGTTGCTCGAGGTGGATGAGATGGGCCTGGACAAGATGGACAGGAGCTTCGTCAGGACGATTATTGATAAGTTCAACGGGGGGCCGGTCGGTGTCGAGACGCTCGCGGCGTCGCTGAGCGAGGAGAGAGACACCATTGAGGACGTCTATGAGCCGTTTCTGATGCAGATAGGCTTCATCAAGCGGACACCACGCGGGCGGGTTGCGACGAAGCTTGCCTTCAAGTACTTCCACACCGAAGAGGCCCCGTCGCGGACGAAGCCTGGACAGCAATCGATCTTCTGAACGGAAATGGTCGCGCCAAAACCCATCCTGCTGCATTCCTGCTGTGCCCCGTGCACGATATACCCTCTCAGGAGACTGTCAGAAGAGGGATATTCACCGAAATGCTTCTTCTATAATCCCAACATACATCCCTACACTGAATTCAAGCGGCGGCTTGACGCGATGAAGGTGTTTGTGCTTGATACGGGCGTCGGGGCGCTGATTGATGACGACTATGGTCTAGACGTGTTCTTGAAGACGGTGTATGGCAAAGAGGACAGGTGCATTCTGTGCTACGAGATGCGGCTTTATGAGACTGCGAAAGCCTGCAGTGAGAGGGGGTTTAAGCGATTCACCACGACGTTGCTCTACAGCAAGCATCAGAAACATGATGTCATAGCTGACGTTTGCCGGCAGGCTGCAAGCAAACACGGGGTCGAGTTCGTCTATATGGACTTCCGCGAGGGCTGGAAGGAGGGGATTGCAGAGTCTAGACGGATGGGCCTTTACAGACAGCAGTATTGCGGGTGCATATTCAGCGAACAGGAGCGCTATGTAACAGGGGAGAAAAGGACATCCTCCTTCGCCAAGGCTACGGCGGACAAGAAGGGAGAAAGGGGAAAAGCGAGGCTGTAAATAGGACCACGGGCTGATTGGCAGGGAAGACCGGCACGGATATCAGCATCTCAGATGTCGAGGTGAAGCAGCCTATGCTCGCCGAGTGCACCATTCCTCCGACTACGTTGCGGAGAGAAAGAAGCCTCTGTCGGAGCGCCCGCGGATGGCGTTGGCCGAAGCCCACCTGAAAGCGACAATCAAGAACATCGGCAACAGCTGCTGGCCTACCGGGGGCACAGATGCGGGCGGGGCAGTCCGAGCGGGTTACTATCTGTTCGAGGGCAACAATGCCGATGACCCACCAACAGGGCAGAGCCGGCCTCAACTTGGGGCACAAGATGTGCGCCCGGGCGAGCTCACCGAAGCTTCGCTCGAGCTTAATGCGCCCCGAGAGCCGGGCGACTACCTGCTCCGGCTCGACCTGGTCGCGGAACGGATCAACCGGTTCGCCTCGTTCGGCAGCAACGTGGTGCGTGTTCCGCTGCTCGTCAAGAACTGCTGAAGGCGTTCAGCGGCGTCTGCGCCTGCAAAGTCCCTTGAAGACGCCAAAGATCGCGCGGCTATCGTTCCGGCCCCGCTACCCAGCCGTGGGGCCCGAGAAGAGGCACGAACACGCAGCCGGTGATGTCCCGCCGCTGTAGCTTCCCACCCTTCTTCTCGAATAGCGTCAACGTCTGATACGAGAGGCTCCCGCCGACCGGTATCACCATCCGACCGCCCTCGGCGAGCTGCGCAACAAGCGGTTTGGGGGCCTCACGACATGCACACGTCACAATAACGCCGTCGAACGGGGCATGCTCGGGCCACCCAGCGTATCCGTCCCCGACGCGCACGTGAACGTTCTCGTAACCCAGCTCCTTCAGCCTCGCCTCCGCAGATTTGCCGAGCGCCTCAATTATCTCGATCGTATAGACCTCTTTCGCAATCTCGGCAAGCACCGCCGCCTGATAGCCCGAGCCAGTCCCGACCTCGAGCACCTTTGAATCCTTGTTCGCGGCCAGAATCTGCGTCATCAAGGCCACAATATAGGGCTGCGAGATGGTCTGGCCCTCGCCAATCGGCAGCGGATAATCGTTGTAAGCCACGCGACGCTGCGCCTCGGGCACGAAACGGTGCCGCTCCACAGTGCGCATCGCCCGCAGCACGTCTGCGTCCTTGATGCCCCGAGGAACAAGCTGCGTCTTGACCATCTTCTCACGCTGCTTGGCCAAATCGACGCCGTCCTTGCCTTGATTCCCGCCTGCACACCCCGAAAATAGACCGCTCATGACCAAAAGCCCCAATGTAATGAGTATGAATCCCCGCCTCATAATACGTCCTCCAGAATCATTGAGACAGCTGAAATTACCATCCCATTCTAACAACTGTCCGGCGACAAACTCAACGCCACTTCCTTCCCCAAAAATCGGATTGGCAAGAGGCGGGGGACCTTCGTTGGAGTGCGGCGGCTTGACGCCGTCTCCTACTTGGCCTCTTCCGAGCCAAAACAGCCGATGCGACTCTCCGGGGACTCTCTCATTAAGGAGGCAGGAGTTTCCCCAAAACTGAATCTACAATCGCTTACTTGATGCCTATATAGCCTCATTCAGTGTACTTATGAGGTGAGATACGCCAGTCTGCGAAAGGAGGCTTTGCGGCCAGCTGTATCTCATTGGCCAGGGAGGGGACTGAGCCTTTCTGGCTAGTTATGGTCTCTTCCTTTTCGCCTTTTGCCCTTTTTTCCTTTTCGCCCGTTTCCCCAACGGGGAAACTCCTCATTAAGGAGGAACTTGACCCAAATACTCAGCTCTGATAACAGTTCAATCGTCAACATTCGTCCGGGTACAAACCGATCGCTCTGCCGCCTGCCCAGTCGGGCGCCGGGAACTGACGTTACCTCTGGCGGCGGGTCGAGCAAAGGAGAGTCTGCCGGGAAGTGGAATACGTAAGAAGAATGTCCAAGGGCTTCTTCATAGCCGCTTACTTAGGCGGACTTGCCCTGAGCGCTCTCGTTCCCGCCCTGGTCATCACTGTCAATTTCGAGTGGCTTTTCCCGGCCCTGATTCTCGGCCTGTTTTTTCGCCTCTTTTCCTTTTTCGCGATGATAATCTTCATCTACGACATGTGGCGAGTGATACAGGACGGCCATGCCCGCACTACACCTGGTATGGCTGTCGGGCTGCTCTTCGTGCCGGTCTTCAACCTCTACTGGGTTTTCCAGGCGGTGTGGGGACTCGCGAAGGACTTCAACGCATATTTAGCCCGCTATCACGTCAACGCGAAGCCGCTTTCGGAGAAACTATTCCTGGCTTACCCGGCATCTGTGATTCTCTCCCTATACTACGGGCCGCACCCGATTCTTGGTGTTCTGGCAGGGCTGACCGTCCTGGTTCACGGGACCATCATCATCTACAAGGGTTGTGACGCGGCGAACGTCGCACGGAATATCGCCACATGACCAGATGTGTGTCTGAACGACTGGTGACATCGTTGATCGCGCTCGGCAGCCTAGCAGGCGTGCCGTTGATGATCATCGCATTGTTCTCCTACGGAACAGGGCACGTCAAGGCGGCCACTTTTGAGCTTATCGCCGGCCTCATCTTGATCCTTGAAGGCTATCTGGTCTGGATGTTCCTAATCCGCACGATGCAAAAGGCGCTGCGAGAAAGAAATGCCCGTAGAACGGTTGATGAAGTCGGCAGCACCTTCGGCTTCCTGTTCTGGACACCACATTGGGCATATATCGCATTGAAGCAATTGCCTCAGGACTACGTGGACTACGCAGAACGACACCAGCTGAACGTGCCTCAGCTCTCGCCGGAGCGATTCCAGAAATGGGCGTTCGCCGCTCTCGTGACCGGTTCCCTTGCGCTCGTCCTGGCGTTCCCGGGCAACATCAAGCTGGCGGCGACCATCTGCGACGCCATCAACGCCATCTCCGAACCCTAACCGGCCAAAGAATGCGACCTGCACGATGTCAGCGCGCATTTCAGGGACTAATGGGACAGGATCTATCGAGGCACCGCAAACCCCGCTGATTGACCGCGCTGCCAGGAAGAGTATTCTGGGGCCGTTTCTTCGTTTGTAGAGAGAGTGAAGCCTTGGACCGAGATGAGCTTCTTCAGATAGTCGCGCAAATACAAGAGAGCCAGACCGAGCTCGACACAGTCGAGGTAAAAGCAGCCCATAGGGGAACACCTAAGCGGTTGTTTGAGCCTCTGTCTGCGTTTGCCAATTCGCCCCGCGGTGGCATCATCGTCTTCGGATTGGACGAGCAAAGGGGCTTTCAGACTGTCGGCATAGAAGATGCTGCGAAACTCCAAGCCGACATCGCCAGTCTGTGCTCATCGGAGATGGAACCGGCACTGCGCCCAGACTTCATTGTGGACACGTTGGATGGAAAGACAGTCGTTGCTGTTGAGCTGGATGGTATCCCCGCCTTCAGGAAGCCCTGCTATTACAAGCCTGCGGGGATTAACGGAGGGTCCTACATACGAGTCGGCAATACTAACCGCCGCATGTCTGAATACGAGGTATTCAGTTGTATCAGCAATCGCCTGCAGCCCACCTTCGACCGAAAACCGGTGCTCGACGCGACAATTGAAAACCTGGACATTGACGCGCTCAATGACTGGATTGGAAGATTGAAAAAGGCTCGTCCAAACGCGAAGTATCTAAACCAGCCCTTCGAAGAGGTCCTTATTCATCGGAACGTCATTGAGGCCGTGGAGGGAGTGCTGAGACCCACTTTGGCTGGATTGCTGGTGTTCGGCATATATCCAGAATCGTTCCAGCCTCAGCTGGTAATAACATTCCTCCAGTTCTATGGAACTACGGGTACGGAAAAGACTCCTCGCGGTGAGCGTTTTCTGGACAACCAGAGGTTTGAAGGACCTATCCCAGAGATGGTTGAATCGGCGGTCAATTACGTGATGGCATCGATGCGCAAAAGCAGTTTAATTGAGGGCGTTTTCAGACGAGACATCCCGGAATACCCAGAAGAGGCCGTTCGCGAGGCGGTGATTAATGCAGTGGCCCATCGCGATTACAGTAGTTACACACACGGGAGCTACATACAGATCAGGCTTTTTGCCAATCGGATGGAGGTTCAGAGTCCTGGTGGACTTTATGGAATGGTTACTGAGGACAACATTGAATACGAGCAATCCACGCGCAACATGACGCTCATGCGGCTGCTGGAGGACCTTCACGTTGTCGAGAACCGGCACAGCGGAATCAACCAGATGCTCTCCGCGATGAGGCAAGCCAAACTTGGGCCACCCACGTTCAAGGATAGACAGTCTTCATTCTTGGTCACATTCCGGAATTACACGCTATTGAGTCCAAAGGCAATCGAATGGCTCAATCAGTATGCCGACCACGACCTGAATGACCAGCAACGATTGGCGCTCGTCTATATGCGGCAAGAGAAATCAATGACAAATAGCGATTACAGAAGGCTCAATCACGTGGATATGACGGAAGCCACGAAACAGCTTCGCTCTCTTGTGCAAACTGGCCTGGTCCAGCAGCACGGGACCAGACGCGGCGCTTACTATACGCTCACGCGGCCAGAAGTCGCTCCGCAGCACAAGATTTCTTTCACCCACGAAGAGAGGGTCCTCGATTACGTCCGACATAACGGAAGTATTACGAATAGAGAATGCAGAAAGCTACTTGAGATAAAGGGAATGGTCAAGGTGTCGAAACTGCTTGGTCGAATGTATAGAAGTCGCTTGCTGGAGCGCAAGGGTAAGTACAAGGGAGCTCATTATGTCATTCCTGAGGAATGATCGGTGCTGCTTATTCGTCTTGAGCTTATTCGCATTCATGTCGCACATATTTATCACTTACTTATCCTTACTTACCTTTATTTACCCCTATTTGCACACCCCATAGATTAGGGCACTGCGCAGCTATCATGCCTGATGAAGGTCTATCCCGGCTGATTCGACACGATTTGCCCTACCTCTTATTATCCCTGCTTTGATCGGTTATTATCCTCAATACGCCGGTGGCAACGGAGATTGCAGCAAACATTCAATATGGAGTAAATGATGAAGGTATTAGTAACCGGCGGGGCGGGGTTCATCGCGTCGCATTTAGTGGATAGGTTGATTAAAGATGGGCATTCGGTCGCAATTGTCGATGACCTCTCGACGGGCTTTGCGGAGAACATCAACCCCCAAGCGACCTTTTACGAGATGGACATCCGGGACCACGCGCTGGCCGAGGTGTTTGAGAAGGAGCGGCCAGACATCGTCGATCATCACGCTGCGCAGATGGCCGTCATAAAGTCCGTCTCAGAGCCTCAGTTCGACGCCGACGTCAATATCGGCGGCTCGATCAACATCATCCTCAACTGCCTCAAATACGGCGTCAAAAAACTCGTCTATATCTCAACCGGTGGGGCCGTCTATGGCGAGCCGCAGTATCTGCCGACGGACGAGGCGCACCCCATCAATCCGATCTCGCAGTATGGCATCTCGAAGCACACGGTCGAGCACTATCTGTTTCTCTACAACCTGACGGACGGCCTCAAATACACCGCCCTGCGCTACCCGAACGTCTATGGCCCCAGGCAGTATCCCTACGGTGAGGCGGGCGTTACGGCGATCTTCTCGGCCAAGATGCTCAAGGGCGAGGCGCCGACCATCTTCGGCGACGGCGAGCAGCTCCGCGACTACGTCTATGTCGATGACATTGTCGAGGCGAACGTCCTTGCGATGACGGACCCGGCGTCCGACAACGAGATCATCAACATCGGCTCCGGCAGAGGCTCTTCGGTCAACGAGATATTCCGCATAATCAAGCAGGCCACCGGCTTCGACGGCGAGCCAATCTCCGCCCCCGCCCGCAAGGGCGAGGTCTATAAGATCTACATCTCCGCCGACAAGGCGAAGAGGATCATGGGCTGGGAACCCAAAGTCTCCTTCGAGCAAGGCCTGAAGCGCCTCGTGGAATACCAGCGCCGCCGGTTGTAGATCGGAGAGAGGAGGCAGGGACATAAGTGATGTTAGGGTTAAGAGATTCTTGATTTGTTGGACTGAGGGTTGACTTTTGGGTTAAGCAGGATTAGTCTCTCACGCTGGTTTGATATGGCCAACGATGATAAGGAATGAGGGCATGACGGTCGACCCGAAGAAGAACCTGCTCTGGTACGGCGACAACCTAGGCGTGCTCCGCCGGGAAGTCGCTGACGAATCCGTTGACCTGGTGTACCTCGATCCGCCCTTCAATAGCAGCGCCACCTACAACATCCTGTTTGCCGAGCAGAACGGCAGCCGGGCCGCCGCGCAGGCCAAGGCGTTCGAGGACACATGGCGGTGGGACCAGGAGGCCGCGACTGCCTATCGTCAGGTGGTCCAGGCGGGTGGGCGCGTCTCCGAGACGATGCAGGGCTTCAGAAAGCTCCTGGGCGACAACGACATGCTCGCCTATCTCTCAATGATGGCGCCGCGCCTTGTGCAGCTGAAGCGTGTCCTTAAGCCAACCGGCAGCATATACCTGCATTGCGATCCGACGGCCAGCGCACACCTGAGACTGCTCATGGACGCTGTCTTTGGGCCGGAGAACTTCAGGAATGAAATAATATGGCATAAGAATAGTGGCGGAATTGGAAGAAGGGCTTACAGCAGGCGGCACGACACACTTCTATTCTATAGCAGGAGTGAAGACTATTACTACAATGGGAAAGCAATAGGTGAATTAAGGGAGCAAAAAAAAGGAACCTTCGGTGGGTACTTCGGCGCCGATGAAGACGGGAGAGAATACAGGGAAGTCAGGAAGAGTGGGAAGATCTACAAGTATTACATGGACGAACCTCGTAACCCAGAAGATGTCTGGGAGGTGGCGCAGATTCCCGAAAGAGATAAAACACAGCGTTTGGGTTACCCCACTCAAAAACCCGAGGCACTTCTCGAAAGAATCATTAAAGCAAGCTCAAGGGAAGGCAATCTGGTTTTAGACCCCTTTTGCGGTTGCGGGACTACTATCGCGGTGGCCGAGCGCCTTGGCCGCCGCTGGATCGGAATAGATATTACTCAGGCGGCTATTGTGGTAATAAAGCGCCGACTGCTGGGCGCCTTCGGCGACGAAGTGACCTACGAGGAGCACGGGTCGCCGGAGGCGGTTCCTGACGCCGCTGCGCTCGCCCACAACAACCCCTACGAATTCCAGTGGTGGGCCCTGGGCCAGGTCGGCGCATGCGCCGTGGAGCAGAAGAAGGGGGCCGACAGAGGGATAGACGGAAGGCTCTACTTCCACGACGAGGGCAAGGACGGCAAAACGAAGCAGATAATACTATCGGTCAAGTCGGGGAATACGAACGTAGCTCACCTGCGCGACTTGCGAGGTGTGCTGGACCGCGAGAAGGCCGAGATCGGCGTGCTAATCACGATGCGGGAGCCAAGCCAGCCGATGCGCAAGGAGGCCGCAAGCGGCGAGTTCTACGACTCGCCCTGGGGCACAACGCATCCCAGACTGCAAATCCTGACAGTAGCCGAGCTATTCGCCGGGAAGCGCATTGATATGCCCTCGATCCGCCACACGAACAGAACTTTCAAGAAGGCGCCCCGGGCCAAACGCGAAGCAGCCAAGAACGTCCCACTTCCCCTCCAACCGGACGACCGTTTACCAACTTTGAACGAGAACCCCAACGAAGACCCCGAAGCCGGCCCCGGAAGCACAGAATCCTGAGATGAGACCAAAGCAGCATGCCACGCTCGTTCTGATCGTGCTCGGTCTGCTCGCCTCTATCTGCGCCGCTGAGAACTTCACCGGCAAGGTCGCCGGCAGAGCAGCTTGTTATCATCATCTTCACCCCGTTGACGATTCCTGTAATCAGTCCTTTGTGAGCCATTCTCACCGATTGTAAGCTCGACCGGTTCTATATCCGAAGCCCAACACCATCCACTATCTGATTCTTCGGGGTCACCGTGGACACTTTGATAACTCTCTTGCGAAATAATACCATTTACTACTCGTTACAGCTAAACTGTTGATCTCTGCCACCTCTCTTGCCCCTATCACTGCATCGCTGCTTGGAGAAGAAAAGCAGATTGTTGGTGAGAGAGGCAAGATTCTAGCGTTTGAAAAATTATCTGGAACAATGAACTCACCATCAGAGGCTCTCAGTATTCCCCACCGGGCATCATTCATTTGCTTTGCCACTTTGAATAAGTTCAGACGCATCTGAATACCTAATAAATGCCTGCCGGGAATACTGAGATCTGGTCTAACGAACGTAATATGATTCCTCTCTAAATACTCTTCTTCGTCCTTGGTCAAGTGTCTTGACACGTCAGGCGCGCCTGTTTTTTGATCATCAAATGGGTCTTCCCTTTCGTCAGCCCTGATATTCCATAGTGCATACATATTAGTAATAATAGGCTCTTCTTTTTCTGTTATTGTGTGAATGCTCCCAGCAAGGACAGCATCAGCTAAGATTTGATATTTATCTTCAATTTGCTTCATCCAGCCAGATTCTGCCAGTTGGTCCCACGCCCTGAGCCTGCAGAATACTTCATCATCCCGCTTGAAATGTTTTTCTTCTTGTTTTTTGATTATATAAACAGATACGCAACGATCATCTCCGACAAAGCGTGAAATACTACCCGCAGGGAACACGTGTTGTTTTACAGTCAATCTATGCGGGTTTCC
>CAYZPW010000073.1:4866-19255 GCA_964480475.1 uncultured bacterium | reverse complement strand
CAAGCCGTGCCCCGGGAGTCCACGAAGAGGGTTGCTATATAGTGTCCGCTCAAGAACGGGGAAGGAATGCGAGGTAGCGAAAGCCAGCTATGCCCGTCGAATTTCTCGATCCAGGGTAGTCGTATGAAATAGGAGGCACTCGCCCAGAAGCTCGCATCTGTGGGGCCTTCGTCTTCAGGATAAAGAGATGCAGTTTTGAAAGAAGGACAATCAAATGATATAGTGCTCCATTCCGATAACTCGTACTTGAGGATGCCCTCATTGGTCCCGATGAATGCCACCCCATCGTCGGAAACAGCCATTGAGACGTCCCAATCGTCATATTCACCCGAGGGCACAGCCACCTCAGACCAGTGGTCGCCGTCGAACGCACAGAGCGTATGACCCTCCCTATAGTCCCGGGTCAAGGCCCACATTTGCCCCGATGCCTCTGCAATCTCTCGCACGAAAGCACTACCAACCACCTCAATCGACTCCCATTCTCCATCAGCCTTAAGTCTCCATAGCCCCTGGCGATGCTCTTCAGAGCTCCCGGCAGACCATACCGCGCCTTCAGAACTCACGATGAACGGGAACCAGCCGCCATCTGCGACTGTCGACCATCGTCCATCTGCAAACCTTCTGAGGGCCGAGCCGACCTTCACATAAACGGACCCATCCGGATGACTTGTGACCCAGTGAGTTGCGAATCTGCCTGGCGGTATGATCCTTTCAGTCCTGCCCGCGATTACTCTGTAGAGACATCCGCGCATCGACACTGCATACACGGCGTCGTCGAGGGCTGAATAAGCAGCAACATCAATACGATTGCTTCTTCTGAAGCGACCAGTCATTTGACCGTCTTCCGTTGGATAGTAACTTACCCAAGTGCCCTCGCCGAGCCGCGATATCCCTCCCCAGTCATCGCTCACGTCGAACGCATAGATATGGCTACCAAGCGCCGCCCATAGATTACCCTCATTGTCGAGGCACAGGTCGTTCACTTCAATGCTGGCGAGCGCGTCAGAGACTCCATATCGTTCATGCTGGCCCGTCTCGAGATCGTAGCGGACGACACCGGCATTCGCGGTTCCTATGAACAAGTCAGAGCCTCTGACAAAAAGGCTCCTCGTCTGATTGATGTTCCCATAGCTCTCCCAGCAGTCATAGCCCAGCCTCATGGTTGTCGTCGCGTAGCACAGAATGTCGCCCGTTCCAGGAGCCGTTGCGCCCAGCACCCACAAGTATTCTCCGGCCGCCAGGTCGCGCGGCGTCTCACTCGAGAAGACCTCCACGTCGCTAAGACTTGCGGCCTCGGGAATCCTGACGCTGGACATGAACGGGGCGCTCAGGCTCCCATCCGGGAAGTAGAACACGTATCCGTCAGGCAAAACAACCGCCAGATAGAGATCGACGGTTATCGCCTCGCCTGCGTTCTCGCACGAGGCCAGCACCGAGAGCTCGTCTCCCCAGCAGAGCTCGGCTGGTTGGCACGCCAGGCCCAGGGTGAGCGCCTCGTTGCTCTGAAGGGCCGCCGCTGCGTCAGTTGAACACCCGAGGCTCACAACGAGCAGGATTGCCATAAACGTCAGATGGAAACTTGCGCTGATGTCCTGTCTGGAGCGAATCAGCATTGACTTGTCCTCCTTCATGGCGTTATTAAGCTCAAATGTAGATGTGTTATTCTTAGAATAGCATATTAACACTGCTTGTTCAAAAGGTTCATTTTGTCCCGCGTGAGAAGACTTCAATCCGTGTTCGGGACCCCGAGAATCAGATTGACAATCGCTCACATCGTGTCCTGAAGTTGCTTGAGGCATTCCCTGGGCCTCTCTTGTCGAATATAGCAGCGTTTGCGTCTTGCACCGGTTGGGTGCTCTTGGAGTGCGGCGGGCGTGGATCATTCAACAGACGGTTCTCCAGAAGGGTGCCCACGGCACTCGGGAGAATGCTTCAACAGAAGCCGTTTTCCGCCGCCTCGCACGATGCCGAGCTCGGCTTGGCAATACGTCGTTCAAGGCAAGTTTTATGATACAATTGACTACAAGGAACTGATGGCCATAATCCAGCGTCGTGCGAAGGACGGTCGCCTGTTGCGATTGATCGGCAAGTGGCTGGCAACTGGAGCGGTGGAGGAGGATGGTCGGCGGATTCGCGGTAAGAAAGGGACGCCTCAAGGAAGCGTGCTGGCCTCCGCCGGCCGAAGCGACGCGCACCCGGCGCCTCGGCCCATGATATGGCCGTGGCGGCTTGCCACTTTGTGCACGAATGGCGCAAAACGGAGGCGAAGGGCGAGGTTTACATGGTTCGCTACGCCGACGATGTGGTAATAGCGGTTAGTTCAAGGCTGAATTATGAAGGATGAAGGATGAATATCGATCAGAGGTCCTTTCATCCTTCATCCTTCCGCCTTCATCCTTCGTAAGGTGCGTTTTGGGCAGCAATGGACAGGCAAAGATGGGAAGTTGAAGTCCGGGTCGTTTGAGTTTCTGGGCTTCACCCACATCGCTGGAAAGAGCCGACCAGACGGCCAGTTTTTGGCCGAAGCGATGCGCACGCGGCGCCTCGGCCCAGGGTATGGGAACGGCGGCTCGCCGTCTCAAGGCCATATCGCGGATTGCGGATTGCGGATTAACCGCATGAAGTCTCGTCCCTTTCTTAGTGGCTTTGTGCCTTTGCGGTTAGGAGAATGGCAGCACGCGCAATTGGGCCTCAAGCTTTGAGGCCACACTATGGAGTTCGGGGCAACTACTCGGCTCTATCCGCGTTCTGGCACAAGATTCAGTGAATATGGCTGAAGGCGTTGATGCGGCGCAGCCAGAAAGTGTGCAAAACGCGGCTTTACTGGCTGATAGACCACGAGTTTGCCCTGCCTCGCATCACACATCCTGAGGGATGGCTTGAACTAAGTCCGGGTCACCTGCTCGGAAGAGTTCGCCGCGCGGCGAAGCAAGCCGCACGTCCGGTTCTGTGAGGGTGAAAGCCAGCAATGGCTGAACTACTCGACGCAACCCACGGATCATGCTTGCCGCAGGTCCCTGCGAGTGAATTCTAGACCCGGGATTGAACTGCCAGCCCATTGGTCAGGGGAGCCACATACCAGCAACTGAGCTCTCAATACGACAGCGAGTTCTTCTTCTCATCGACAGTTACTCCGTCGGGAGGCACAAAGGCGAAAAGCGAATCGGCGAGCTCCCGATTGATCTCGGTTTTTGTGAAGTTGATTGCCGTCCTGTCGCCGTTTCTTTCTATGGAATGGAACCGAAGGGGCAGTCCAGTTTCCTTGCTGATCAGAATGCGAAGCTCAGCAATGAGCCTTGCCATTGCCTCCTCTTTTGGTTTAAGCAGAACCTCGAAATCGGCCGGTGCTTCAGCGGTCAGCTCGATCGAGAAGGCGTCCGCCAGGTCGCAAAGCGGTCGCTCAAAGCCCAGGCAGAGCTTCTCAAAGGCACGACTTCTCGTCTTAAATTTCTCCGTATCGTAAACTTCAGCCTGCTTCAATGCCGGGAAATAGAGCCATATTCTTGTTCCATCGGAGATGGTGAAACTCTCGTCGGGAGGCAAGTAGTGCCAGATGAACTTCCGGCCAGCCTTATAGAAGAACTCGCCCTTCGAGACGACCGGTCCGGTCAGCATCGATAAGTGTTTCTCTTGGACAAACTCGGCTCTCACCGATCGCAGCTTGTCGATCTTGGCGCGGGTCCCCTCCAAGTGGCGCATTGCCGCTGCCTGTCGATTGCCGGTGGCGATCGAAGACCCTGACGATGCTGTTTTTCGGTTGCCATCGGGCGCCTCTGAAGCCACTGCCACGGCCCAGAAGACGAAGACAACAGACAGCAATGCGCGCAAATACAAGAGAGTCAGCCTGTTCATTTGCCCACGAAACTGTTTTGTGCCCTCACGGCAGTCTCGATTATCAAGGCGTCGAGGTCGCCGTCGCCGCCGACAACCTGGGGCACGTTGTCCATAAAGACGACCTCCAGCCCGTTGTCGATGGCGGTCCTGGCAGCCACATCGACAGAGGCGGCCTTCAGTTCCGTGATGAGAACATCCGCGTCGGGAAACTCCGATATCGCACTAGCGAGTTCCTTTCTCAGTCGCGGGCGGTTTGAGAGGCTGTGTGTTGTGAAAAGCACGTCGCAACCATACACGGACGATAGATGGTCAGTTAAGGTGCTCCGGGCCGCAACCGGGGCGGTCGTTGCGACTATAGCCTTCTTCTGCGTCACATCGATCAACGGTTTTGGCCGAAAGACTGTCCAGACGACCTTGATCGCGGGATTGACCTCTCTTATAGCCCTGTCCAGCCTCTCAACCTTGCTGCCGTCGGCGGACGGCGGTTCGCAGAGCGTTATGACCGCCAGACTCGCTCGGCGAATCCGATACGGCCCCATATATCCGGACACATATTCCAGCGGCTGGTTCGCGCCTACAACAGCGACCGTCTCGTCGGTTGCGACATCCGGGAACGAGGCGCCGCTGCCCTCAAATATGACAAGGTTGACGGGCAGCTCGTTAGCTATTTGGACACCTTGGGCAATCGTCGAGGTGAACACCCTTCCCGAGAGCCCCCCACCGCAGCGCCGGCAACCGACGGTCGGTATCCGCGACACGAGGGCGTCCTCGAAGTGATCGGACGAGGCGTGGACACCCTTTGCGCTCATGTCGAGAAGGTAGCTCGGTGTCATCTCGAGCTCGTCGCCCCGTATCAGCTCCGGCTCGGGAGGGCCGCCTCTTCCCATTGTCACTATACAGGGCGCCCAAGTCGTCTCTAACTCCCGCTCCTGACCGCTGAGAACACGCGCCATGTAAGCGGCGATGGCCGTCTTGCCAATCCTCTTGCCTGTGCCGATGACCGCAATCGACGGGTTGCGGCACATCTTGGGGAACTCAGGCGGAGTGAACTCGAAGTCGGGGCCCCTGTAAACCACGCCCAGGCTCAGAATCTCACACGCCATCGCCATCCGCTCGTGATAACCCACCACTGGTTCGTCTGAAAGATCGAAGACGACGTCCGGCTCAAACTCCTCTATCGCCTGACGAATCCCCGAAAGCGGCCCCTCGGCCACAATCACCGGGACCTTGAGCTGCCTCAAGTCCTCGGGCGTGCCGATCTTCTCTGTCCCGCCGATGAACACGGCCGCAACCACCTGAGCGTCCGGCGCGCTTCCGAGCTCCTCTAGCGCCGCCCGCGTTACCGGCAGGTAGTGCTCGCCATCCACAAGCGCGACAACCCTTTCGACCATTGCACTGTCTTCCTACTTCTCGTAATCGTGGAGGACTATGCGCCTGAAGATCGAGAAAAAAGCCCGCACGTGCATTTTAAGCTCCTTGCGAGAAGTTATCCTCATCGCACGCCTCAATACGTAGCTCGGGCGAAGGTAGAACTCCCGATACGCGCGGCTGCGAAGCTCCCAGACCTTCTCGGGCGAGAGATTCCCGGTCCGCACGTTCGGGCGCGAAACGTCGTCAAACAGGTCCCACTCAGTAAGAACAGTCCCGTCGCTGCGCACCGCCTCGCCCAACTTGGTCCCCGGATGTGGCATCGGAAGCGAGAACGCCGCAACGTCGCAGTTGAGCTCCTTTGCAAACGCGATCGTCTTGAGCACCGTCTCCTCGGTCTCGCCCGGCATCCCGATTATGAAAAAGCCATTCGTCGTGATCTTGTGCTCCTGACAGAGAGCAAAGGCGCGCCTCGTCTGCTCAAGCGTTATCCCCTTCGACATCGTCTGAAGGATGCGTTCATCGCCGCTCTCAACGCCGAATTGGATGCTGTGGCACCCCGCTTGCTTCATCAGCCTTACCCGCTCCTCGTCGATTATATCGACACGGGACTGGCACATCCAGACGAGGCCGAGCCTCGCGTCGATCATCTTCTGGCAAAGCTCCCTTAGGTGCTCGCAGTTGGCCCCAAAGCTCGAATCTTGAAACAGCACTTCTTTGACGCCGAGCGACTTGATGAACCGCAATTCCTCGATCACGTTGTCAACGTCCCTGAGCTTGAAACCGAGCGTCCCCGGGATGCAAAACGTGCATTTGAATGGGCAGCCCATGCTCGTCAAAACCGCCGTATAGACCCGTTGCTTTGACAGCGGGAACATATACCTCTTCAGCGGAAACAGATCGTGCCTCGGCACCGGATACGAGAACCGCTTGTGATGCTCGCGTTCGCGCTTGATAATCGCTCCATCCTTGCGAAATATGAAGCCCTTGAGATTCTCGTCATCGCCTCGAAGGTAGTCCAAGATGTCCGGCTCCGTGAAATCAAGCATCACGGCGTCGATATGCGGGAACTGCTCCATCGCGCTCTCGCCCTTGAAGAGAAGGAACCCGCCGTTGGCGATCGTGGTCATGCCGAGCTCTTCTTTCAGCCGCTTCACAAAAGCAAAATCCCTATCCCACGAGGCGGAGCAGGTCAAGAAGATCACGGTGTCCGCGGCCATCGCCTTGATGCGCTCAAAGCTCTCCTCAAACGATAGGCGCTCGGCAATCGCGTCCAGCACGAACAGCTCGTGATGGTCCTTCAAGTAGCCGCTCTGGACGAGCAGATCGACCTGCGGCCAGTAATAGCTAGTCTTGCTGACCGAGGTGCAGTATTTGTCCCTGGCGTAGAGCTTCTCGCCCGGTGGATTGAGCAGCAATACCTTGCGACGGTTCATCTGGCGCCTCACTTATCCCGCAACTCTCAAGAGCCTCTGCCTCTGCCCTTGTGAATGTAACCCAGCTCCCCGGCCATGCCAATTACTCTCGCAGGACCGCCGGCCGCTACCTTCCGCGGCCGACACCCCACAATCACCCCGGGTCGAACCCCCGCGTTGAACACACTGGCCGCAAAATCCATTCTAATCTCCATCTCTTGCTCCGAATTACCGCACGTCCTTGTCCTTGCCGAGCCTCCTCAATTCTCCCCGATTATCCTTGCCCCGCCATGCACTGTCAAGCAGACGGCGCTCCCCGCCGATCTTGACGCAGGGCTAGGCGTTCGGTATTGTCCAGAGGTGAAATACTCCCAATCAAACGACTCGAAGGTTAATGGGCCAATCGTAGGAGGGCATTGCCAATGCTCACTCATCTTTGCATAAAGAACTTCAAGGCGTGGCGGGACACAGGGGACATTCGCCTGGCGCCGCTCACGGTCTTTTTTGGTACAAACAGCTCTGGCAAGAGCAGCATCAACCAGTTCCTGCTGATGTTGAAGCAAACTGCACAATCACCCGATCGAAAGAGGGTGCTCGTCCCCAGCGACCGGGACATGCCTATAGACCTCGGAACATACTGTGACATGGTGCACGGTCATGATGAGTCCGAGCATATTTCCTTCGAGCTCGGATGGAATCTCGCGAAGAAGATGGAGCTTAGGGATGTGCGCTCGGGTAGTGTCTTTTCAGGAAGGGCTATGAGATTCGAGGCCGAGGTTGCCTTGTCCGGAGAGAAACGTCAGGATGTTGTAGTTCATCGAATGTCATATCGGCTGGGAAGTCTGCCTAATGGCGGTCTTCAGCTTGGTATGAGGCGCAAGGAACCCAAAAAGGACCAATATGAGCTGGTACCCTCGGGGGGATACAACCCCATCCGGAGACAAGGGAGGGGCTGGCCCCTGCCGCCGCCAATTCATTTCTACGGGTTCCCCGCGGAGGTAATGGCTTATTATCAGAATGCTGGATTCGTAGGAGACCTGACATTTGCGCTCGAGCAGCGTTTGCAGCTCATGTCTTATCTAGGGCCCCTTAGAGATTATCCACGACGCCGATATCCTTATACGGGCGAGACGCCAGAGCATGTCGGCTGGCAAGGAGAACAGTCTATCCCAGCGATCCTGGCAGCACGCAATCGCAGGATAAACCCAGCAAAATACAAAAAGGCTCAGCCCTTCCAGCTTCTAGTGGCCAACTGGCTGAAAAAGATCGGTCTGATTGAGAGTTTTGATGTCATACCAATTGTGCCTGACGGAAGACTGTATGAAGTCGTGGTCAAGACGCCAATGACGGAAGCGCACGTGAACCTTGCCGATGTCGGTTTTGGCGTGTCTCAGGTCTTGCCGGTGCTAGTCCAGTGTTTTTACGCCTCTCCCGGCTCTATCATCCTGATGGAGCAGCCCGAGCTTCATCTTCATCCGGCGGTTCAGGCCTCTCTTGCGGACTTGTTCATCGGGGCAATCCAAGCGCGAGAAGACGCGAAGGATCGGGGGATTCAGCTTATCGTCGAGAGCCACTCCGAGCACTTCTTATGCCGTTTGCAGCGCCGAATCGCCGAGGAGGAGATCGCACCCGACAGGATCGCCATATACTTCTGCAAAGCCGGTCCCTCCGGAATCGAGAAACGGGCGTTGGATCTCGATCTCTTCGGGAACATCACAAACTGGCCAGATGGGTTTTTCGGTGATCGGTTCGGGGACCTGGCGGAGATGACCAAGGCGGCAGCCGGACGTCGAATGGCTGGGAATCTATGAGCCGCGTATCTTCATTGTGCGTGGTTGACACGAACGTCCCGATCGCGGCGAATAAGAAATCAGATGCGAGCGACGCTTGCATGATACAGTGTGTAAATGCCTTGCAGAGAATCAGAGAGAACGGTCGCGTTCTCCTGGACTATAGCAGGCTGATTTTGGGCGAATACGAACACAAACTGTCCCCTTCTGGCCAGCCCGGGCCCGGCGATGAGTTCTTAATCTGGATATACCAAAACCAAAGCACAGGTCGTTGCGTCTTCGTGGCAATCACACCCACAAGGTGCGCTTCCCGCGCGGATCCTCCAACGGACTTCGAAGAATTCCCCGAGCACACCGATCTGGAGGACTTCGACCCTTTAGACCGGAAGTTCGTTGCTGTCGCCGCCGCTCATCCAAGTCATCCGCCGATTCTGAATGCGACCGACACGGACTGGTTGATCGCTAGAGAAGCGCTGGCAGAATGCGGAATCAAGGTTGAGTTGCTTTGTCCGGAGATCGAGGAAGTCCTTCGAAGGAAAGCTGAGAGAGAACAGTAATGGCTGAGTTCTTCAAGTTCCCTCATACTCCCCATCTGGTCTGGCTTGGTGATGGGCTCTCTCGCGTCGATAAGGTCCTTTCGCGCCAGGAAGTCGAGTGGTTTCTGGCCGACAAGGTCTATGTGGAAGAGAAAGTGGATGGCGCTAGTATCGGCCTGTCCCTAGGCCCAGACGGGAGCATTCGGGTTCAGAACCGGGGAAGCTATCTCAGCGGCAGGAGCCATCGCCAGTTTGATCCACTTTGGCCTTGGATTAGCACATGGCAGAGCGCCTTAGCTCAGGCACTTGAAGCTGGCCTCATCCTATTCGGGGAATGGTGCTACGCTCAACATTCAATCCATTACGACCAGCTGCCCGACTGGTTCCTCGCGTTCGACGTTTACGATGCGCGGAACAACGCGTTCTGGTGTGTGGCGCGGAGAAATCGTTTCATTGATGCGTTGGACCTGTGCCGAGTCCCTCCGGTAACGGAAGGTTCATTCACTTTGCCGACTCTCCTCGAGCTCTTGGGTGAATCCCGCCTGACCAATGGCCCAATGGAAGGGATTTACCTGCGGAAGGAAGACAGCGATCGCGTGCTCGGCCGGGCGAAGATCGTCCGCGCGGAGTTCGCTCAGAGCATCGATGAGCATTGGACAAAGGCCCCATTTCGCAAGAACGCTTTGCGCCGCGAAGCCGCCGTTAGAGCTGCAAGATGATTCGCCCCGGCAATTCGCTGTTGCCGGCGCCCTCACCCCAGCTGGGCGAGCTCGATCTTCAGATCGTCCATTCCCAAGAACATCTTGCCGATACGGTTGACCTTTGCGGGGAGGTCGGTTACGTAGAACTCGCGGGAGCCGGGCGAGGCGCTTTCGTTGGCGAGGCGCATCTCGTTGAGCATACGGACGACCGCTGAGGTGACGCTGGACGCGGAATCTACGATTGTGGTTTCTCGTCCCATGACGTCGCCAATCAGCGGAGCCAAGAGCGGGTAGTGCGTGCAGCCCAGAATCAGCACGTCAACCCCAGCGTCCTTGACCGTCGAAAGGTAGCGCTCGGCCACTTGATACGTCACCGGGTCGTCCAGCCAGCCCTCCTCAACCAGCGGCACAAGTAGTGGGCACGGCTTTGCCACAACCTTCGCGTCGGGACGCAGCCGGAGTATCTCGCGGTCGTAACATCCGCTGTTGATCGTAGCCTCGGTTCCGATGACGCCAATTGCGCCCAATCTCGAGGCCGCGATAGCCGCCTCAGCGCCCGGCTCGATCACGCCGATTATCGGGAGATCATAGCTCTCACGAAGTGCATCGAGCGCCGTCGCAGATGCGGAATTGCACGCGATGACGACCATCTTGACGCCCTTGTCAAGCAGGAATTCAGTGTTCTGGAATGAGAATCGCGTGATTGTGCTTTTGGTCTTCGTCCCATAAGGAACACGGGCCGTATCGCCCAGATAGATGTAGTTCTCGCTCGGCAGCCGCTCTGTCAAATCCTTGATTACAGACAGCCCGCCAATGCCGGAGTCGAAAACCCCAATCGGAGAAGAGCTCTTGTTGGCGTTCATATCATCTCGCCCACCGAGCACCGTCCTGTGAGTGGCCGCTCATGGCCATTTTTTCTTCCATGGCCCGGCAGAATGAAGATCAGCCATTGCCTGCGGCTTGCCCGCTCGCTTGCGCCTCGAGCCGAGCGATGCCACGATAGATCGCCTCGGCTAGTCGGTCGAGGTATTCGCTTTGCTTGAGTAGCTGCTCGTCGGCTGGATTTGTCGGATAGCCGATCTCGAGCAGAACCGCCGGCATCGAGGCGCCGATCAGAACGATGAACGGCCCCTGGGCTGGCTCAGTTGACGCCAGATGAACCCCGTTGGTCTTGCACGCAGCAAGTATATGCCTCGCAAGCGCGAGCCCCTCGCGGAAGTATTCATTCTCGGAAAGGTCCCAGAGCATCGTGGCATATTCATCAGGCTTCTGCGATTTATTACCTGGCTCCAGCGTTATAACCTTGTTTTCCGCCGAGACAGTCTTGGCAGTCTCGGCGTCCGCCGGCTCGACGCTTGCGACGAACGCTCTGAGGCCGCTCAAGTCCCTGTCAAGGGAGCCGCAAGCGTGAAGACTAATAAAGAGGTCCGCCTTTTCGCTGTTGGCAAGCGCAGTCCTTCTCTCTAGCGAGACCGGCGCGTCCGCATCTCGCGTCAAGACCACACGGACGCTCATCCTTTTCTCAAGGGTCTTTTTGAGCCGCATTGCGAGCTTCATCGTGACCTCCTTCTCTAGAAGCCCAGTCGGGCCAGAATAGCCGGTGTCCGCTCCGCCGTGGCCCGGATCGATGACGACTACGTCGAAATCGGCGTCCCTGAAGCGGAGCGGGGCGCCATTCGGTGGGCCGTTTATGAAGGTGGCCTCGGTCGCTCCATTAGAGGACTCATCTTCCTGGACGAGGTCTTCCTGTAGATTGCCGCCCTCAGGGTATGTGGATGGCCGGCTCTTGATCGGTCGCGTTATGCCCTTGCGCCGGTCGAACACGACGACCTGTTCGCCGACCACATCGAAGGACAGCTTCTCATCCACGATGCCATTCAGCGCCTCGGTGATGAAATCGACCGGGACGAGTATTGCACTGTTGACGATGGAAGGTGATGTGGAGAGCCTGACGATCTTGCCTTCGAGTGCGACCCGATTGCTTCCCACGAATAAGACCAGGAACTTGTCTTGGTTGGACACAATCACCTTCCGGCCGAGAGCGTTCCAGATTCTTTCAAGACCGAGCGATCTCGTCAGGACGCCCAGATCGACCAGCTGATGGCCGTCGGCAAGCACAAGCTCGATGGCCACCTGCCGGAATGGAGGTTCGCTCGCTACATCGCTCCTCGCGTCGGCTCCACTCGCCGCCACCGAAAACGCAACTAACAAGACCGCTACTGAGTGAACGGCGAACAGCTTGGTCGGCTTTCTCACGGCTCAAATGACCTCTCTACTGAACCAACGTCATATTCTCATTCCTACTTATCGGCAGAGCCAAAGAATAATTGAAGGTATGCTACATCGGTGTTTTGAGCTTGGCAAACCGTCAGGCTCTGAGGAGTGCCCGTAAGACGTCGAAAGGGGAGCTCTTGCCATTGCCCGGATTCTGAGGCTTTCTCGGGAGAGGCTGGGACGTAAGTCGTTGCGGATTGTAGGGGCGGTGTCTCAGACCCGCCCGTTCTAATTGATTGCCGTATCGAGGATGCGGTATTCGATTGGATTGACTTAGGCGGGCGGGTCTGAGACACCGCCCCTACAGGCCGATTCCGACAATCGCGTCGCATAAGAAAACCGCCGCGTTGATCTTGACAATCGACCGTGTTTCCTGTATCCTTGTTGTGTGAATCGACAATGGAATCCTCGCCAATCGACTCATGACCCAGCCTCGGGAGGCTTGCCCTCAGCCCATGCGGATTCGAAGAGGGCTCAGTCCGGGGCGAGCCAGCGATCAGAGTTCGCTTTTTCTGAGGCGGCTGGTATTTTGCATAGCGATAGAGTTGCTCCAGTGAGTTGTTCCAAGAGTTCAGTCGGAGAGATGATTGATGCGCCTCAGCGAGAGAGAACTGATTTCGCTCATCAGGCGGAAGCTCGCGCGGGGCATTTCTTCGGAGGAGGTCATTGTGGGGCCCGGCGACGACGCCGCCGTTATCGCCCATCCTGTGGGGCAGGCGCTGGTCATTTCAACCGATGCGCTGGTTGAGGATGTGCATTTCAGCCTCGAGTGGGCCACGGGGTTTCTCCTGGGCCAAAAGGCTCTGCTGACAAGCGTCAGCGACGTATTCGCCATGGGCGCCGCGCCGCAAACGTGCCTTGTAAGCCTCGGCCTTCCTACGAGAATAGAGCCTGCTTTTGTCGAAGACCTCTTTGACGGCATGATCAAACAGGCGAATCGCTTTAACGCCTGTATCGTCGGCGGCAACATCTCGAGGTCGGAAAACCTCTTCATTGATATGACTGTTACCGGGGTTGTCCGACCCGAGGCGGTTATCACAAGGGCCGGGGCGAACGTTGGAGATAGCATTTACGTAACCGGCGAGCTCGGCGGCGCGGCGCTTGCGGCGGAGTGCCTGCTCAAAGGCCGAATCGATAGATCGATGGTAGCGAGAGCCGAATCAGTTCTCAGAGGTGACAGCGACGGGACGCGAGCTGTGGGTGATGACGCGGCGGTCGTTGAGCTTTTGGCTCGGTTCTTTGTGCCCAGGATCAGAGCGGACGAGGCGATCTCGCTGGCGGAAGCGAGGATATGCACCTCGATGATCGACATAAGTGATGGGATCGGGTCGGACCTGAGTCATATCTGCGACGAGAGCGGCGTTGGCGCATTAGTTGAGATTGATAGTATTCCGCTGTTTGATAGGATACCGGCGATTGCAATGATGGAGAAGTCAGATTTGATAGAGCTTGCGATTTGCGGCGGGGAGGATTACGAGCTTCTTTTCACCATTGATCGTAACAACGAGGCCCGGCTGCATCAGCTTTTCGACGAGAATGCGCTTTGTTCGATCAGCAGGATCGGCCATGTAGTCCCAAAATCGAAGGGCGTGGTTTACGTATTCTGCAACGGGGAGCGTTTCAAGTCCGCCGAAGGGCGAGATTCCGCAAAAGGCGAGCGATTCGCCGGGTTTGATCACTTTACCAGAAGGGCGGATGGGCACTGACAATGAGAAGGCTCTCCTGGCGCAGGGTGAAGGTCACGCTGCTGAAGCTCCTTCATCTCGGTGATAGCCCCGAGCGGACGGCGATGGCTTTTGCAGTCGGTATATTCTGGGGGATGTCTCCCGTAACACCGCCGTTCTTCGGCCTACAGACAGGGATGGCGCTGTTCTGTGCCCTTGTGTTCAGGTTGAACAAGATTGCGGCGTTCATCGGGACACTCATCTCAAACCCCTTAACCTTTGCGCCGGTCTATATGTTTGGGACCTATGTGGGCTCCATAATTCTGGGTTATGATTTGAATATCAATGCCTCGACGGTCAAGCATTTCTCTCTAGAAGATGTGTTTGGCGGGACGAGAGAAGCTGCAAAGGCCTACTTCGTCGGCAACTTCATCACTGCGACAGTCGCCGCTGTCGCCGCATACTTCGTCCTCCGCTGGTTCATCGCGCGCTATAGGAGACTGAGGGAGGCGCGGCGCAAGAGGCTGAAACTGGATACTTGAGACTGAACATAACCTCGGCGAGGCCGTGTTAGCACAAGTACTGACCGTAGTATTCCTTCTTCTGCTGTCGTTTTTTTTCTCCGGCAGTGAAGCGGCGATGCTCTCACTTTCTCGGATGCGCGTGGCTCGTTCGTCGGCCACGCAGATGAGGGCCTCGGGCGCCATAAAATCGCTCTTGTCCGATACGCGGGGCTTGATAACGACGCTTCTGCTCGGCAATGAGTTCGTCAACGTGGCGCTGGCGTCCGTCATAGCCTCGATCGTC
>CAYZPW010000073.1:0-4856 GCA_964480475.1 uncultured bacterium | reverse complement strand
GATCGTCGTGCCCAGGCTGGGTGAGAAACAGGGGACGCTGGCCGCCTTTGGCCTTGCGTTTGGGCTTCTGATCCTGTTCGGTGAGTTCACGCCTAAATCGCTTGCTCTTCGCTATCCTGAGGATTTCGCGGTCGCTGCGGTGCATCCTCTCAGGTTCCTCTACACGGCTCTGAAACCGGTCCGAAAGCTGGTTCAGGGCATGACGAATATGCTGCTTTCTGGCTCATTGAGAAAGTCGCAGTTGAGGAGGGGCTTTTCAGACGAGGAGTTTGAGAGTCTGATTGAGGCAGGCCTTGCAAAGGGCTTGTATAAGCGGGACGAGGCCCAGATGATGCGGCGGATACTCACGCTGCGACATGTAACTGCTAAGGAGCTTATGACGCCTCGCCCAGAGGTTGTGGCAATGCCTGAGAAGACCACGGTCGCTGATGCAGTATCCGCGCTGCGAAAGACCTATTTCGCGAGGATTCCAGTTTTTGCCGAGTCAATCGACAACGTGCTCGGCGTGGTGCTGGCAAAGGAGCTGATCAAAGCCGCGAATTCCGGCGCAGGACGCTCTCAGGTCAGGGAGTTTGTGAGGGAAGTGCCGGTTGTGCCGGAGACCAAGAAAGCAAACAACCTGCTCGCGCTGCTTGTGGCAGAGAAAGCTCACCTGGCGGTGGTTATCGACGAGTATGGCGGGACAGAGGGGATTGTGACCCTGGAGGACGTCTTGGAGGAGATTGTCGGGGAGATCGTTGACGAAAAGGACGAGGAGGTGCTGGAAATCACCAGAATCGGGCCTGATACATTCAGCGTGCTTTCCAGCGCGAGGCTCGACCTGTTTGCCGAAGAGGTCGGCCTTGAGCTGCCTGATGGGGACTATGACACGGTCGGGGGGTTCATCGTAACAAAGTTGGGGAGCATCCCCGCGCAGGGCGAGCGGATTGAAGAGGGGCCCCTTGTGTTTGAGGTACTCAGAACGGAGAAGTCGAGGGTCATTTCAATGCTGGTCAGGAGGCGTCGGCCGAAACCAACCAAATCTGCCGAAGGGCGAGATTCCGCAAAAGCCGAACAGAGGGACGAGACGTGATGCTGACGGTCCTGCTCCTGTTAATCGCAGTAGCCTGTCTAATCGCGCTCGAGGCCTTCTTTTCCGGCGTCGAGGCGGCGGCTATATCTTGCGACAAAGTTACAGTTCAGCAGCTTGCTAAGACCGGGGACCGCGCCGCGAGCAGGCTGCTTAAAATGCTTGCATCCCCGGGCAGACTGGTTGCCACGACGCTTCTAGGCACGAATCTCTGCGTTGTCGGCAATTCGGTCATAGCGACGATTTTCGTGAGCAAGCACCTTGGTCTGGCCGCGCCCGCCATCGTGACGGCCGTTCTTGGGCCGTTGGTCTTCTTCTTTGGCGAGCTCTTGCCGAAGATAACCTTCCAGCAAAGAGCTAATCGGCTTGCACTAGCCTTTTCTGCGCCGCTGAGACTCGCACAGGTTATCCTTTCTCCGATCGTTTCGGTTCTGAATGTTATTCAACGACGCATAATCGGGAAGCAGGCGTCCCAAGCTGGCCTTTCAGACACCGTGCTAATCAGCCGGGACCTGTTAGCCAGTCCCGCGCAGGACGAGCTCTCCTCGCTGCGGCGCCTTGGCCCAAGAGCGATCTCGCGTGTGATACGGTTCTTCGAGAAGAGAGTCGAGGATGTCATGGTCGATATTAGCCAAGTGGCCTCGGTATCTCCCGACACACGCGTGCCCCGCGCGATTTCCGTGGCGCTTCAGAGGGGCTTGTCGAGGCTATTGGTTCATTCTGGGCAGATCAGCAATCCCGCGGGTTTCGTCCACATCTCATCTCTTCATGCCGCGGCCTCCGATGGAACAGTCGGAGACCAGATGAGCCAGCTGCTTTATGTGGCCGAGGCGCAGAGATGTTCAGACGTTCTCAAGCAGATGCAGAACCTGCATGTCCAGATGGCGGCGGTTGTCAACGAACATGGCGCTTGCGTCGGGGTCGTCACCCTCGAGGACCTGATTGAGGAGATATTCGGCGAGATTCGCGACGAGCTTGACCGCTCACCCCGTATCGAGCGTCATCCCGAGGAAGGTTATATCGATGTTGACGCCTACATCGGGGTAACAGAAATGAGATCGATGCTCGATATCTCGCTTCCTTCTGGCCGATACGAGACGCTGGCGGGCCTTCTGATCGAGCAATTCGGCGCCATCCCACGGCCCGGCGCCGCAATCGTCGCCAGCAACAGGACATTCATCATTCTCGATTCGGACGAACGGAGGATAAAGCGAGTTAGGATAGTTCTCGAGGCCAAGTCGGCAAAGACTGAGAAGGTCGCTGCGCCCGGCGAAAGGAACAACCGCATCAATCAGCGTTCTGGTTAGCTATCGGAGGCAGAGAGAACGTTGCACAGCTCCAAAGAGGCGCATTCTCACCTTTCCGCGGAGATACCGATCGTGGTCATCGCCGGCCCAACGGCGGTAGGCAAGACGCGCCTCGCCCTTGCGGCAGCGACGCAGGTCCCGGTGGAGATCATAAGCGCGGATTCGAGGCAGATATACCGCAGGATGGACATCGGTACCGGGAAACCCACCCCTGACCAACAACGGATTGCTCCGCATCATCTCATTGACATTCTCGACCCGGACGAGGTCTTCAGCGCGGCAGACTTCGCCGAAGAGGCGATACCGATTATCAAGAGGATTCACGAGAGGGGCGCTGCGCCGCTCGTCGTCGGAGGGACGTTCCTCTACCTGAAGGCTCTGCTGTGGGGCTTTTTTGATGCGCCATCGCGGTCTGATGACATTAGGGCAAGGTTGAGGGACGAGGCGCAGCGTCTTGGAGGTGGGACCCTTCACAAGAGGCTGACGGAGCTTGACCCGGAGACCGCAAGCGCCATCCATCCGAACGATCACGTTAGGCTCATCAGGGCGCTTGAGATATGCGAGACGACCGGGCGGACGGTGTCTGCGCTCAGGATGCAGCAGCCATCGCCCAACGAAGGGCTGTTTTCACCCACTATTTTCGCGCTCACGATGGAGAGAGACGCGTTGAATGCTGTCACAGACGCCAGGGTTGATGATATGTTTGCGAATGGATTCATTGGGGAAGTTCAGGGGCTGCTCGATGCGGGATACGAGCCCTCACTCAACTCGTTTTCAAGCCTCGGCTATCGCCACGTAGCGGACTTCATTAACGGTATGCTGACTCTGGACCAGGCTGTGCGGGCCACTAAAGCCCAGACGAGGCGCTACGCCAAGAAGCAGATGTTATGGTTGAAACAGGACTGGGGATTTGAGTTCCTGGGTGCGCAGAATGCTGAATCAAACGTCAGCAAGGTAGTTGAGCGGTGCAAAAAAATCTTGCAACCGGGATTCGCGTGAGCTATTGTAGTATTATGTGTGCACTGTCGCCAGTTTGCAGTCCATAGCATCGAGGTGTAAAAGGTTCGATTCCGGATGACAAATCCTTCAATCAACATACAGGACGCTTTTCTGAATCTGGCAAGGATCCGGAGTATCCCCGTAACGGTTCTCTTGGTCAACGGGGACGTGCTCTCAGGCTGCATCCAGGGTTTTGATAAGTTCACGATCATTCTGGACGGCGGTAACGAGCAGCAGATGATCTTCAAACACGCCATCGCCTCGATGTCCCCGACCGTGCCGATCAAGGACCTTTTCAGGCCACAAAGCCGAAAACACGAAGACCGAGGCGCCGCCTCGAAGTAGGTCCGATTCGGTTTCAGCCGACGTAGCTCTGCGAGCTACTATGGCGAAGTCTGCAGGCGCCATTTACGCCAACCAGTATTGAGCCGGCGAGGCAAAGATACGCAAAGAGCTCCCCAACTTCCCTAAACACGCTCGTCTGTTTCGCGAGCTGCACTTCGACCACATCGGTTCGCCTGACAAAGATGGGTGTCTCAAGCCTGATTCTGCCGGTGGCATCGACGAGGCCGGATACACCGGAGTTCGCGCACCGAAGGACCGGGACTCGGTTTTCGATGGCCCGAAAGACCGTGGCCGCGAAGTGCTGATAAGGGCCGGACGTCCTACCGAACCACGCGTCGTTTGAGAGCGTGCAGATTAGCTCGGCGCCGTTCTTCACGAACTTTCTGGAGATCTCGGGAAACACGATCTCGTAGCAGATCGGCACCCCAACGGAGAGGTCGCCCAGCGGGAGAATGGAGTGGGTCGGCCCCTTGGTCAGCGAGCCCTGGTGACCGGCTAGTGCCTCAACAAAGGTCAAGAGCCAAGAAAGCGGGACGTATTCGCCGAACGGCACGAGGTGGACCTTGTCGTATCTGTGCGTCCGGCTCTCAGGGTCCACCACATACGCGGAATTCATGAACCGACCGTCTTGACTCGCCAACGCGCCAAATAGGACGGTGCATCCATTGTCGCTGAACGTCCTTTTGACCCACGATTGAGAGGTCGGACGCACATTGTAGGCGTGGTTGATCGCAGCTTCCGGTAGAACCGCCGCATCGACGCCCTTGGCCTGAAGCTCGCCGGCCTGCTGCGCGTATGTTTCGAGCATTTGCTGCATGAATCGCCCGCTCAGCTTCATTGCCTGCGGGATGTTCGGTTGGATGATTCCCACCTTTATCGACGCTGAGGACGGCGGGAACGTCGAAAGCCTGCCGCTGCCATAGCCCCAGGCGAAAACGAGAACAGCAGCTATCGCGGCGAGAATCCTTCCCCATCCAAGCTCCACGCGGAGTTTGACGAGCCTCGCCAGAAGAAGGAAAACGAGCCAGTTGACCAGGACAATCCCCAAAGAGACCCCATAGCTGCCCAGGGCGTCCGCTATCTGGATGAGCGTTGTCTGCCGATAGAGCGCCCAGCTCAGGTCGTTCCAGGGGAAC
>CAYZPW010000072.1:0-19337 GCA_964480475.1 uncultured bacterium | reverse complement strand
GATTAGCACAGATAGGTGGACCGAAAAATCAGCTAAAGCGGAAACTCAGGCTAGGGGGAATCGGGGCTATCGTCGTCGTCTTGGTCAACCCAGAGCGGGGCGTCTGTCTCGTCCGCTGCATCCCACGGTGGTGGCACGTCCTTCGAGATGTTCTTGAAGCAAGCGTGTCTGGTCTGGAATAGCAGCTTGACGGTGCCTGTCGGTCCGTTGCGCTGTTTGCCGACGACCACGTCTATTTCGACTGCGTCAGGCCTTCGATATGCTTCGTCCTTCTTTTTATAGATCGAGCGAGTCGGGTCGTGAAGGAATATCACTACGTCGGCGTCCTGCTCAAGCGAGCCGGACTCGCGGAGGTCGGCCAGCTGCGGAATACTGTTTTCCCGACGCTTGGTTACGTCCCTGCTAAGCTGGGAGAACGCGACGACGGCGATATTCAGCTCCCTTGCCATCGCTTTCAGCGATCTTGAAATCGCGGTAACCTCTTGTTGGCGGTTGTCGGTTCGTCTGTGGTATTCCATCAGTTGAAGGTAGTCAATCATGACGATTCCGACGTCGTGCTCAGCCTTTAGCATCTTAGCTCTTGACCGCATCTGAAGCGGTGACAGAGTCGCGGAATCGTCGATGAAGATTGGGAGTTCGGCGAGTTCGCCGCCAGCGTGATTGATGACCTCTCGGTCCTTGTGTGACAGTCTGCCGCTTCTGATCTTCGTGAGCGAGACGTTGGCAATGGCCGAGAGGAAGCGGTTCGTGACCTCTTCCTTGGACATCTCGATCGTGAAGATGAGGACTGGAACACCCTCTTTCTTGGCCACATTGTAGGCGATGTTCAAGCAGAGAGATGTTTTGCCAACGCTAGGCCTTGCGCCAACTATTATCTGGTCGCCGGGGTGCAAGCCAAGAATGAGCTCGTCCAGGTCCTTGAACCCGGTAGGCACTCCGGAGACCTTTTTTTCACCGGTCGCAAGTTTTTCTATCGTGTCGAGGTTTTCCTTGACGACGTCTGCCACAGCAATAACGGCGCTGCGAGACCTGCTCTGCGCCACATCGGATATCGCCCTCTCCGCATACTCGATGACCTGGATGGACTCCTGGGCCCCTTCATAGCACTTGTCAACCACGCGGCTGCAAGCGGAAATCAAGCTGCGGAGCAGGAACTTATCGTTGACGATGCTCGCATAGTGCCTGACGTTGGTCACCGCCGAGACGTCGGCAACCAGGCCGGAGACGTATGCCATGCCCCCGACTTTGTCGAGCTTCTGCCGCCTTATAAGCTCGTCCTTGAGAGTAACGAGGTCCGCCGGAAGGTCTCGTTCATATAAGTCCAGCATTGCCGAGAATATCTGTTTGTGGGCCGAAAAATCGAAGCTGTTCTCGGTGATTATCTCGCCAACTACCGGAATGAGGCTGTTGTCGATCAGTAAGCCGCCTATAACGAGGCGCTCGGCCTCTCGATCGTGAGGCGGGACTCTTGCCTGAACCTCTGTCACAGAACCACCCTTCTACGACTCGCTCAGGTGAGGTCGCCGGCGTTTCTCAAGTCGCCCTTTGATTTGTCGAGATTCCTCGCTAACGAGAAATCGATGCCGGAGCACTCAACGCTCCTGAAAGTGGCGGAAAGGCAATCGGCCCGGTCCAGGTTCGCGCCCGTAAGATTGACGTCCCTGAAGTATGAAGCCTTTAAGCTAGCGCCAGAGAGGTTAACGCGCGGCAGCTGGCAGGCACGGATCTTGGCCACCTCCAGATTAGCGTTGCTCAAATCCGCATCGGAGAGGTCAACATCCTTGAGATTGCCCGCGGAAAGCGTTGCGTCGTTCAGCTGCGCTTTCACCAGTTTGGTCGAGATGATCTTTGCCTGCCGGAGATTGGCTCCTACGAGGCTGGCCATCATCATCTCGCAACCGACGATCTCGGCGCCTCCAAGATCAGCCCCTTTCAAAAGTGAATGGTCAAACATCGCGTTTTCAATTCGGGAAAGAGAGAAATCTGTGCCAAGCGCCCGTACCCTCTCCATAGTAGAATCAATGAAGTCTGAAAGCGTCATGTCCGCACCGTCCAAGATTGCCTCGGCCAGGTCACAGTTAACGAACTCGCAGTCCTCCGCCGTGGCTTTGCGCAAATCTGCTCTTTGGAGATTACACGACTTGATGTGCGCGCGTGAAAGGTCGGCCTTGCGAAGAATAGCGCCGGAGAAATCGGCCTTTTTGATGAACGCCTCCTGCAAGTTTGCCCGGGAGAGGTTCGCACCCTGGAAATTGCAGTAAGAGAGGTCCGCGTTCCGGAGGATAGAGCCTTGGAGATTCGCATTCGAAAAGTCCGTCCCCGAAAGATCACACTCGTCCAAATCAACCTGAAACAGGTCGGCGCTTTCGAAGCTCCTCCCGTCCTTGACGCCTCGCTCAACTTCCTCACGAGTAAATCTGCTCATGCCCCAGAACCTCTCATAACTCTCAATGTACGAATACTACTCATTAGAGCTCCGCGTTGACAAGAAGGGTGCGCTGCTGCGCTGAAAATGAGGCCAATCACGGCGACCGGAACATGCTGGTCAACGTAGATATTGCGTGGTCTGAGTACCAACAACAACATGTGGGACGTTTTGAGGAGGCAACATCACAAACGTAGCGGATGACCTCCTGCCTCGGACATCAAACCTCCGGTGTCGGGTCCGTGCCACGCACAGATACCGTCAACAGCGCGATGCTAATGCCGTGTCGGCTTTTCACGCCGCTATTGCGGCAAAGCACGGATTTCAGTGAGCGCGACACCAAAGGCATTAGTACCGCTGAACGAGAACGCTGTTATTACTCACCACGAAGCGCCATACACGTCATCGTGTGGGTAACGCCCTTCGTCTTCTGAATCTCCTGCACCACGAAATCGGCGAAGCCTTCGGAGGTTTCCGCCTCAACCACGATCATCAGGTCATACATCCCGGCGACTAGGAAGATGGACGTAACCTCTGGACGCTTCTTCAGGTAGTTATAGACGTTGAGCGCCTCGCCTGTGGCGACGTTAACCGCCACAAAGCCCTTATGCTTATTCATCAATCATCACCTCCTTTCAAACCTCTTTCTGAGCTGTTCTTTTAGCCCTCTCAAAAAAGAAGATTTTTAGGATGATTCGCATTATACGATAGAGACGGCCAATGTCAACGCAATGTTTCTGTGAGGCGTTTGACCCTGGATTGAAGTTAATGTTTTTGTCTTGGTCATGATGCGGGCAAAAGAAGCCGCCCCTGGTCGCGGTCTTGCGGAGGCTCCGACACGCGGTGAGTTGATGAGTTCCACATCGCCCGGCTTTGGCCGAGGCGACGCATAAAGCTACCGTTTTATTAGCCCGCAACTTCGAGAGGCTGTCCCACAAGTCCGGTTGCGCTTTTGTAGTGGCGTGGTCTCAGACCCGCGCTTTCTAATCGATTGGCGCATCGAGGATGCCGGATTTGACGAATGACATACACGGGCGGGTCTGAGACACCGCCACTACAGGCCGATTCAGACAATCGCGTCGCATAAGAAAACCGCCACGTTGATCTTGACACCGGATATCCGACGAACGGCGAGCGGGAATCCCTTGTCAACTCATGGGTTGAGCTTCGACAGCTGCTCGATGGCCTCATCGAGGGCCTCCGGTTCGCCGAGGGAGATAATTGTCGCATCCTCTCGATTGACCTCGATGAGCCTGGATAGGTCGCCGCCGGGGGCCAGTTCGATGAACGTGTCGATGCCCTCGCGATAGAGAACGTCCATGACCCTGGTCCACTTGACTGGCATGAACAGTTGCTGCGACAACAGGTCGAGGATATTGCGGGCGACGACGCGGTGGGCGTAGATGTGCTCGATGATCGGGGTAGTGGGTGGCTGAAATGTCATCGTCGCTAGCTGCTTTCTCAGTCGGCGGCTGGTGTGTTCCAAAAGATTCGTGTGAATCGGGGCGCCGATAGCCAGCAGCCTCGCCTCGGTTGCGCCTCGCCTGATGGCGCCGTCACAAGCGGCAGCCACTGCGATTGTGTGGCCGGAAAGTACGAACCACGTCGGACCGTTGATGTTCGCTAGATACACCTCACCGCTCTCTGCCGCAACGGAGCAGATGGCGTTGATCTCGTCGCGGCTTAAGCCGATTATCGACGCCATGTCATAGTCGCCCTGTTGAGCCACTTCGTCGAGCAGATAGCCGGTCATCTCGATGATCTCGAGGCCTTCGGAAAAGGACATGGCCTGCGCAGCGACGAGTGAGGCGTAGAAGCCTACGCCGTGCTCCGCGAGCACCGATATCGGTGTGCCTACCTCTCGAACGATCTGATACGAGGCGACGCTCGCGATGAATGTCCGAAGCTGCTGGACCGTGTGGTCCGAAACTGACGTCTTGATTGCATCAACGAACCGTAGCCCCTCCTCGACTATTGGCTTCACGGCCGGGACCTGCCCAAATCGCTCGAGCATATCTGACATCGGAAACGAGGCCTGCCCCGGAAAACAAACCGCTGTCTTCATCTTCATTCCTTCACTTGCGCCTTAACACATGGTGTGTCCAGTGCTCAGAGCAGCTTATTCAAATGAATCAGCTACTAGCTTAGCTACTAGCTTGGCTAGCAGCTAAGCTAGTAGCTAAGCTAGCACCAGGCAATCTGACAGCCAGGGCCACCTCACCCGGTTCGTAACATCATGGGGTGCCATCCTTGTCCAGTACATAATATGTTCTCTGACCTGTCCCAAGACGCTTGAGAACACCGGTTTCTGACAGTTTTCTGAGGAGCCAGTATGCTGTGGAACTGTTCAGTTTACATAGCTCAACAACCTCACGACGTGTGATCCGGCCGAACTTGGTCAGGAACTGCCGGATCATTTGCTCGTGCTGGATGTGGCTAAACCCGCGTCGCCGGACGTAAGCCTCAGGGATGTGCAGTTTAGCGTGCACCGCTGCTGATAGGATATATGTTCTGCTCCTTCCGGCGCCCTTGGCTTCTGCAAGTCCCCGTTCGATCAGCCGCTCGAGGACTGCTCTTGCGCCCGACTGGTCTTTCTGGATGATCCTCGAAAGGTATTGCGTATCAATCTCCCGATTATCACGGAGCGCTCGCAACGCGAGCAGAATGTCGATTGTGACTGCCTGCTGAGTTTTACTCTCCTGTTCAAGAACGAGTTCAAGGAAAGCCAGGTCAGCCTCTCCTCCAGGGATGTGAGCAACCACGCTGGTCTCGTTCGACATGTCATAGTTGGGCGCTTCTCGTCCGTAGCGAAGTGTTCCCTCGAAAATGATGCTAACGCCCCTGCCAGTCCGCTCAACGATGCCTATTCGCTTGAATACGTCGGCGAGTAGTGGATTGCGCGGGCGTGGTTCCGTCACAAGGATGTTTTGCAGAGTTACTCCTTCCACGAATCCACCCGGATTGCTGATCTCAATGGCGCCCGGGACCATGCGAACATGGACGGCTCCGAGTCGCGTGTAGTCTCGGTGGACCACGGCATTGGCCAGCGCCTCACGGAATGCTCTTCCGTCGTACGAGGGGACTGGCACTCTGAACATGCCGATCTGAAGCTCGCGCTCGTCGGTTCTTGCTCCGAACTGCTCTTCGATTCGCTCAAAGGCCGCTAGCAGAGGAGTGTGATAGAAATCATTGACGCGCACTGTCGTGCCCTCCAACACTTGAAACGCCAGCTCGTGAGTGGGTATGTGTTGACGTAGTGAGGTCTCTCGGCCAATTAGCAGTAACCCGGCGACCGTGGGCTTAATTGTCCCCTCTACGGTCGTGCACAAACCGAGTGCGCGGTCGAGTTCCCCATCGGCAAGCCCAAGCAGCGACTTGTCTCCTCTCCTGTTGTGCTCGATCGCTCGCCTCAGCCGATGTCGTTCCAACGGGTCGAAGTCGTTCTCATCGCACACCTCGACCGGCAAGGCCGAATAATCGAGTTTTCTCAAGCTCGAAGCCCGGCTGTCCCACTCGCCGGGATAGAACGGAACGCACTGGGGCTCGCCGTGCGCATCGAGCCTTCTGCGAAGCACCTTCCCTCCTGCCGTCGAGACCGGCCAGGCCGATTGGATCTTCGGTACTTTGATCGCACCAACCCGTTTCCCCATTTCCACGATTTCGCGTGAGTGAACGGCAACGGGTGGTTTGGTTCTATTGAGAATCAGTGCTTCCAGACCCGACATATCGCGATGCTTGCTGCAAAGACCTGTGACTGTCCCGTCATTCTCGACACCCAGATAGATGACACCACCCTCGGCATTGGCCATGCAAACTACGGACTCAACCAATTCCTTGTCGGAATAGCCGGCCGGGTCGCTCTTAAACTCAACTGTGAGTGATTCCTTGTCCGGTATCTGTCGCGTCATCTCACTGCCCGTTAGTAAGACATACCCACCGCGTCCGGGACAGCCCTACTGCCTGACGAAGGCAATCGCGCTGATCTCGACGTCAACCCCTAGGGGCAGAGCGGACACCTCTACCGTTACCCTTGCCGGCGGCTCGGTCTCGAAGGACTTGGCATAGACCTCGTTGATCGCTTTGAACTGACCAAGGTCGGTCACAAAGATCTCGCACTTGACGACGTCGCTGTATGAGGCGCCGGCCTGCTTGAGAATTGCGCCGATGTTCTTCATTATGAGGCGCGTCTGCTCGATAGGAGAGCCGTCAATGAGCTTGCCGGTTGCTGGGTCGATGGCAATCTGGCCTGAGATGAAGAGAAAGCCTCCGGCGAGAATCGCCTGTGAGTAAGGGCCAACGGCGGCCGGGGCCTTGTTGGTTATTACGGTCTGCTTTGGCATCTTCTTCCCCGAAATCGCTTATTATCTTTCTATGTCAATCATTCCCTCGATGTCCTTCAACTCATCCATCGCCTTCTCGATCTGTCTGGCGGAAGAACATAACACGTCGATCTTAAACGTTATGGAACCGTCCGGGAGCCTATCGCTTCTCATCTGCCGAATGTCGATGTCGGTGTTCAGCAGCGCCTTTGTGATACGGGCCAGGATGCCCTTCATGTCAGTGGAATTGAGCCGCAAGCAGGCATCGAACTGGCTGGATTTGGGCACGTTCCATCGGATGTTTCTTATTATTCTTATGCTGTCCGGCAGCAGCCGCTCGATCTGTTTACACTCGACTCTGTGGACCGAGACGCCGCTTCCCCGCTTGACATATCCGACTACGCGGTCGCCCGGCACTGGATGGCAGCACTTAGCGAGAAGCACCTCCGAGCTTGTCGTGTCGGAGATGACGAGCCCCTTCTTGTAAGCACGTATCCGGTTGAACAGGTCCTCCTCAGGAGGGGATTTCGATATCTTGAGCGTATGCACGTTCTCGTAAAGGTTCTTGGGCAAGACCGCCTGGAGCGCATGAATGAGCTTTATTTTGCCAGTCGAGAGTTTGACGAACAGGTCGGTTATGTCTGACAGGCCGCTCTTGTCAAGGAACGAAGCCAGAGCACGGGATTTGTAGAATTCCCTGGTGGGGACGCGGGCCATCCTGAGTTTCTCCTCCAGCACCGACTTACCTATCTCGACCATTAGGTGTCGCTCTTCGACCTTGAACCACTTCTGTATAGAATGCCGAGCATAGGGCGTCTTGGCGAACTTCAGCCACTCCTTCTTGGGCCTCGCCTTTTTATCCGTTATGATCTCGACGACGTCGCCCGTCTTCAACTGGTAGTCCGGTTGTTTCTGAAGCCCACCGACCCTACCCGACACGAACTGGTTTCCTACTGAAGAGTGGACGCTGTATGCGAAGTCGATGAGCGTCGCGCCATGTGGGAAGCTTCTCATCTCGCCTTTGGGCGTTATTACGTAGATGTCTTCGGACTGAAGCATCATCTTTATGCCGTCCAGAAGCCCTGTCCCCTTGTCCCTTTCTATGTAGCCGGTAATGAACTCCTCAACCCACAGACTTGCGTCGCTCTCCTTGTAGAGCTTGTCCAGGACCCTTCTGTCCACCATCGCCTTGTAACGCCAGTGGGCCGCTATGCCTCGCTCGGCGACAAGATGCATCCGCTCCGTCCGAATCTGGACCTCCATCTGATAGCCGGGGTTGATGAGGACAACTGTGTGTAACGACTGATACATATTCGACTTGGGTGTCGCTATGTAGTCCTTGAATGTCCCCGGTATGGGGAGCCATAGGGAGTGGACCTCGCCCAGCACGCGGTAGCAGGCTCGCTCACTCTTCGCTATCAGCCTCATCCCAACGATGTCCAACACCTCATCGATCGTCAGACTCTGTCGCACCATCTTGCGATAGATGCTGTAGTAGTGCTTACTGCGGGTTGTGATCGTGGCCGATACATCTGCGGCTGCGAGCCTCTTTCTGAACGCTTTCTCCGCCGCCTTCAGCGCTGCGACGCGCTGGTCCTCGGTCGTCTTGAGCTTCTCTACCAGCTTGTTATAGATCTCGGGTAACACGCATTCAAAAGCCAGGTCCTCTAGCTCGGCCTGAACCTCGCCCATCCCGAAACGATACGCCAGAGGCGCGTACAGGTTCAGCGTCTCTTTCGCCGTTCTTTTCTGTTTCCAGTCGGCAAGCGACTTCAGCGTGCGCATGTTGTGAAGCCGGTCGGCGAGTTTTATTGGCACCACTCTGAGGTCCTTGCTCACCGCCACAAAGAATCGCTTTAGGTTCTCAAGCCTTCGCTCCTCGCGTGATTCGAGCACTAACCGGTCGACTTTTGTTAGCCCCTCGACTATCTCCGCCACGTCTTTTCCAAATCTACCGCCTATGTCGTCTCTGAGCCGCTTCCTGGCATTGATTGAGCGCTCCCTCACGCGCGACGCGTCCGGCTGGGATGCACCTTCAGCGGTTTGCCCGACCACGTGTTCGGGGGACGCATCCTCCAAGACGTCGTGGAGCAACGCGGCTATGATGAGCTCCGGCGCAAGCTCCCACTTGGTCAGAATCTCGGCCACAGAGAGTGGATGGTCTATGAAGTCCTCCCCAGACAGTCGCTTCTGACCCTGGTGGTATTCGGCCGCGAATCTGAACGCCCTATCAACGTCGTCAACCGGCGCCGTATCCGGGTATCTTGACAGCACAGCACGCTTGATCGCATCAAGCCGCGCCTCGTAATCCGCCGCGGACTTTCTCTTGTCTTCGGCGGACACGTTGAGGATCAACACTTACTCCCTTACTTTCGCCTCTTCGAGGACCGCGCAGTCTGAGCCGCGGGCCTCTTCGAGGGGATGCGACTCTTCCTTTTTCTGCTCTTGGAGAACGTCTCCCATTCATAGAGTATAGGGCTTGCGACGAAAATCGAAGAATATGTCCCCACCAGAATACCTATCATCAGAGCAAGGGCGAAATCTCGTATCACCTCACCTCCGAGAACGAACAGCGTCAGAACGACGATGAACGTCGTGAGTGACGTGAGAAGCGTCCTGGTGAGGGTCATGTTGATGCTAGCGTTAACCTGCTGCCCGAAGGGTAGGCTTCTTAGCGCCTTTGAGTTCTCTCTGATGCGATCGAACACGACGATTGTGTCGTTCAGCGAGTAGCCAACGATTGTAAGAAGGGCAGCGATGATCGTGAGTGAGACCTCGCGATTGAGGATCGAGAATAGCCCGACGGTGATGGCCACGTCGTGGATGAGCGCGATTATCGCGGCCACGGCGAAACGGAACCTAAAGCGAAGTGAGATATAGATCAGGATGCCCAGGACTGCCCAGAATATCGCAAGCAGGGCCTTACCCCGCAGGTCCTTCCCGACCTTTGGTCCGACCATCTCCTGGCGGACCACGATGAACTTGCTCACGTAGGCTTTGTTCTTGAAGTACTCAACCGCCTCAGGTGGGATGCCGGGCACTGAAGTCAGCGGCTCCATGCTGGCAAACTGCCCTCCCAGAGAGTTCCGTTTCTCGACAATTGCCACTGCCAGCGAGTTTGCGGCCTCCTCATTCTCCTTGAAAGCATCCAGTTGCCTGAGGTTGAGCGCAAGTTCCTTCGGCCCGGCCGCGTTGATGTCGATCAGAAGTTCCCTGCCTTCCTGCTCCTTGAACGCCGAACGGATGGCTCCCGTTATTTGAGGCGCCACGCTGTCCTCGGGTATTGGGGACTTCGGGGCGACATCCTTCACTCGAATGAGGACTTCCCTGGGTGAACCGAACCTCTGTATAGTTGCGTCCCCGTAGTCGATGCTCTTCAAGATGTCCCTGAGCGAGGACACCTCGACCGGTTCAAGGAACTTCAGCTGAATGAGCGTTCCGCCCTCGAAGTCTATGCTGTAGCTTGGGCCGCCCTTGACAATGAGGGAGATGATTCCAGCAAGTATGAGGAGGGCGGAACACAAGAAGGCTACCTTGCGTCCCTCGATGAATCTGAACTTTGTATCTTTCAGTATGTCCATATTATTCCTCTTTAGGCGCAATACCTACTATATGCTAAGCCGCCTGACCCTAAACTTCTGAATCATTATCTCGAAGGCCAATTTCGCCATGAAAAGGGCCGTGAACATGCTCGCAAGGATGCCAATTATTAGAGTTACGGCGAAACCTCGTATCGGCCCTGTTCCAAACTGAAACAGCACGACTGCCGCGATGAGCGTCGTGACGTTTGCATCGACGATCGTCAGTAGGGCGCGCTTGAAGCCGCCTTCTACCGCCGCTCTCGTCGTCTTGCCGGCCTTGAGCTCTTCCTTGATGCGCTCAAAGATGAGAACGTTGGCATCAACGGCCATGCCGAGCGTGAGGATGATCCCCGCGATACCCGGCAGCGTAAGGGCGGCCCCCGATAGTGCCAGGCAGCCCATCAGCAGCACCAAGTCGAGCAAGAGCGCCATGTCCGCGATCACACCTGCAACCCGATAGTAAAAGAGCATGAATAGCACAACCAAAGAGCCACCTATGAGGGCGGAGATCGTCCCCTGTCTGATCGAGTCCTGTCCCAGCGACGGCCCCACGGTTCTCTCCTCAAGGTATCTGACCGTCGCGGGAAGAGCACCTGCTCTTAAGATGACTGAGAGGTCCTCCGCGTCCTGCACGGTGAAGTTGCCGGTTATCTGTCCCTTGTCGGTGATGCGGCTTCTTATTACTGGCGCCGACTCGACCTGCTTATCCAGGACGATGGCAAGTCGCTCGTTCAGGTGCTTCTCGGTAAACTTGCCGAAAACGCGACCCGCCGAACGCGACAGCCTGAAATCGACGGCCGGCATGTTGAACTCGTCGTGCCCGATTCTGGCGTCCTCAAGGTCCGCGCCAGAGACACGCACCTCCTTTTCCACTAGCGCATAGCGCTCCTTAGCGTTCTCAGCCTGCCGGGGAGGCGCCATTTTGAGGATCACGTGCCCGTCTGGGACCTTGCCTTCGTGTTTGTCCAGCAACGCTTCCTTTGTAGGGGCCTCGTCCTTCATCAATTGAAGCTGAAGCATCGCTGTTCGACCGATGATCTTCTTGGCTCGCTGGGGGTCAACCACCCCAGGCAACTGAACAAGTATCCGGTTGCCAGTCATCCCAACTCGCTGGATGGTCGGCTCGGCAACGCCAAGTTCATCGACGCGATTGCGGATCGTCTCCAACGCCTGACGCACTGAGTTCTCTCTTAAGCGCCTGTCTTCGTCCGATTTGAACATCAACTTGAGTTCCCACTTGTCGCCGTCGAGCTTGGTCGTGTAGGTGTCAAAACGGCCGCTCTCCTCAGAAAACTGCGAGACCGCCAAGTTCTTGGCGGATGTGGTCGGCAGAACAAACCGGATCGACAGATCGTCCTCCACGCTCTCCGATTCAATCGGTATTTCGCGGTCCTGGAGATACTCGCCAAGCCTCTGCTTCATCTCGGAAAGCTCGCCCTTCAGTGCGCTGTCCGTTTCCACCTCAAGGACAAGGTGTATCCCTCCCTTGAGGTCAAGCCCAAGTATCACCTTCTCCTTCGGAGGAAACGCGCACCAGCCAACGAGCACGACCAGTGCTACCGCAAAGATCGATTTACCCAACAGATTCTTTTTCACCTATTGTCCCTTCCTGGTCCCGTTCCTCGGGTCTCAATTGTCTAACCTTCAGCGACCGCAGACGATTGATCGCTGCGCCTATCTCAAAACGTCTTGGCCTGGCGTAATCGCCCCGCACGAACGGCGACAGAATGTCCAAGCCTCTTTCTGAAATGTCCCCATCGATCTTCTCAATCAGCTCTGATATCGTCAGATTGCTCTCAAGGTCCTTCAGATAATCTGATACACCGTAATATATCGCATCGGCCACGGCGCGAGTCTGGCAATAATCTACCAGCTGGTCTTGAGCTGAAAGGTCGATTTCGCTCTCTCCGTAGAGTATTTTCGTTTTGCCTTTCACGTCGATCTTGACCTCGTGCTGCCCCGACCTCGGACTCAGCGAACGCTTTATCGCGCAGCGGCTGACCAAATCTCCGAAACGCTCGCCGCCCTCAATCTCGCGCCTCGTCAGGTGCTCTATGGCGATAGTCTGTGCTTTGACCGTCATGTCTAAGACCTTGTAGTTATCTAGCACCAGCACAACATCCGCAACGTCGAAGTAGTCCCCAGAACCGCCCATGACGAGTATCGACGAGACGCCCAGGTCAGAATACATGAGCCTTATCTTATCGATGAATGGCGTGATTGGCTCCCGGTCCTTAGGGACCAGATGCTGCATTCTAACGTCCCTGATCATGAAGTTGGTCGCCGACGTGTCCTCATCTATCAGGATAACGCTCGCACCCATCTGAAGCGACTCCATGATGTTCGCGCTTTGGGAAGTGCTCCCACTCGCATTTGGCGTTGAGAAGGCTCTCGTGCTCCGCTCGAACGGCAGGTGATTGATGAAAGGCCTGATATCTACCTTCTCGATGTTCCGGCCCTGCTCAGCCTTCACCTTCACGGCGCCTTGTACAGTAACGACATACTCCCGACCGTCGCCGGGTATATGGTCGTAAACTCCTTTCTCCAGAGCCGAAAGGAGCGTCGATTTACCGTGGAATCCGCCCCCAGCGATGAGCGTCACGCCAGGTTTGAGCGCCATCCCGGAAACCGGCCCGCGATTCGGCGTTTGAATCTTGATTCGCAGGCTCTGTGGGGCCTTGAACGGGATGACGATGTTCGCGCCGATCTCCCCCGGATTGACCACGTCGAGAGTATCTATGCTGACGACGATACCGGTCATCGGCCGGTCGTCTATCCCGCTTCGCCGGGGAAGAATCGAGCCATCGGCAACAAACGCTATCAGGTCGAACTCATCGAGCTTCTGACGTATGAAATCCTGATCCTCAACAACTTCAATGTGCTTCGACAACGCGTTCTTGTCGAGATTCTGATACCTGAGAGACTGGCGGACGATATTCGGCAGAATCCCAAAGAGCATCGCATACGCCTCGTTGCCGAGGATGATGCGTCCCTCCGCCGGAAGCCCCGCCACGAAACGCGCTTCGACATATTCGTCCGTAACGTTCATTGAGCTTCTCTCTAGGACCTCCTGACCGCACGACGCGATAGAAAGGGTCCCGCTCTTGCCCGAGCCGCGTATCTTCCGCCGTGAATCGGATGCGCTCGCTTGAAACTGTCGCGTCAGAAAATCCTCAAGCGCCACACGACGAGTAGGCGTAGAGAAGAGCGCCTTGGGGAAGCCCGCAACCTCCTTCGGCATCCGAACTCGCAAGCGCGATGGAGGCGCAAAGGGATCGCTCTGTATCTTGTCGAAGATGAGGATGTAGTCCTCGAACTTGTATCGTCCAGCCAGGGATTTGTAGGACTTGTATCCTGACCTGTCGATACTCTTGAGTTTCGCTTTCAGATCGTCGCTGCTTAACATCTTACCTCAACTTGCATAAGGCGCACTGGCTCCTTTGCATCCGACTTCAAGATGGCCGCATTGAACTCCTTGCGGTGCTCGAAATCCAAGAGCCCGCTCAGAAAGTAGCGAAGTCGAAGCAAGCTTGTGCCCTCGGTTATCATGATGCGCTTCAGAGCGAAAGGGCGCTTCGAATCTTGCACGGCGCCGCGTATCGTTGAGCACGCCGCAATATAGCCCGCCTTCCCTGCAAATTCCACTGCTCTGACGTCGAAAAGCCCGTATGGATACGCAAACGTCGCCACTTCTGAACCGATTATCGAAGACAGCTTCGCCCTCGACTCCGCCATCTCGGCGCCCAGCTCTTTGTCGCTCAAGGCCGTAAGGTCCACGTGCTGGCATCCATGCGAGCCGATCTCGAAACCCTCCCCCGAAAGCTCCAGAATCTCTTCCTCGCTCATCATTTGGAACGTCCGATTCCTCTTTCGCCATTCGCTTGTCTTCGCAATGTAGTCAGCGGGCACGTAAAATGTAGCCGTGCAGCCCGACTCTTTGAGCACGGGATATGCGTGCTCGAAGTTGTTTCTCGCCCCGTCGTCAAACGTAAAAACAAATCTGCGGCTCAAAGAGGCAGTATCCCCAGCCCCCAGACATTCGGCAAGCATTTTCACCGTCATCGACTCGTAGTTGCGCCTGAGGAACCACGCCGCGATTTCACTGAGCGTTGACTTCCTCACTACAAGCGCTGAACGAGGCGCTGAGCCGCCTTGACCCACAACGTGGTGGAACATGAAGATCGGGACCCGGACTCGCATCGGCGCTATCCTTTCTCGCTCCCCTTCAGCAGCACGCTGTAGATGCTCTGTAGCCTTGAGATCATGGTGCTGAGGTCAAACCTCCCCTCCGCAAATAATCTCCCAGCGCGACCGAATGCAGCCCTTTTCTGCTCGCTGGCCGCGAGCTCCTTCATCCTGTCAGCGAGCGCGTGAGCGTCCCCGTCAGGAAAGACGTAGCCTGTCAACCCGTCCGACACTATCTCTGGAAGTGCCCCGACATCCGACGCGATCACCGGTTTTGCCATCGCCATCGCCTCGACCGCGGAGCGCCCGAAGCCCTCGGTCCTGCTTGGCATGACCAAGATGTCCATTGCCGCGAGAAAAGGAGCCGGGTCGTTCTGGTGGCCGGCGAATATAACACGCTCTGAAAGCCGGAGCTCCTCGACCATGTTCAACAGTTCATTCTTGAACGAGCTGCTCTTCCCCTTCGCCTCGCCAACGATCAGCAGCCTCGCACGTTCGGCCCCTTCTGCAACCAGGGCGAACGCCGAGACCAGAAGATCGAGCCCCTTCAGCCGGTCGATCCGCCCCACCGCGCCAAAGACCACCGCCTCACTGGCAATGCCGTGCCTCTGCCGCGTCTCGCCGCCCGAGACCGCCGGACTGAACCGGGTCAGGTCAACACCGTTGGGCAGATAGAAGACCCTTTCTGTGAGCGACTCAAAGCCCGACAATACCTCAACGGCCGCACGGGATGTTGAGACCGCGACGTCGGCTTTGTCCAGCGAATATTTCCTCGCCTTGTCCTGGTCTATCTCTGTCCTGACGTGAACCACAACGGGTATCTTGGGAGGCTTTGCGGCCCACAAGGCATACGGAGCGTCCCAGACGCTGTTGGCGTGCACAAGCGTGATACCGTGTGAGCGAATTGCTTGCCTGAGCCGACGCACAGCAAGCGGAATGCGCGGCAAGCTCTTGCCTTTCCTAAACATCGGCATCTTGACGATAACGCTCTCGACCCCATCGCCCGAGCCACGCCAGGCGGGGGCCTTTGAGCACGCAACTATTGGCTCAAAGCAGTCGCGGTCGAGGCCATAGACAATGTCCCTGAGACTCTCCCAGGCCCCGCCCGGCCTGGTCGTCCCCTGCACATACAGAACTTTAGACACAAGTTCCCTGCTTTCTCATATCCGGCGATTGATAATAGGTGCTCTGGCCAAAACGGCGCAAGCGGGAGGTTGGATCGGGCTCTCGCCCACCGGCCCGTCGTTACTTCGAGGCGCTGGTCTCGGCGGACCTAATGCCGGTTATTGCGTTTCGATCTACTTCGATCTTCACCTTTTCGGCGATCTTCAGGGACACGGTGGTCTCTGAAATAGTGGCAATCGTGCCGTGTATGCCTCCCGTAGTGGTGACCCTGTCACCCACTCTGAGGCTTTGCTGCATCTGCTTGACATCTTTCTGCCGCTTCTGTTGCGGTCTGATGAGCAGGAAATACATGATCGCGACGATGGCAAGGAGCGGCAACATCCCCACCATGCCGCCTCCTCCTTCGCCGCCCTCGCCCCCCGGCGCCATCGCATACGCCGACGATTCAAGCAACGCCACGACTGACGCAATTGACAACGTTCGGAAGAACCCTTTCGTGCTGCCCTTATTTACACGCGCAGCTTGCGCTGATGACTTAAACAATGTCATTCTCCTCCGCCTGTTTGGCCTGAAGTTCGGCCACGAATTCCTCAAACTGGCCATCTCGTATTGCATCCCGAACCCGGGACATCAATCTCGTATAATACCGAATGTTGTGGATACTATTCAACATCGGCGAGAGAAGTTCTCCCGAAATGTGAAGATGCCGCAGATATGACCTGCTGAAGTTCCTGCACGTGTAGCAGTCGCAGCCCTCCTCGATGGGCCTGTTATCCTGCGAATACTGCGTGTTCTTTATCACGAGTCTGCCGCTTTCTGTGAACAGCGTCCCGTTTCGCGCATTCCGCGTCGGCATCACGCAGTCGAAGATGTCCACACCGCATGCGACCGCCTTGGCAATGTCAACTCCGAAGCCCACGCCCATCAAATACCGCGGCTTATCAGGCGGCAGTTCTCGTGTGCATACGTCAACCATCTCGAACATCGTGTCCTTCGCCTCGCCAACCGCCAGCCCGCCGATGGCGTAGCCGTCAAAAGCCAGCTCAGTCAAACGCCTTGCGCATTCGACCCGAAGTTCGGGGAACGTCGCGCCCTGGACGATCCCGAAGATCGCGGTCCCTTGACCGAGCCATTTTGCCGACCGCTTTGCCCACTCAAGCGTCAGGTTCATCGAGCTGCGGGCGTAGTCGAACGTCGTCGGATACTCCACACACTCGTCCAGGACCATCGCTATGTCGGCGCCAAGCCTCATCTGCATCTTGATCACGTTCTCGGGCGTGAAGAGGTGTGATGAGCCGTCGAGATGAGAGACGAAATGGACGCCCTCAGGTTCGATCTTCCGCAGGCTTTTTAGGCTATAGACCTGAAAGCCGCCGCTGTCGGTTATTATCAGACGGTCCCAGTTGATGAACCTGTGCAGCCCGCCCGCCGCCTCAACCACGTCAATCCCAGGCCGGAGATATAGATGATAAAGGTTGCAGAGCATCCCCTGCACCCCGTGTGCGATGAGCTCTTTCTGCGCAACGCCTTTTACGGTCCCCTGCGTCCCAACAGGAAAGAACACCGGCGTCTCAACCGTCCGCCCGTTGACCGTGAGCCTCCCGACCCTGGCCGCGCTCCTCTCAGCTCGCGCCTCAATCTCAAACTTTAGCATCGATCATCCTCGTAGGGCTGTTCGCCGCGCGGCGAACTGCACCCTCTTCCGTCAGGGCGGGGCAAGCACCGCGCCCTACACATGCCTGACGAACCGCCCTTTTACCTAGCGTTTATGACACAACGCCATCTGGGAGGCAACCGCGTGCAATGGATTCTCCCCTTCATCCAGTGGATCCAATCGTCGGAATCTCCCGTCTAGCCAGGCTACGCTCCGATTTCGGTTGCATTTTCAGTATTGCTGCGTTTCGATCACCAGCAGCAGACGAGCGCTTCATCAATTGTGGAAGTCGGTTGTCAAGATCAGTTGGGTTCTATTTTCGGAAGTCGCTGATTGATATACTGTGTTTCTTCACCAGCCTGTAGAAGTTCTGTCTAGACAGACCCACAGTCCTTGCTGCCCATGCAACGTTGCCTTCAGAAGCCCCCAAAGCGGCCTGAAGATTTTGTTTTTCCAGATTGAGCTTCCTGTCATAGAGTTTAATCCCGGTTTTCTGAGCCAAGGATGGCAAACCAATATCTTGATGGCCTATCTCGTTTCCTGATGACAGAATTACCGCCCTCTCAACTTTGTTCCTCAGTTCATCCAAATTCCCTGGCCAACCATATCTGCCCATCTCGCTCACGCACTTCCACGAAAACGTCCTGTGGCGCTTGTTATGCTTCTGTAGAGCCACCTGTAGGAAACGCTCGGCTAATAAAACGATATCGTCGAGCCTTTCTCGGAGAGGCGGCAACGTGATGTGTATCACGCTCATAGCATAGAAGAGATCGAGCCTGACCAGGCCCTCTTTGCAGGACTTCTGGATTTCCGTGTTCGTCGATGCGATCACACGAAATCGTGATTGGGTCTCGCTCCCAATTCTAGACGAGGAATGCCGAAGCTCGTCCAGGAGACTCAACAGGCCGAACTGAGCAGTCGCGTTCAGAAGTGTAACTTCATCAATGTATAGCGTCCCAGTCTTCTCCAGTCTGAGCTCACTTCTGGCCTCATGCCCGTAACTCACTACAAGAATGGGCTTGGGCCCAACGAACACCGATTCCAGGGCTGTCGGGGCTTCAGCGGAGGATCCCATAACATGAAACGGTGTGTCCTTGAGAGAGCTTTCTGCATGAATGGCAAACGCCAATGCCTGTTTCCCCGTCCCACTCTCTCCTTGCAGCAGCACTGGCACGTTTGTGCCTGAAGCCTTATGAGCCAATTCGAATGCTTCAACCATCTGCTGATCGCATGCGACTAGGGAACCGAATGTGGCGACTTGTCTCTTCTGCATTAGTCCTCGTGCGTCCTATTAGCCATGCCCCGATTTCAGTTTCGGCGTGTCATAACCTCATAGGACATTAGCAAAATGCCATACAGCAATCAAAGCCTCTAAGCAGCAGGCCGCGTCTGGCTTGACTCCCCTGCATATCGCCTGTGAGCGGGCCGCGGCAGGGAAGTATTGAGTAGCCAACGCCCCCCTCCGTTGATGCTGGGAGCAGATCGCCACTGGACGCTGTCCCTTTCGGACCGGACCGCACAACGCAGGCGGATGGCACACCCGACACCGGCACGGTCGATATGGGCTACCATTATCCTATCCCGTAGGCCGTTGGCGGTTGGCAGTTGTCCGCTGGCAGTTGTCCGTCGGCCAGACAGGCGAAAAGGCGAAGAGGCGAAAGGGCGAAAAGGGGAGAGGATCGAGCATATCGGATTCGCCCGGTCGAGTGCTCATCTTATATGAGCGGCGGCCATTACGGTCCTGCGAATCACCGCGTTTCAACGCGATGATGTTCATGGTCCTCATTGTATTAACACCCGAATTCATTCGGGTGACCTGAGAAGGCTCAGACGCCTCCTCCCTCCCTCCCTCCCCGGAATCCTCATCTGAGGAGGATGGAGGTGGTGTGTCCGGCTGGCCGGAATCCCCCGAATGAATTCGGGGGTTAGGACAATGATAGCTGCTTGCATCGCCTCGGCTGAAGCCGGGCGATGACGTGGCCACACGGCGGGCGATGATCGCATTCGAAGGGCGGGGCAAGCACCGCCCCTACACGACCTCTGGCAGG